>NZ_JBTTDI010000027.1:0-8017 GCF_055796185.1 Bartonella sp. P12B | reverse complement strand
GGCGAGACAAGCAGCCGCTATTGGTTTGGCGGTCTCTAGCTTACGCTATAACGACAATCCTGGGAAATTTAGTGTTTCATTGGGTAGTGGTATATGGCGTAGTCAATCTGCTTTTTCTTTTGGTGCTGGTTATACCTCTGAAGATGGAAAAATTCGCACTAACATAGCCGCAACCAGTGCCGGTGGTCATTGGGGGGTAGGTGTTGGACTTAATTTAACCCTGAATTAATCCTTTTTATAATTCAATTTGCCCTTGTTTAATTCAAACAAGGGCAAAAAATCGTTTAAACTGTAAAAAAAATTAAGCATCAGAAAAACATGAACTTTTCTTAATATAAAGACCACATAAAAGGATTTTGAAAAATATTGATGAATAAATTTTCTAAAAATTTAGAAAACAGTCGAGAGGTTGTTATAGATACAGATCATCATAACAGGAAATGAAAATCATCATATTATGTTTTGTAAAATCGAAAGTCTCTTCATGGTATAATACAGTTAGGTATCGGAAGCTGGTTTGAAACTTATGGGAATAAAACCAAATTTGAATTGCATCATTAATGCTATTGCCCAGAATGTTTCATCGAATAGATTAAATTGGAATAAGACAGAGAGAGGTTATGACGGTCGTCATAATGGACAAGATAATAAGCTTATTCATGTAGCGGATAGTAAATTATAAGAAAATGTGAAAGAATTTGTGAATGAATGTTCACTTTGAGAAGTGAACCAGAAAGTATCTAACATTAAAAACCATGTAAATGGTCAAGTATAAGATATTATTACAACACTGGAAGATTTTGTTAAGGTAAAAATAAAGAAATAAAAAACAACACCACATTCTTTTCTCTTATTTTATACAACAAAAGAAAGAATTTCTGAATATCTAAGAGCACTTGTCATTGAATTATAAATATAAAACTACTTTATAATTTAACTATTAATAAAATAAATATCACACCTTATAAGAACACATCTTAAACGTCATTGGTAATATTTTCTTGCTATTTTACTTATATAATGTTACACAAGATCCACTTACAATGATTCTTAGCAAGAGAATTGATTCTTAGCAAGAAAACACTGCAATATACTCAGAGGGGGTAGCTAATTCCTTTTATAAAATTATCAAAACCATTGTATTTAAGAAATGTAAGAAACGAATAAAGAAACCTTTCTTCAAAATACAAAATACTTTGAGGTCAAAAGAAAACTCATTTCATTTACTCTGCAATAAAACAGCAATCGAAAAATGTCTGATGGAAAACACAGGAGTCCTAAAATCTATAAGGAATAACTAAATGATCCCTCTTTTATAGCTTTCCATCTAAGACCACTCTACCTCTTTCTGAGATTTAAAACTCCTCATAAACTGTACTCTATAAAAACTACCCAAATGAATAGATCTTTTTTCTTTAAAAAACATCAAAGCTAAAACACCTCTAAGAGATAAATGTGTCTTTTTTATGTTTTATTTTATTTTTTTAGTTCTCATTAGGACATTTGTTATGCGTAAATTACATACCACAGTTTTAAGTTATTTTCCTGTTCAGTCATCTTCGATTAAAGCTGTTGCGTTAGGAACTGCAATGGCAATACTTTTATCAAGTGTTTCTCCTGTTTTTTCTTCCAATCTGTCGATAACAGGGGCAATTATCCGCAATGATAATTCTCCTAATGTAGCTTATCCTTTTGGTAGCCATGGAAGCATTGTTTTTGCCGGTGACGATGATTACTGTGGGGTGGATAGAATTGTTGGTCGCGATGGAACTTTGCTGCAAGGAGGTACTGGGCTAAGTGCGGAGACGCAATATGATAGATTTGTCACCAATAAAGTGTTTTCTAATCGCACTCCTTATGGTTCTATGACGCAGCAGATTCCGTGGACTGGTAATGGTCAGGCTGGAGCTAATAGTGGATATATGGGGGGGCTTACTGGTGGTGTTACGAATATTCTGCCTCGGGCTTTTGGTGTTTATTCTTTTGCGACAGGGTGTGGGTCTTATGCTTCGGGTAATTATTCAACGGCTTTTGGTGCTGGTGCGACAGCAAAAGGAGGGGGAGCGATAGCCTTTGGTGTTTCTGCGCTTGCAAAGGACCAAGCAAGTATTGCTATTGGTATAGGATCAGAAGCATCTGCTATATCTGCTCTTGCATTTGGTGGACTTGCAACTGCGAAAGCTGAAAATTCACTGGCGATAGGGATCAAATCTCTTGTTGAAGAAGGTGCTAAGAGTGCTGTTGCCATTGGTACGGAAGCAAAGGCTACTCTTGAAGAGGCTGTAGCTTTGGGAGCATATTCTGTATCTAATCGTGAAAGTGGTATTTTGGGTTATAATCCTCTAACAGGTAAAGCAAAAACAGCAGGCAATCATGTTTGGGAAAGTGGCTTAGCAGCACTTAGTGTTGGGAATGTTGAAGGTGGAAAAACACGACAGATTACAGGTGTTGCTGCTGGTTCTGAAGATACAGATGTTGTGAATGTTGCTCAGTTAAAAGAATTAAGGGAAATGGTAGTGGGGGGGTGGAAATTCACTGTTGACGGTAAAGATTCCACGAGCGTTAGCTTAGACTCAGAGAATGCGATAGACTTTTCTGCAGGAAGCAGCAATTTAAAGATTGCAAAAGGCAACAGTGACATTGCAAGAGCTACAGAGGGCAATAAGGTAATATTTGATCTTGCAAAGGATCTTACGCTTGATAGTGTGAAATTAGGAAAAGTTTCTTTAGATAAAGCAGGCTTAGTAATTAGTGATGGCCCGAAGGTGACCACGGCGGGTGTTTCTGCTGGCAGTAAAAAGGTTACAGATGTAGCGGCTGGAAGTGCAGATACTGATGCGGTAAATGTTGCACAGTTAAAGACAGCTGAAAAAAAGATCGAACAATTAGAAGCCAGTAGTTTTGTAAAACAAGATGCTAATACGAAGCATGTCACGATTGGTGGGGAAACGGATGGCGATAAAATTGATATTGCCAATAAGAATAAAGAAAAGCGTACACTTACTGGCATAAGAGATGGTGCACTTTTAGCAGATTCAAATGAAGCGGTAACAGGTTCACAGCTTTTTGCAACGAACACTAATGTAACCCAAAATAAAAATGCTATTGAAGAAGCTAATATTACGATTAAGAAGAATGCTACTGATATAACCAAAGCAAACAGTGATATATCCTCTCTTGATAGTAAAATATCGAAATATTTGGGTGGTGAGGCAAATGTTCTTGGAGGTACAGCGCCGACCTATACTGTACAAAATCAACAGTATAATGATGTTGGATCTGCCTTTGCAGGTGTCGATAGTTCTTTTACGAGTGTTAATAATAAAATTACCGAAGTAGAAAATTCCGTTACGAAAATCCATGAGGAGATTGTCCAAAAGGTTGATCAAAATGCTTTGTCATGGAGTGAAGAAAAAAAGGCCTTTGTTGCAACGCATGGCGAAACGGAAAGAAAAACAAATAGCAAGCTTACATCTCTTCAGGATGGTGACATTTCTACAAATTCAACGGATGCTATTACAGGTGGTCAGCTTCATAAAATGGGTACAGAAGTTGCAAAATCTTTAGGTGGTGGCGCTGAATATAAGAATGGTACAATGAGTGCTCCAACATTTAAACTTAATATTGTTGATGGTGATGGTAACTCTCAAGAAAAGACTTACCATGATGTTGCCGGTGCTTTTGAAGGTGTTGATACTGCTTTCACGAATGTTCAGAAAAAATTCACAAAACAAATTAACGATGCGGTCGAAAATATTAATACACAGATCACTAATGTTACAGAAAACAACCTTATTCAGCATGATATAAAAACAGGTAATATTACGATTGGTTCGAAAGAGAATGGCAGTGTAATCAATATCGCTAATAAGGCTGGTGAGGTTCGAACGCTTTCTGGTATTAAGGATGCGCAAAATCAGAATGAAGCCGTTAACAAAGGTCAACTTGACAAGAATGTAAATAAACTTTCTAAAGATATTAATGACGTGCGTTCTGTAGCAGTTCTTTATGATGAGGAAGAGGTTTCAGAAGATACCCTTGCATTTACGAAATCAGCCCGTAAAGTTAATAAGAAGAGCGTGACTTTTGGTGATTTAAAGACCGGCACTGTTTCTTTACATAATGTTGGCAATGGTAATATTGCTGAAAATTCACATGATGCTGTAAATGGCTCTCAGCTTCATACATTGGGCAGTGAGGTTGCATCTTATTTAGGAGGTGGTGCTGCGTATAAGGAAGGTAAATGGACTGCTCCTAGTTTCAAGGTTCAGACTGTTAAAGATGGTGGTGGTGTCTTTGATTCTACCTACAATGATGTAGCGGCTGCTTTTGCTGGTGTGGGTAATTCATTTAAGAATGTCGATAATAAAATTACGAATGTTAAGAATGAAATCACCCAAGAGATTAAGAATGAAATTACCACTGTTCAAGGCGATGCTTTATTGTGGAGCGATTCTGATAATGCATTTGTAACCAAACACGGAAAAAATAAGGACAGCAGTAAGATTACTTCTCTTAAGAATGGAGATATTTCTGCTAGTTCAACGGATGCTGTAAATGGTTCTCAGCTTCATACATTGGGTAGCGATGTTGCGACTTATTTAGGTGGTGGTGCTAAGTATGAAGATGGCAAATGGAGTAAACCTGATTTTAAAGTTACTATAGTTAAGAATGATGGCAATTCTGAAGAAAAGAAGTATGATACTGTAGCGGATGCATTTGCGGGAGTTGGTAGCTCTATCATAAATGTACAGCAGAAATTGACTGAACAGGTTAATGATGTAGTTAACAAAGTGGAAAGTGAAAGCTTTGTTCAGCAAGACAAAACAACGCATCATCTCACTATTGGCGCTAAATCAGAAGGTGATGAAATCAATATCGCAAATAAGGACAAAGGGGATAGAAAACTTTCTGGTGTGAAGGCCGCAACACAAAATAATGAAGCTGTTAATAAAGGTCAACTTGATGACAGTTTAGCGAAGCTTTCCAACAGTCTTCAGTCTGATGAATCAGCTGTTGTTCATTATGATAAAAAAGAAAAAGATGAAATTGATTATACAAATGTAACTTTGGGTAAGGGCAAGGGTTCTACATCTGTAGGTCTTCATAATGTTGCTGATGGTAATATTGCTAATGGTTCACATGATGCAATCACGGGTGGTCAGGTTAACAAAATTGGTGAGGATATTGCTAAGTTTTTAGGTGGAGAAGCATCCTTTAAAGAGGGAGCTCTTACACAGCCAAGCTATAAATTATCGTACATTGCTAAAGATGGAGTTGTAACAGAGAGTTCTTTTCAAGGTGTTGGAACGGCTTTTTCCGGTCTTGATATAAATATCAAGAATGTAAATCAGCGCATTAAAGAAGTATCTGAAAATGTTGCCCATGATTCTTTGTTGTGGGATAAGACTAAGGATGCCTTTGTAGCGCAGCATGTTGATGATGGTGTGAAGAGTAATAGTAAGATTACATCTCTTCAGAATGGAGATATTTCCGCTAGTTCAACGGACGCCGTAAATGGTTCTCAGCTTCACTCTCTTGGTAGCACAGTTGCATCTTATTTTGGCGGTGGAGCTAAATACGAGAATGGAACTTTGAGCAAGCCTGATTTTAAAGTTAATATAGTTAAGGCCGATGGCAATTCTGAAGAGAAGAAGTATGGTACTGTAGCTGAAGCTTTAGCTGATGTTGGTGCATCTTTCACGAATGTTAAAAATGAGATTACAAAACAGATTAACAATGAGATTACTACTGTAAAAGGTGATAGCCTTGTTAAGTGGGATGACGATAGTCAAATAATAAAAATTGGTGCAGAAAAACACGGGAATACAATCACTATTGCTGACCAAAATAGTAAAGATAGAACGCTTTCTGGTGTAAAGAAGGCAGATAAAGCCAATGAAGCAGTTAATAAAGGTCAGCTTGACGAAAATGTAGATAAACTTTCTAAAGATATTGATGACGTGCGTTCTGTAGCAGTTTTTTATGATGAGGAAGAGGTTTCAGAAGATGCTCTTGCATTTACGAGATCAGCTCGCAAAGCTAAAAAAAGCAGTGTGACTTTTGGAAATCCGAGTGATGGTACTGTTTCTTTGCGTAATGTTGGTAATGGAAATGTTACTGAGAAGTCAAAAGAGGCAGTAAATGGTTCTCAGCTTTTTGAGACAAATAAGAATTTTGCGAGCTACTTAGGTGGTGGTGCTAACTATGATGGATCAAAAGGAACATGGACAGTACCTACATTCAAGGTTAAAATTGTTAATGAAGATGGTAAGACAGAAGATAAAGATTATCATGATGTAGCAACTGCATTTGCCGGAGTAGGTAATTCATTTACAAATGTTAAGAATGAAATTACGAATGTTAAGAATGACATTACTCAGGAGATTAAGAATGAAATTACCACTGTTCAAGGTGACGCTTTGTTGTGGGATAAGACGAAAAATGCATTTATAGCAACGCATGGGGAAACAAAAACCAATAGCAAGCTTACATCTCTTCAGAATGGAGATATTTCTGCTAGTTCAACGGATGCCGTAAATGGTTCACAGTTTTACTCTATGAGTAATAAGCTAGCTGGTTATTTTGGTGCTGGTATTGGATATGATGAAAAAGGCAATTGGAAAGCTCCAAGTTTTACGATTAAGAAATTTGATGATGCAGGCAATTCGACAGAAGAAAAATATAATACTGTAACAGATGCATTTTCTGCCGTTAATAGTTCTATCACGAATATTCATAACGAAGTGAACAAGGAGATTAGCAAAGTAGTAGGAGATAGTCTTGTTAAACAGGATGATAAAACGGCTTTTATCACTGTTGGTAAAGAAACGAGCGGCACAGAAATCAATATAACGAACAAGGATAAAGAGGATAGAACGCTTTCTGGCGTTAAGGAAGCGGTGAAAGGTAATGAAGCGGTTAACAAAGACCAGCTTGATAAAAGTTTGAAGAATCTTTCCGATACTCTTCAGTCTGAAGATTCTGCGGTGGTTCTCTACGACAGGGGTTCAGATGGTGCAACTAATTACAGCAGTGTGACTTTTGGGAAAGGTAAAGGTTCCGCTCCTGTTGGACTCCATAATGTTGGTGACGGTAAGATTGAAAAAAATTCTCATGATGTTGTTAATGGTAAACAAATTGATGCAATGTCTCAGGATCTTGTTAAGATTTTAGGTGGAGGCACTACGTCTAGAAACGGCGCATTTACAGTGCCAACTTATAAATTATCTAGTATTACTGAAGATGGTACGGTAAGCACGACAAGCTATGATAATGTCGGTTCAGCCTTTGAAGGACTTGATGCAAATGTCAAGAATGTAAACACTCATTTGTCTAATGAGGTTAAGCAGTTTGAAGAAAAAATCACTAATATTACGCAAGAAGTTCAAGGTGATGCATTATTATGGGGTGATGATGAAGGCGCTTTTGTAGCCAAGCACGGAAAAGATAAGGCAAAAACGAATAGTAAGATTACGTCTCTTGCTAATGGTAACATTGCGAAAGATTCAACAGATGCTGTCAATGGTTCTCAGCTTTATTCAATGGGCGACATGGTTGCAACCTATTTTGGAGGTGGTGCTAAGTATGAGAATGGTCAATGGACTGCTCCAAAGTTTACAGTTAAGACCGTCAAGGAAGATGGTATTGAATCTAAAGATGAAAGTTATAGCAATGTAGCTGATGCATTGGCTGGAGTTGGCAATTCTATTACGAATGTTAAAAATGAGCTTAATAAGCAGATTGGTAGAGTGGTTAGTGATAGCCTTGTTAAACAAGATAAAGATGGAGATCCTATTGCCATCGGTAAGGAAACAGGTGGCACTGTAATCAATCTTCAAAACAAGAGTAATGGCAATCGCACTATTTCTGGTGTGATGGATGGAACAATCTCTAAAGATTCAATTGAGGCCATCAATGGTTCCCAGCTTCATAGTCTAGGGGAGAGTGTTGCGAAGTCTTTAGGTGGTGCTGCTCAGTATGAAGGTGGTAAATGGACTGCTCCGACCTTCACGGT
>NZ_JBTTDI010000026.1:0-5000 GCF_055796185.1 Bartonella sp. P12B | reverse complement strand
GAAGCTTAACCGCGCCATTGAATATATCTCGAGAAGCTGGTCTTTTCTGCTGATATTTTTGTTTGTTTTGCACAAGATAAACAGTAAATGAATATTGGCAATGAGAACGATCAAGTGTCTTAAGGGCATTTGGTGGATGCCTTGGCATGCACAGGCGATGAAGGACGTGATACGCTGCGATAAGCTACGGGGAGGTGCGAATACCCTTTGATCCGTAGATTTCCGAATGGGGCAACCCACCTTTGATGGCTAGAAAAATTAAGCTGTTTTGTAAAAAACAGTTTAAATTTCTAGTCGTCATATAAAGGTATCTACACCTGAATAAAATAGGGTGTAAGAAGCAAACGCAGGGAACTGAAACATCTAAGTACCTGTAGGAAAGGACATCAAACGAGACTCCGTTAGTAGTGGCGAGCGAACGCGGACCAGGCCAGTGGCTTAAATTTAGAAAAGTAGAAACGATTGGAAAGTCGTACCAAAGTGGGTGATAGTCCCGTATACGTAACTCTGATTTAAGTCCTAGAGTAGGGCGGGACACGTGAAATCCTGTCTGAACATGGGTCGACCACGATCCAAGCCTAAGTACTCGTGCATGACCGATAGCGCACCAGTACCGTGAGGGAAAGGTGAAAAGTACCCCGACAAGGGGAGTGAAATAGTACCTGAAACCGAATGCCTACAAACAGTCGGAGCCCAAGATACGTTCTGGGTGACGGCGTACCTTTTGTATAATGGGTCAGCGACTTAGTCTAACGAGCAAGCTTAAGCCGGTAGGTGTAGGCGTAGCGAAAGCGAGTCTGAATAGGGCGTTCAGTTCGTTGGATTAGACCCGAAACCGAGTGATCTAGCCATGAGCAGGCTGAAGGTAAGGTAACACTTACTGAAGGGCCGAACCCGTATCTGTTGCAATAGATTGGGATGACTTGTGGCTAGGGGTGAAAGGCCAATCAAACTCGGAAATAGCTGGTTCTCCGCGAAATCTATTTAGGTAGAGCGTTAGTCGAATTCTCCAGGGGGTAGAGCACTGGATGGGCTAGGGGTCCTCACCGGATTACCAAACCTAACCAAACTCCGAATACCTGGAAGAACTAACTAGCAGACACACGGCGGGTGCTAACGTCCGTCGTGGAGAGGGAAACAACCCTGACCACCATCTAAGGTCCCCAAGTTATGGCTAAGTGGGAAAGGATGTGAAGATCCCAAAACAACCAGGATGTTGGCTTAGAAGCAGCCACCATTTAAAGAAAGCGTAACAGCTCACTGGTCTAAATAAGGGTCCTCGCGCCGAAAATGTAACGGGGCTAAAGCCATACACCGAAGCTGTGGATTTACTCTTATGAGTAAGTGGTAGCGGAGCGTTCCGTAAGCCTGTGAAGGGAGACTCGTGAGAGCTCCTGGAGGTATCGGAAGTGAGAATGCTGACATGAGTAACGATAAAGGGAGTGAGAGACTCCCTCGCCGAAAGTCCAAGGGTTCCTGCTTAAAGTTAATCTGAGCAGGGTGAGTCGGCCCCTAAGGCGAGGCCGAAAGGCGTAGTCGATGGGAACCACGTTAATATTCGTGGACCTGTGGGTAGTGACGGATTGCGTATATTGTAAGGTCTTATTGGATTGATCTTGCAGTGAAGCAGTTCCAGGAAATAGCTCCCACATATAGACCGTACCCGAAACCGACACAGGTGGACTGGTAGAGAATACTAAGGCGCTTGAGAGAACTACGTTGAAGGAACTCGGCAAATTGCACGCGTAACTTCGGAAGAAGCGTGACCCTTTAGCGGGCAACCGTTAGTGGGTGGCACAAACCAGGGGGTAGCGACTGTTTACCAAAAACACAGGGCTCTGCGAAGTCGCAAGACGACGTATAGGGTCTGACGCCTGCCCGGTGCTGGAAGGTTAAGAGGAGATGTGCAAGCATTGAATTGAAGCCCCAGTAAACGGCGGCCGTAACTATAACGGTCCTAAGGTAGCGAAATTCCTTGTCGGGTAAGTTCCGACCTGCACGAATGGCGTAACGACTTCCCCGCTGTCTCCAACGTAGACTCAGTGAAATTGAACTCCCCGTGAAGATGCGGGGTTCCTGCGGTTAGACGGAAAGACCCCGTGCACCTTTACTATAGCTTTACACTGGCATTTGTGTCTGTATGTGTAGGATAGGTGGTAGACTTCGAAGCAGGGGCGCTAGCCTTTGTGGAGTCATCCTTGAAATACCACCCTTACCGATATGGATGTCTAACCGCAGTCCGTTATCCGGATTCGGGACAGTGTATGGTGGGTAGTTTGACTGGGGCGGTCGCCTCCTAAAGAGTAACGGAGGCGCGCGATGGTAGGCTCAAAACGGTCGGAAATCGTTTGTTGAGTGCAATGGCATAAGCCTGCCTGACTGTGAGACTGACAAGTCGAGCAGAGTCGAAAGACGGTCATAGTGATCCGGTGGTCCCGTGTGGAAGGGCCATCGCTCAACGGATAAAAGGTACGCCGGGGATAACAGGCTGATGACCCCCAAGAGTCCATATCGACGGGGTTGTTTGGCACCTCGATGTCGACTCATCGCATCCTGGGGCTGGAGCAGGTCCCAAGGGTATGGCTGTTCGCCATTTAAAGCGGTACGTGAGTTGGGTTCAGAACGTCGTGAGACAGTTCGGTCCCTATCTGCCGTGGGTGTTGGAATATTGACAGGACCTGTCCCTAGTACGAGAGGACCGGGATGGACGTATCTCTGGTGGACCTGTTGTGGCGCCAGCCGCATAGCAGGGTAGCTATATACGGACGAGATAACCGCTGAAGGCATCTAAGCGGGAAACTCACCTGAAAACGAGTATTCCCTGAGAACCGTGGTAGACCACCACGTTGATAGGTCAGGTGTGGAAGTGTGGTAACACATGAAGCTTACTGATACTAATCGTTCGATCGACTTGATCGTTCCCATTTCCTATATCCATTCAACCAAAATCCAAAATAAACAAAACAATACAGAAAAAACAGCTTCTCTAAATTTCTATGCTCTTCGCTGACTTGGTGGTTATGGCGGAGTGAACGCACCCGATCCCATCCCGAACTCGATCGTGAAACGCTCCAGCGCTGATGGTACTTTGTCTTAAGGCACGGGAGAGTAAGTCGCCGCCAGGTCTGCTAAGCGCATAGAATAGTCTTCTCAAACAAAATAAACAAAACAAAAATTAATAAAATTGAATAAAATAAGACGTCGACAAAAAATCACTCTTATTATATCCTCAATGACGCGGGGTGGAGCAGCCCGGTAGCTCGTCAGGCTCATAACCTGAAGGCCGCAGGTTCAAATCCTGCCCCCGCAACCAGCCTTAAATTCTCAATCCTTCCCCCCCCTTCCAAACTCCATAAAGAGCGCAAATAACAAAAATCGCTTTAAAATCAAAAATGCTCTCTAAAACAATCTCATGCACTGGAAAACTACCCAAGAAAAAGGCTTGTATCGCTGGTGCAAGCTGCTCGTCAATACAAAACAGAAAATAGCCCTATAACCATTATACCAATACAGAAAATGAAAAAACTGAAACATCTAAACACCTATAGGAGAAATAATAGCTTTCGGTTTCTAAAAGCCCCATAGCCGTTGCCAAACAGACAAGAGTGAAACCACAAAACTGCAAAACCAACAAAAGCGCTTATAAAGCAACAATAGAGCTCCCCTTCTCCCTAAGCTCATCTCACGCACTGAGCATACACAAAAAAAGAGACGCCTAAATTCAATCATTAAGTGTGAAGAATATTCCCAATAAACTTTTCTAGTAAGTCTGAAAGTACAGATCGCCACTCGTCATACCCATCACATCCTTCCATTCGCCCTAATACGTGATCCAGCACCTTACCGGTTCCGCACAAACGCATAACGGCGCTCTGGTCAAACGGGCATCCTTTAAAATTGCATTCAAATCTTCATATCGACAAAATCTGCTCCCATAAAGCCAATATACACGAATGTTGGTAGAAAAATACAGGTTGAAAGTCAATTATCGCGGACCTCTTACTCAATGAAGAGCATTATAAACCTTGCCATTAAAGCGTTGTGATTACCATTGACTGCTCAAAAAATATCTAAACAGTTTTAAAACAAGCCAAAGCCCTCTCGTAAATTGTTCGATAGCTGTAAAACACGCAACCAAACAGCATGCCCCCTGAAACAATAAGAGCAGAAAAAGAGTGTAGAAGGATACAATCAAAGCCCATAAAAACTTCTCAAGGGTTCAACCTAAACGCTGCTTCTCTTTCTTGATCTCACATGTACTGTAGCCTCTCTGTTAGGGGAGGCGCCGTCTTGAAAGGGAATCCCTCACATCTCTCTTGGCTCCAGTGGATCTCCTGAACATACTTTTTTGCATGTGTAGAAATGACATTAAAATAAGAGTTATTCATAGTAAACCAAAAAAATCATAGAATGAGAGAACACTAAAACTTGTCCTTCCCTATAAAGTCCCTCTTTATAAACGAGAGTAGCCCGTATAAACTGCAATTCTAATAATGAAAACGTGAAATAATTTATGGATGAGATCTTGCAAAATTTATTCGTAATACGCGGATGTACCTCTTTACAGTTCACTTTTTGTACAACGTTTATATCTTTGTTTTAAGAGAAGGAGCAATTAAAATGATAAAGCCAGTGAACCATTCAAAAGGCTTATAATTAATGGAAAAAGTATCCCTTCCTCTCTAAAACAACTTCATGCACTGGAAACTACACAAGAAAAAGACAGGGGATTCAATTAAACTCGTGCGTGTGAAGAATATATTCCCAATAAATTTTGCCAGTAAGTTTGAAAGGACAGTTTGCCGCTCACCATATTGTTCATGACCTTCCTTCAGTATTCTGATACTTAATATAAAAAATACTATGCTTATAAACCATCGTGGAGATGACAATAATAAAATATGCAAAAAAAGAAAACATAGGAGAAACGGAAATACAATCAGTGTTATACGTCAAAGGGTCCGCGCTAAAAGAGTCTCTCCATTAAAACAATAAGGGTG
>NZ_JBTTDI010000025.1:0-8386 GCF_055796185.1 Bartonella sp. P12B | reverse complement strand
TGGTAACTGTTCTGTTTTGCATCCATTGTCTTGTAAAAAGGTTCTATGGATTGCAAAGGAGGCAGAGCCCTCCACATGAGCCACCAACGCGGGGATATTTTTCCCAGAGGGATGAGGGCATTTATCGTGAAAGCGTAAACTAGGGAGGCAGGTTACAAGTGATCCCCCGCTTGCGTAAATAAAGCTCTGCTAAAGTGTCTTTAATTGGTTGACTTTGCTTCCAAATTTTTTGAGCTCTCTCTGCTTTCTGTTTTGCTGTTTTATCTTCAGAACAAAGCTGTTTTGAGAGAGAGAACCTATAATCATAAGCTTTATCAAAACATGTTTGTGTATCGATAAGACCAATATTCTTGAGAGCTTGTATGATCTCTCTAAAAGAGCAGCCGGCATAACAATAAAGCAAGAGCCGCCCATCATTTCCATTGGCAAGAGATAAACTAGGCACTTGATCATCATGAGCAGGGCAGCGTGCAAGTCCATAAGCACCATGCCAGACACCCCGCAAGGCATTTGTAATGCCCCGAGCATTTATAAAATGATACATTTTTCTTGTCCCTTAGACGTTGCGTCACAGGACGGATTTTGCTATTTTTAATTCGTGATAGTTTGAGAAAGCCTTGTCCGTCCTTACGTGACAAGGTTTTTTTATGCCACATCACTGAGATGTTGACGTTGCGTTTTGGCTTTTTCAATCACATCCATCAGATCCGATTTTAACCAACGTGATAAAGAACCAAACTTTAAGGGTTTTGGTAAAGATCCATTGGTGACATGGCGACGGAATGTTGAAACGCTTATATGCAATAATTGTGCACTTTCACGGTCTGTAAGAAGAACATCATGTTCAGTCATAACTAAATCCTTTCAATCTAAAAAAATATTAACAAATCATAAGTATTTATTAACCATATTTTATTGAGATTGCAAAGTAAGTTTAATCATAAAAAACAGTCATTTATGATGTATTTTCTCATTTGATAATTTATGAATCTTATTGAGCAAAAATGAGAGAACGAAGAGAGAAAGTTATCCACAGATAATGAAGGAATGATGGGGTACAAAACCCCATCTTTTAAGATTGACCTGTAACATAAGCCGCCCATTTATCCATATAAACACGGCGCTGCTCTAAATAGTCCGTACGACGGTAAGCACGTTCTACTTTACCCCCGACCGTATGACCTAGAATGGTTTCTGCTACCTCAAAAGGGGCATCTGTTGTTTCTGCTAACCAATCGCGTAAACTAGACCGAAAACCATGCGGGCATGCTTCAAGTCCAATTTTTTTCATGTAGATTGACATGCAATTGGCAGCAAGGGGACCACGACCTTTTGCAGAAAAGAAGAAATCATTGCGAGAGAGAGGACGTGCTTGTTTCAAAATTTCCAATGCTTCTGTTGAGAGAGGCACGCGAAACTCTGTTGTAGTATCAAGCCTTCCTTTCATATTCTCAGCAGGGATGGTCCATATATCTCCATCAACTTGATCTTTATGGATATGACGCAAAGAATATGTACGAACCCCTGTAAGAATAAGCAGACGCAAAGCCAGACATTTTATGCTTGTTGTTTCGCAAAGTGTTTTATAAAAAGCCGGTATCTCTTTCCAATCCATTGCTGGTCTATTCGTAACTTTATGGCGTTGTTTCCCTAAGAGAGCTTTTGCTTTTTCTGTTGCTTGCAAATCAACATCCAAACCCAAGGCAGCAGCATGTTTGAGACAAAGATTAAGACGAGTTAGAGCTTTATAAGCAACACCAGGTTTTGCATGCCAGATAGGAGCAAGTGTATTGCGTATATCAGTTTGTGTAATCTCTGAAACCGGTAGGCAGCCTAATTTAGGGAGAATATGAAGCTTTAAAGGTAAAAACCACTCACCATTTTTACCATCATGTTTGAGTTCAGCTTTACGACTTTCAAAAGCATCGAGAGCAATATCTTTTAAGTAATGAAGATTGCGCATTGCCTCACGCTTTTGTTTGTCACGTTCTTTAATGGGGTCGCGACCCTCACGTAAAACAGAACGCCACCCAGTTGCACATTCACGGGCTTGTTTTAAAGAAACATCTCTTAAGGCACCCAAGCCCATTTCACGACGGCGCCCGTGAATGGTATAGCGTAAAAGCCATTGAGCACCCCCATCTTTACGCTTATGAAGGTACAAGCCAGCACCATCATTATATTTGCCAGCCCCCAATGTTGCGACAGCCCTTGCATTAAGACGATTCATAAGAGGCATTTTTGTTCCTTTCTAAACGGTTTTCTACCCACACGATAACCCCGCTTATGACGTGCAAAGAAGTGACTTTAATTGATTGAACATAAGATGATTTGAATTGAGAGAATCTTACAATATTCGGGGGTCTAATTCAATATGCAAAACAGTAAATTATCATTATAAATCAATGTGTTGTCTCTATTATTCCACTCCTATCACAGAAGGACTAGAGGATCGAGCGCATCATGAACACCGTCTTTTAGCGGAAAGTTATGGTGGAGCAGAAACGCGTCCGATCAATGTTTCGGTTGTTTTTGGTATTAAGACATGAGGTTATGAATGTTATCCAAACCGTTTGCGATTTCAGGCATCAGTGACCCGTCTCAGTTACGGGTTGTTTTTTATACAGGTCAGCATTTTGTTCATGCGCCACTTTCTGAGCTTTTAGAATTGTTGAGGGTCTCGTTGCGTTTAGAATTTGAGGGTTCAATCCAATCACTAGAAGAGCGGATAGGTGTTTTAAGGAGTGAGCTAGAAGAGCTGAAAGAGTGTTCATTTTAAAGATAGAGCTAGAATTGATGGAGCAAGATTATGGGGATCCCGTACCATACGCATGAGTATTATCTACCCGCGGCGACGAAAGAAGAGATAAGAGAGGGTCGATCAGTCACTACGGTCGTTGTGCCGAAGTTATTAGGAACGGCTTCCCTTTATGCCTATGAAGCTTTTGCGACGGCGGAGCAGCTAGTTCAGGTTAGGCAAGGATCGGAGCAAGCGACGGCGCACGCCAATGGAGCGTATCAAAAGGCGGAAGAAGCGAAGGGAATAGCGGATCGGGCTCTGAAGCAGATTACGCAAAGTGGTGCCACAATCACGACGGTGCTTACCACGGCTACCGAAGCAAAGGAAGGCGTGAGATCAGCGACAACGACAGCGAATGAGGCGAAATCGACAGCCGATCAAGCCTTGGCAGCAAGCGGTGATGCGAAGAGTAGAGCAGAGACAGCGGTTAACAGCTCACAGAGTGCGCATGAAGTAGCCTCCAGAGCAGTGTCGGAAGCAACATCAGCCAAAACACGCGCCGAAGAAGCCAAACAGTTTTCAGGGGAAGCGAAGAGGCAATCGGAGAATGCGGAGGTTTTAGCCCAACAAGCTAAGAGTGCATCTGAAGAAGCCAAGCAAGGAGTAGAAACAGTTAAGGCAGAAGTTTCAGGAGCTGTTTCTGTTGCAAAGGAAGCCAAACAAGCTTCAGAAGGTGCCGTGAGGGTAGTCAATGAAGCGAAAGGTCTAGCAGAAAGAGCTGTAACAGCATCCAATGAAGCGAAGGCAACTGCTGTTGAGGCAAAGTTTTTATCGGAAAGGTCTCAGAGTAAAGCAGAATTGGCAGAGAGCCTTGCTAATGAAAGCAAGCATACGGCAACAGATGCGAAGAATGCGAGCACGACAGCAACGACTATTGCGAATGAAGCCAAGCAGATAGCAACAGATGCGAAAGGGACAGCGGATGATGCAAAAACAATGGCAGAAGGAGCGAAGAGTTTAGTAGATAAAGCTGTCTCTGATGTGCAAGATGTGAAGAATTCTGTTGCAACAGTGGTAGAAAGTTCCAATGAAGCGAAGGCAACCGCTGTTGAGGCAAAGGATGTAGCAGAGCAGGGTAAAGGAACTTCAGAAACGGCGATGTCTACAGCGAATGCAGCCAAGGTTACATCTGAAGCAGCCAAGCAAGAGGCAGAAACAGCAACGGCGAAAGCAGATCAAGCGCAACAGATTGCAGATGAAGCGAGGCGAGTAGCCAATGAAGTGAAAGCAGCAACAGAGCAGGCGGTGAGTGTTGAGAGACAAGCGGTGCATGCACTTGATGCGTCTTTTAAGGGTTTAGTAGAAGAGGCAAAACAGAAGGCAGAAACAGCACAGACGTTAGCGCAAGAAGCCAAGAGTAAAGCAGAAGAAGCACAACAGGTATCCAGTGATGCGAAGTCATTAGCCGATGAGACAAAAGGGATTGCGGAAGCAAGCAAGAAAACGTCAGATCATCTCAAGGAAATTGTTGAAACTGTTAAGAGTGCATCCGAAACAGCGACAGCGAGCAGTACGGAAGCCCTCACAACAGCGAAAGATGCCAAAAGCACAGCAGATACAGCCTCTAGTGTAGCAGGTGAAGCAAAGGAAACAGCGTCGAGTGCGCTGTCTTTAGCCAATGGTCTTCAGCAATCGACTGAACAGGTTAAGAATACAGCGGAAGCAGCCAAAAGGACGGCAGAAGGTGCGGAGCAAAAGGTTTTAACAGTTGAAACGCTAGCCTCTGAAGCGAAGATGAAATCTGTTGAAGCCAAACAATCTGTAGAAGAGGTGAAGAGCACGGCGGATTTAGCGAAAAGTTTAGCAGAAGAAGCCAAGCAATCTTGTGATGCAGCGCTCAGTGCAGCGACGGATGCCAAGAATGCGTTGACGGCAGCTTCAAGCTTGATTGATAATGTAAAGCAAACAGCGGATGAAGCCAAGCAAGGGGTTTCTGATGTGAAAGTTATAGCACAAACAGCAGCCTCTACCGCCAATGGAGCGAAGGGTGTAGCAGAAGAAGCCAAAAGCGCGGCGGAAACAGCCACATCGAAAGCAGAACAAGCACAACAGGATGCCTCAGAAGCAACGCGTGTCGCCAATGAAGCGAAAGCGGTAGCAGAGCAGGCTGTACAAACTGATAGACAAGCTGTAGCGTCTCAAGATGCATCTGTAAAGCAATTAGCACAAGAAGCCAAGCAGAAAGCGGAAGAAACAGAAAAGAAAGTTGTTTCGGTAGAGGCATTAGCCACTGAAGCGAAAGTTTCTTCAGAAAGATCAGTTAATATAGCTCAAGAAGCACAACAAACATCGAAGAGTGCACAATCGACCGCACAAGAAGCCAAACAGCTATTAGAATCCGTTAAGGGCAAGGCAGAACAGGCAGAAACATTCGCTTCTCAAGCGCAAGCGAAAGCTGGGGAAGCCAAGCAAGGTGTTGATGAGGTTAAATCTACCATACAAGAGGTGAAGAGAACAGCAGAAGATGCCAAGCAAGCGGCAGAAGGAGCAGCGACAAAGGCAGAAGATGCGTCGACGAAGGCTCAAGAAGCAGGAGAGAAAGCCAATGGAGCGAAGAGTTTAGCTGAGGAGGCACAAAGGGTAGTCAATGAGAGCAAAAGCGCCTTGGAAGAAGTCAAAGGTTTAGTTGAGGCAACAAAACAAACTGTAGCGACAGTGACAAAAACAGCTGAAGAAGCACAAAAGACAGCCAAGAAGGCTAGCTTAGATCTTATCTCAGTGAAAGCGAAGGCTTCGACGGCAGAAACAGAGGCTGATGAGGCGCAACAAGTTTCAGAAACAGCTAAACGTACAGCAGAAACAGCGTTGAGTGTAGCTAATGAATCGAAAGGGATTTCAGAAACAGCCTTAACAGCAGCCAATACAGCGAAGAGTAGTGCAGAACGAGCAGAAACGGTAGCCAATGCAAGCAAAACAATAGCGTCTGAAGCGAAAGGTTTAATAGAGGAAGCCAAACAAAGCTCTGATGCAGCCAAGGGAATGGCACAATCGGTGCAGACATTAGCACAAGAGGCTCAAAGACTAGCGGGAGAGGCAAAACAAGCCTCGCAAGAAGCCAAACAAGAAGCCAAGAATGCGCAAACGACAGCTCAACAGGTAAAAGAGTTAGCGGAAGAAGCACAGGAAGAAGCAAGCCAAGCCAAGAAAGTCGCTGATGGGGTGAGCTCTAAAGCCAATTTAGCGGCGGTAGAAGCGGAAGAAGCCAAGGAAGAAGCTGGTCAAGCCAAGCAAACCGCCCAGGGAGCCGATAAGAAGGCAGATGGAGCCTCCACGAAGGCTTCAGAAGCATTGGAGATAGCTAAAGAAGCCAAGAGCGTATCTGAGGGAGCACAAAGGGCATCAAAGACAGCCGAGAGTACGGCTACAGCAAGCAAGACCTTAGCGGATGGGGCGGCAAGAGATGCGACTGCGGCAAAACAGGCAAGTGAAAGAGCCGTGGCTTTATCCACGGAGGCTAAAGGTGTTTCAGCAACAGCTCTTACAGCAGCCAATGGCGCGAAGGATAGTGTCACAGCGGCTCTGAGCTCAGTCAATGATGCCAAAAGAATTGCTGGAGAAGCAAAAACGCTTTCCCAACAATCAAAGACTATAGCGGAAGAAGGCAAGCGAGGAGTAGATCAAGCCAAGCAGGTTTCAGAGGATGCGAAGGCTCTAGCCACAACAGCGAAAATTACTTGTGATGATGCCAAGAAAACAGCAACATCTGCTCAGAGTGTGGCTTTGCAAGCAAAAACGGAAGCGAGTGAAGCCAAACAGCTAGCGCTTTTAGCAAAGACCGGTTTAACCACAGTCACCCAAACTGTTTCTGAGGCAAAAAAGACCGCACGGGAGGCAAAACAAGCTGCTTTAGCCGCACGTCAGAGCACGAGTAGTTCTTCTGCTTTTAATAATTTTCTCAAACAGTTAAATTTGATTGCTGTTTCGTCTTCTACCCCTTTTCTTATTGCCAGTGATAAACAACAATTAACGTTAAAGAAAGGAACGCATATCCCTTTGTTTCTTGCCAATGATGTTTTGATTGCTAGTTACACATCAGATCAAACACTCACGGTTCCTTCCTCGCTTTCGCTTGGCAAGGATTATTATATTTATTTGGTTTTGGATGCAGGGCAGTCACACAAACTTGTTTTTTCAGAAAATTCGACTTTTCCCGATGGTTATACAGCGATGACTTCGAGGAAGATAGGGGGGTTCCATACGCTTTGTGCGGATGTTGGCACGATAGATGGTCACCCTTTATCGGGTTATCAGGCGGGGGATATTCTTCCCAACTCGGTTTGGTGTCTTAATCATCGTCCGCATAGTTCTCCAGAAGGGATGGTGTATGATCCCTCCCAAGACCTTTGGGTTGATATTTATTTACAGTCAGGCACGGGTGAAACGACGTGCTCTGCGTATGGTGTTCCCATAACGACCAATCGCTCCTATACGGATCACTTATCGGATTTGTTGCGTGTTAAGAAGTGTTTGTTGAATGATGAACAGTTTGCTTCGGCGATGGATGGAAGCAATGAAAAGACAGGCATTGAAGGGAAGAAAGCGCCTAGCCCCAAACATTCGGGTGGTCATGTTGATACGTCCAAGCGCCGCATGATCTCGCATATTGGTTGTGAGGATGGTTGTGGTTATGTTTGGCAGTTTTTATCAGAAACTTTTCCCATGCAGATCGCTTCTACAACCGCTGGAAGGACGGCTTTCAGGACGGTGATGAATGTATTGGTAGGAGGGGGGAATTGGTCTGGTGGTTCTGCTAATGGAGCATATGTTCGTAATGGTCAGTATTCCCGTAGTTCCAAGGATGAAACCTTAGGGGCGCGTGGTTGTAGTCGTCCGCGTCATTTTGTTTAGAGGAGAGTGCGGGGATGAGAGAGTATCCAGAGCATTTAAATAGCAAGCAAGATTATTTGAACATGCTGTCCTATGACCGTGCTGAAACGGTAAGAAGGCTAGAAGCCCTTTTAGGAACGCGTTTTCATTGGGTTCGTGTCAAAGAGCTAGGAGAAGGGGAAGAAGGTGTTGAAGATGAGACACACACGGTTTTCGTTGAAACAGGGATGCCTCTAGATTTTGACGGAGATGTTATCGAAAAGCGCTCTCAGTATGAATTGCAAGAGAGTGAAGTTTCTCTTCTCAGTAGCCTTGGCTTTCGAGTTGAGGAGGTTGAGGAATTACTAAGAGAGAACATCCAATAGATCACGAACAGCTATCATTCAATTATTCCCTTTTATCGAGCCTCACTTTTGTGGGGCTTTTTTATGGAGCAAGCCATGAGGACAATATCGCAAGAAGGTTTATCGCTGATCAAACAATGGGAAGGTTTACGTTTGAATGCTTATAAAGATGCCATTGGAGTTTGGACGATCGGGTATGGTCACACCAGTAAAGCAGGTAGCCCGCTTGTTAAAAAAGGCATGAGCATCACGGAAAAGCAAGCCGAAGAGATCCTTTGTGAGGATTTAAAGCAATTTGAGAAGGCGGTTTCGAAAGCGGTGAGGGTTTCGTTAAGCGATGAACAATTCGCGGCGTTAGTATCATTTTGCTATAATGTAGGGACAAGCGCCTTTTGCAACTCGACTTTGTTGAGAA
>NZ_JBTTDI010000024.1:0-8704 GCF_055796185.1 Bartonella sp. P12B | reverse complement strand
TTCAAGCGTTCAAGCGTTCAAGCGTTCAAGCGTTCAAGCGTTCAAGCGTTCAAGCATTCAAGCGTTCAAGCGTGCGCATAGGATCTCTGGTGATCTCTTTCCCGCTCTCAAGAATGAGATTTTATTGTCAATAAATAAAAACCCCCGTAGGAGCGGGGGTTTTAGCAATTTTCTCTTCTCTATTTTTGCAATAAATTAAAATTTATAAGCGATACCAATGCGGAAATTATTGGTTTTACTGCTAATTTCGAGTTTATCGTCGGCAAATTTCTTTTTACCAAAATCTGAATAACGATATTCTGCACGCATGATAATATTATCTGTCATTGCAAGATCAACACCACCACCTAGTGTATAACCAACCATCGTTTTTGTTTCATCCAAGACATTGCCAGAAGCAAATATGAAAGTAGGATCTTCTTGCGATTTTGACAAAATTGACTGGATATATTGCATCTGCATATAGGCTGCACCACCAGCAACATACGGCATAATGCAACCTGAACCAAAACCAATACGTACGCGCGTTGCACCAGCCCACTTTTCTTTTAAAGTAACACTACTCTCAACAATATCGCCAATATTAGGGATTGTTTCATCAGAAGATCCAGGTCTTTTAATAGTAAGTCCAGCCTCTTTAAAGACTGCGTTAATCGAATCTAACTCATCGTCATCTAAAATTTTTCTTTGATCACCCTTTTTGATGCTTTTTCTACCAGACCAGACCATATCTGTATCAACACTTAAAATAATGTTGCTTCCCAGATCAAAATTAGAACCCCCATAAATGCCCGCTACGAATCCTGATGGTTGAGGTGATAAAGATTTATCAACCCAATACCATTTTCCAGTTTTGGCATCTTCAGCGTAATTTAAAGAATTATTACTTGAAAAGCTCCCAACCTGTCCTCCAAGATAAAAACCGTTCCAAGTGAAAGGTGGAGCAACAACAACTGGTGAAACAGTCTGTTTAGATCCTTGAGAGATCGAAACAGGTGGTTTTGCTTGTTGAAGAATTATGGTATCTGCTGCTTGTACCGTTGAAGTTGCAAGTAAACTAAAGATCGATACTGTCACTAAAAAATTTTTATTCATAAAAATCCCTCTATGTTCAATACATAATGTATTATACATACTTCCATTAAAAAATCTATAGTTAATATAAATGTCAAAAATAAAATACTATAAAAGTTTATTTTTTGAATAATTAAACACAAATGAAGGCGATAAGCGCTTCAAATCTATTGATCTCCCTTAATTTCTTCTGCGGCTCCAATATTTTTCGGTAAAGGGAAGAGATAAGCTTTTAAGAAGAAGGTGTTAGTTTTTTAAAAACCACCGTTTTAAATGGGCAAAGACACTGTCTATTGCATCCATAAGTCGAGCAAAATCAAGGATCAGCAAAAAGAGAAAAAACGCAATCCACTTCATCAAGCGAGACATCATTTTTACACTTTGGTAGGTGATGATCATTTCTTGAAGCATTTCTTTTTCTGCTTCTGTAAGCTCCGTGTGTTTTTCAGTTTTTCTAGCCATGTTTCCACCCACACAAATATTCACCTTGCTTGTTATGCTTTAAGATTTCTCTTGCTAAGTTTGAACTGATGGCGTGCAAATCTTGCGGGTCCAGATAAATGGGCAACCAACCCACACAAGAAGAAAGGTCTTTATTTGTTGCGCAACCAATCAGAGAGCTCAGTACGCACATCAGCATCACTTTTTTGATTAATTTCATTTTCCACCTCAAGCCGTGTTGTTGCTCTCTTTAAAGCCTTCTCTGTTTGCTTTTGCTGTTCAGTCTTTTTGCCAAGAACAAAAGCTTTTGCTAAAAGCATAAAAAAAGCGGCGAAAGCCGCACCTGTTAGCATTAGATTTCTTTTCATCCATAAGATCATAGTCGGTGCTCCTGAAAGCGTTTAGCGACACAGAAAAGTCCTGCACATGCTACTAAAACCATAATAGTTGCCAATGCCCATTGGATGGGGCCATTTCCTGCTAACAAGCCGCCAAGACTTGAGAAAGATCCTAATGATTGGGGCAAGGGCTTGTGCTTTGAAAGGGTCTCTTGTTTTTTTCTTTTCATCCATAAGATCATAGCCGGTGCTCCTGAAAACGTTTAGCGACAAAGAAAAGACCGGCACAGGCGGCTAAGACCATAATGGCAGCTAGTGCCCATTGGATGGGACCATTGCCCGCTAACAAACCGCCAAG
The DNA here is from genome assembly GCF_055796185.1 of Bartonella sp. P12B. NCBI lineage: Bacteria > Pseudomonadati > Pseudomonadota > Alphaproteobacteria > Hyphomicrobiales > Bartonellaceae > Bartonella > Bartonella sp. P12B. The sequence goes on along the minus strand of NZ_JBTTDI010000024.1, from coordinate 6,493 downwards.
TCCTGAGAAAGAGCCAATGATTGGAGCAAGGGCTTCCGCTTTGAAAATCCCCGTTGGCTGTTCGGTTTCTACTGGTTGATAATTGGAGGAAACATAAGCCCCTTTTGCCCATAAGCCTGCTTCTGCTGTACGCCGGTGTACGAGACCTTGAAGACGCTTTCCACCTGTTTTGGTCCATTTCTGTAATTCAGAGGGCACCGCTTCATATTCACCTTGATTGAGCTTTTTTAACAGAGTCGAATTGCAAAAGGCTGCTGTTCCTACATTATAACAAAAGGATACGAGTGCCGCGAATTGTTCATCGGTTAAGGAAACTTGAACGGCTTGTTCAACAGCGTTCTCAAATTGTCTTAAGTCTTGGCAAAGGAATTCTTCTGCTTGCTGTTCGGTGATACTCATGCCCTTATGAACAAAGGGTTTTCCAGCAGAGCTTGTATGTCCATAACCAATTGTCCACACACCAATGGCGTCTTTATAGGCATTTAAACGCAAACCTTCCCATTGTTTAATAAGTGCTAATCCTTCTGATGATATTTTTCGCATAGGCTTCTCCATAAAAAAGCCCCACATTTTGTGAGGCTGTTTGATCTCTTAAAAACGAATACTTCTCTGTTCTTCAGGGAACAGAAGAAAAACTTTTATGAAACTCTTGAGGAGTGATGGTGGTTGAGAGCGGCTGATGGCGCTAGCGGGTTGGCGTTGATGGAGTGTGTGGGTGGTGTTGGTGGCGGTTAGTGATGTTGATGGGGTGTTGCGTGGTGATGGTGGTTGAGAGGGGTTGGTGGTGCTAGCGGGTTAAGGGTGTATTGGTGGTGTGGTTGGCTGGTGGTGGGAAAGTGGTTTGCTGCTTGTGTAGGGGGATGGTGGAGAAGCAGATCCTTTGGAAAAATATGAAATTGCTCCAGCTTTCCATAGATCGGTCTTTTTGTCGAAAATGCTCTGAGAATTTTTGAGCTTATAGATTTAAGATAGGCTATTGTTGAGTTAACAGCGATGTTTTGCTTTCATAGGCAAGCAGTTTATATGGTTTGTGGTTTGATAAATTAGAAGTAAATCAATTGGCTAATATGAACGGACTTAATCCATAAACTTGAATGGAGTGTTTAATTCTCCTCAAAATAAATAACGTTAAAAAGTCCATCATCGTTGAAGGACTGATTTATAGTCCTTGATCCTTTTTCTATGAGGTGAAACAGAAAGTGTTTTGTCCTCTGGTGTCACTAAATTTCTTTCAAACCTTTTAGCAAGCGTTTCGCCTCTTTTGTTCACTTTTTCATATTCAGCGCTAGGATTGGATTTTATATAGTGTTCGAGACGCCTTTTGCCTTGTGTGTGTTTGTAAAAGCTGGCGGGAAGATACGTATCTAATTTTTCAGAAGGTAGTGGCGTATTGGGTTCGCATAAGACGCCGCGTATGTTATCTTGGTGCATTCTCGTTAATTTGTGCGCTTCGAGATACAGTTTTTTGGCAAGAGCTAAACTAAATATTCCACATTCAGAGGGACTTCGTTGAATATCCATTTCTGCTACAGAAAAATGACATTCAGACAAGGGAAATGCTTCAATGGCTTGTCTTGTTCTCAATCCTAACAGAGATGCACTTATGTTATGCGTAAAAGTTGTCGATTCAAAGAGTATCACGGACACGTTGTTTTCAATGGTTTGATGATCAATTACCGCAAAATGGTTTCCCCTTTCCTGCGTGTTTATTATATATCTTGAAGATTGAATGCCATTCTCGATCGTTTCTTTTAGTAAGCGGGTAAAGTCGTGCGCTGTTAATGCAAATTTAAGATGCATTTCCGGATATTTACAATTGGCCTGCTTTATTAGCGCGGGCATCATTTGAAGATCAATATCTTCATAATCAGCAATGAGCCAAGAACCGCTGGAGATGTCTTTTTCTAAAGTGGTAATAATATCTTGTAATTTTGTAGGACTGAAGGGGAGACCTGCTGATTGGGCGCTCTTTAACTCTAAATGTGCAAGAGAGCTTTCTTGTGATTCATTGATAGGAACTTCTTCTTGTCTTGGCGATGGGGTGTCTATGGTGCTTTTAGAATCTTGCGGTTTCATAATATTGCTCCATGTTAACAATCGACGGGGAATGCTATACTGCTCTTCTGGCTGAAACATGTCGGAGTATTCATTTCTCTCAAGGTAAGAGGGAAAGAAATGAGGGCAGCTTTTATTGAGAAAGTTTTGCAAAGCAAGATGAACGGTTTTTTTAAGATCCTTCTTGTGAGATCTTGCATCTTCAAAATTTGCAAAAATTGTAAAAGACTTGAGGGAAAGTGCTCCTTTCATCTTGATAGTCTAAAACTAGGTTTTTTGCTATCTTTAGATGTCTCAAATTTTTTTGATTATGATAGGTGAAGTGTAACTTCATACGACAATTTGCTGCTCCTGTAGGGGCTTTATAAACCGAAAAAGCAAGGAGCCCAAAAAGCAGGAGAATATGCTCATATGAATAGGCTTGATTCCTAAACGGAATGTCACCTTCTATTATAGATATGCGCAAAAATAGGTAACACTACATCATGAGAGATTTATATTCAGAAACTCTTTTTCTATGTAAGGAAACAGAGACAGCTTTTCCCTCTGTTGTTCTTGAGTTTTTCTCAAATCTTTCACGAAGTGTTTGGTCTTTTTTGTTTACTTTTTCACTTTCAGCCCCTGGATTTGATTTTATATATTGCTCGAGACGTCTTTTCCCTTGCGTGTGTTTGTAAAAGCTGGCGGGAAGGTACAGATCGACTTTATCAGAAGAGAGAGTTGTATTGGGTTCACATAAGACGCCGCTTAGATTATCTTGGTGCATTCTTATCAATTTTTCAGCTTCGGTATGAAGCTTTTTAGCAAGAGCTAAACAAAATATTCCACATTCCAAGGAACTGCGCTGAATGTTTAGGACACTCTTGGAAAAATGACATTCAGGCACTCCACGTTGAATGCTGAGTTGGAGTCTTACTGAGAGCAAGAGTGCTGTCTCACTCTCAAACGTGGCGGGTTCAAAAGCGATCAAAGATGTTTTGCCCGCAATAGTTCGTTGATCGAGTTCTACAGAATGGATCCCTCGATCCGTTGTGTTCACGATATATCTAGAAGATGAAATTCCGCTCTCTATTACTTCTTTTATGGAAGAGATAAGCTCTGCCGATGTTGTGACAAGTTTAAGATTTAATCTTTCATATTTTCGATTTGCTTGCTCTATCAGAAATGGCATCAGCTTAAGATCTGTATTGGCATAATGGTCATTGCTTTTGATCCTTTGATACCGATTCCATCAGAAAGATCATGTTCGAGTTCTGTGATAAGAGCGGTTAATTCTTCATGATTGAATGGGATCTTTTTTCTTTTTCAAGGCTCAGATCCGCTAAATTTGTAGAAAGATTTTCTAAGGCTTCACTCGCACTCGCACCTTCCTGCGTTTTTGATGATCCTTGAGCACTGTTTTTGGAATCCTGTAGTTTCATAATAGAGCTCCATGTTAACAAACGACATGGAATGCTACGCTGCTATTTTGGCTGAATCATGTTGCGATCTTCATGGTTTTCCCATCTTGAAAGTTTTCTCCTCTTTTGAGCACCCTCATGAGGCATTCCTCTTTTGCTAAAGACCAAGTGTCATTTCTTTCTCGCTCTAAAGAACGCAGATCCCCCATTTACACTGCTGGGTAAACTCTGGTTTTTCTTGAGAAGGTATCCACACGCTGACAGTAGATGTCATTTCCTACAGAGGCTTATGGCGATTTAGAGGAGCCATGGAGAGCTTACGAAACTCTAGAGCTGCTGAGTGGCGTAATTTTACTTTGAACATTCCGGTCACGATGCCCTTTTTGATAAGGTTTAAAGCATAAATGACGGTGAGAAGTTGTTTTTACTGTCAATTCTTTCCTTTGGCAAGCAAAGAGAGAAATGTTTACTGATTGCGATAAACAAAGTGAAAATGAGAGAGAAGAGTATTTTTTATAGGTATGAAGGCACTCTTTCCCCCTTGCTTTTTAGAACAATTTAGCAATACTATCAGAAGAATGCAGTAATATGGAGGGATTATTATGAAATTTTTGCACAAAAAAACATTCCCCGCATTCATCATTAAATACGATTTCTCCTCTGTTGTCAAGAGAAAAACGATGATAGTGGGTTTCTGTAGCTGGATAGCTGGTTGGGCAAAAACGCTTGCTTTCTACTTGGCAAATTTTTGGGATGCCGAAGGAATGCTTTTCTTTTGAGAGAGAAAAATCGTTTCCTTCAAGTTGGCATTTTCATTGGCTTGTCAAAGAAAGAGTGATTGCAGCAAAAAAATGAAAATGAGAAAGAAAAGAGCACCTTATTTAGAGGCATAAAGACACTCGTATCCCCCCCTCTAGCTTTTTAGAACAATTTAGCAATACTATCAGAAGAATGCAGTAATATGGAGGGATTATTATGAAATTTTTGCACAAAAAAGCATTCCCCGCATTCGTCATTAAATACGATTTCCCCTCTGTTGTCAAGAGAAAAACGATGATAGTGGGGGTAGCTGTCTAGTGGGTTGGCAAAGATGCTGGCTGTCTTCCTGACAAGTTGTTGCTATGCCGAAAAAACACTTTTTTTTGAGAAAAAAAGATCGTTTTGCTAAGGTGGAATGTTCGTTGCCGATGATGATCTAAGCTTTGTGTGGCTGTTGTCATTGGAATTGATTCCTTGCTAGGGGAATTGATCGTTTTGGAATTGATGATTGTGGCATGCATCATGCGCGGTGGCGCTTGTTTTTCATCCCAAGTCTCCTTTGTTGCACTGTTGCTTATTTTGCTAAGCTGCTGTTTGCAAACAGCATCCGGTAAGGCTAGAGAGGTTGTGTGCGTCAATCTTGATCTCTTTGTGTTGCGCGGGGGCTTCTTTATTGTCCTTCAAAATATTTATGAAGCGCATTGAGAATAAGACGCAACGAACTGACGAGTGAGGACAGTGGCTGATCCTCGACGACAAGATATTGTAATGCGGCATGAAAATTATGTTGGCGATGTAGATTTTGTGCTTCTTGAATGGCTTTTTTCATGTTCTCATAGTGATCCGTGGCTTTTTGAATCCACTGCTTGTGTGCTTTTTCATCTGAGGCATGGGTAAAATCATCATAATATCCACTCGGTAACCCTTTGGCACATAAATAATCATTTCTGATTTGGAGATAGCGTTGCGCAGTCTCATATTGCTCTTGACTGATCCCTTCGCCATCCTGTTTATAACCAAGCAAACAAAGACGCCCTATATAAGAACTCGAAAGCGGATTTTTGGCTTCTTCTCGTGTCAGACCAAAATGTTTCGCACGCATTTCAATGGTAAGAAGAGGAGCCGGAGTGCGTGGGTTTTTGGCGCGTGAAATACGGCCATTTTGTTCTCTGAGCTTTCCTGTTATTCTCGGTCTACCGCGTTTTTTACCTGTTTTCATGACTCTACCGTGTGAATTTAAAAAAGACTGTCTGTTTAAGAGCGACTGTGGTGGAAAAAAATTCTTCAAATGGTCTCATCGGGGCGTGCTCATTTTGGAAATAAAATTGGAGGGGGAAAGAGTGGAGGCTCGTTGTGAGCAAAACGCTGGGGGCGATCATGGGCGGTAAAGGTGTCTTTTCTTCTTAGGGAAGGCCATGCTGTTTATAGGGAAAGGACCTTACCTCATACACTACCATTGTTTTTGATCTCGCTCTTTAGGGGCGATCATGGGCTTTAAAAAAATGAAGATGTGTTGAGAAATTTTAAGAGCCATTTTTTTAGTTTGAACGAAAAAAGACAATGAAAGACTCATGGGAAAAACGCTTGGGGAAAAACGCTTGGGGAAAAACGCTTGGGGAAAAACGCTTGGGGAAAAACGCTTGGGGAAAAATGCTTGGGGAAAAACGCATGGGAAAGATTCATAGAAGATGCCCATGGGGGGATGCTCGTACGTTTTATAAATGTGGGGTTTTGTTGGGTTGTTTTCTCTTTCTGTTTGAGGAGATCTTGCATAGGTTTTTCACTCTTGCTTGAAAAGCCATTATTCTGGTCAACACTCCTAGAGGCTGATGATTGCTGCCGAATCAAGAGGACTGATGTAAAATCCGTCCATTCAGCCTCTCTTGTAAATTAAACATCTCTACCATCCTTTTTAGAGGAAATTTTCTCCTGTGTTGAATAGAATATATCTGTAAAAACACGTTTTATCGTCCCTCATGATACCATAACTTGATGACTCTTTTCAAATAAAATATCAATCATATCATTATAATATAAGATTCATGACAAAGTAATCGATAAAATTTTCTGCTTGTGTGTGATTTTTATCGTCATCCTTTATAGAGGTTAATATTTTATCACTTTATTCGTGCTGTTTTGTAAAAAAACGGCTTTTGTCATGAAATTGCCTTGTCATGAAGGGCGAATCATTAAAAAATATATTTTCTATCACAAATTCGTTAACCAGTGCCGGTGTTAACCAGTGCCGGTGTTAACCAGTGCCGGTGTTAACCAGTGCC
>NZ_JBTTDI010000023.1:0-8950 GCF_055796185.1 Bartonella sp. P12B | reverse complement strand
AATAGTCATAACTCAGGTCATATTCTTGTCGGTCGTTGTCGGTTGATTTACCCCCTCATTTTTAAAAAAACTTTTCGATAAAAGTAAAAAACATTATATTTCAATAGGTTAGTGTGTTTTGAGAAATAATCAGTGCTAATAAGATGATTTATATAGACAATTAATGAGATAAGTTGATTAAAACTTGTCAGTATCTGTCTAAAAATTTAACTGACACCATTTATGATTTTAGTGATGATATTTTGTGATCATAAAACACTTCAAAACATTCATTTTGATCTCTTAAAACACATATCGAATTTGTCTTGATTTCTCATAAAATGAATAGCAAATTTCACCACTTTGCTGTTTATAACTGCAACTTGTTAAATTTTTTTGACGTATTTGGTGGGTTTTTGGGTGGTTTTGTCTCATTTCGTACTCGATATTTGTTTTGAATCCCTTTAATAGACTTCATTTCGATTCTTTTGATGTGAATTAATCAACATTACAAAGCAATGAGGTTTATTGCATAATGCTTCGATCTCTCAATTCTGATAATAAACAATCTTCTTTACGCTCTCTCTTACAAACTTATCGTAACAAAGCACAATCGCCTCGTGAATTAGGAACCCTTTTCGAAAATCTTGTCATGGCTTATTTGAAACATGACCCGCTGCAATGCCAAGAATATGAGAAGGTTCAAACCTATTGTGATTGGGCTAAAGAGCGTGGGGAAGATGGTCGTGATATTGGAATTGATCTGGTCGCTAAAATCCGTGATCAAGAAAGCTATGCTGCAATCCAATGCAAATGCTATGACGCCTCTCATTGCATTAAAAAAGAAGATATTGATAGTTTTATCGCTGCCTCTGGAAAAAAGATCTTCTCCCGTCGCATTCTTATCGACAGCACTGAAAGCGATTGGAGTGATAATGCTTCTCATACCTGTGAAGGACAAGAAATCCGCATTCAACAGATTAATCTGTTTGATCTCGAAAAAAGCCAAATCGATTGGAGTGCTTTTGAAGAAAATGGGGATGTTGTCCTTAAAGAACAAACGAAGAAAAAGCTTTTAGATCATCAGAAAGAAGCCATTGAAGCTGTTTGTGAAGGTTTAAAAGAAGCAGACCGTGGCAAGCTGATTATGGCTTGTGGAACGGGAAAAACCTTCACCAGTCTTAAGATAGCAGAAACTCTTGCTGGTCAAGGCAAGCGTGTTTTGTTTTTGGTCCCTTCTCTAGCTCTTATGTCACAAACCATCAGAGAATGGACCCTCGATACAGAGATACCCTTGCGGTCCTTTGCGGTGTGTTCTGATACACAAGTTGGCAAGCGGCGTAAAAACAAAGAGGATACTGCCGATTTCGACGCATCTGATCTTGCCCTGCCTGCTACAACAGATGCAAAAGAACTTGCTAGCAAAGCCAATAAAACTTCTCCTGATGTGATGACTGTGGTGTTTTCGACTTATCATTCTATCCAAGTGATATCCGATGCGCAAAAGAAATATGCTTTACCTGAATTTGATCTAATCATTTGCGATGAAGCCCATAGAACCACTGGTACGTCATTAGGAATAGACAATGAATCTGAGTTTATCAAGGTTCATGATAACAGCATTGTTCAGGGCAAAAAACGCCTCTACATGACAGCAACTCCAAAGATCTTTGCTGATAACCAGAAAAGACAAGCCAATGAGGTTAATGCCGTGCTAGCTTCTATGGATGATGAAGAGCTCTATGGAAAAACCCTTTATACTTATACCTTCTCAAAAGCCGTAAAGAATGAATTGCTAGCACCTTATAAGATTATTGTCTTAGGTGTGAATGAAGAAGCCGTGGCTCAATCCACGCAACATCTTATGACCGATGATAATTATGAAATTCCTCTTGATGATGAAACCAAGCTCGTAGGATGTTACCAAGCTCTGAGTAAAATCGATCTGAAAGTTGATCTTGGTGATGATTCCAATCCCATGCGCCGTGCTTTGGCTTTTTGTAAAGATATTGAAACCTCTCAACACATCTGTAGAGTATTCAATTCTCAAAAACTTCAGAACAAATTACGTGCTCTTTATGAGAGCCGTAAAGAGACACCTCCTCTTGATTGTACATTTGACCATATTAATGGGTCTTTTAGTGCAAAACGACGCAATGAACTCCTCGATTGGTTAAAGGAAGACGCGGGGGACAATACCTGCCGTGTGTTAACCAATGTTCGTTGTCTCTCTGAAGGAGTGGATGTCCCTGCTCTTGATGCGGTGATGTTTTTACACCCGCGCAAAAGTCATGTGGATGTCATACAAGCAGTGGGGCGTGTCATGCGCCGTGCCAAGGGAAAAAAGAGAGGTTATATCATTTTACCGGTTGGGGTTCCTGCGGGGATTTCTGCTGAACAGGCTTTAAAATACAATAAGAGATACAGTGTTGTCTGGCAAGTAATCAATGCTTTGCTTGCCCATGATGAGAATTTTGAGATCACCCTTAACCAGATGATTTTAGGGCAAGATGTAAGTCATACCTTAGAGATTCTTGCCTTAGACAGTATGACTGCGGTTGAGGATCAACGCTTATTCCCTGAAAAATCAGAAAACATGGGACTGGAAATTGAAAAACCAGCCTATAAAGCTTCTAAGAGTCATACAGAAGAAGAAAACTACTCCTTTTGTTTTGAATTTCCTAATGCTCTTAGAACACTCCTTGCTAAGAAATTTGCTATTACCGATTATTGGGGGAACTGGGCTGGCAATGTTGCTGAGATTGCACAAAACCATATCAACCGCCTGCAAAATATGCTTGCGGATGAAAAGAGCGAAGCACGCCGTGCTTTTGATGCGTTTCATGAGGAATTACAGAACAACTTAAACAGTGATATAAAACAAGAAGAAGCTGTTGAAATGCTCGCACAACATCTTGTGACGCGTCCTGTTTTTGAGGCTTTGTTTGATGGCAATCAATTTGTTCAAAACAATGCCATCTCGCAAGCAATGGAAAAGATCCTAGCTGAGTTGGATAAGACCAATATTGAAGAAGAGTCAAAAGAGCTCAAAGAATTCTATGAAAGTGTAAAATTACGTGCCTCTGGTATTACCACCCCGCAAGCAAGACAAAATCTTATCATTACTCTTTATGAAAGCTTTTTTGCCAAGGCGTTCAAAAAGACAACGGATAGGCTTGGCATTGTTTATACCCCTGTTGAGGTTGTCGATTTTATTATTCGCTCTGTTGATGATGTTTTGCGCAAGGAATTTGGCAAGAGCTTGGGATCACGTGGTGTTTCTATTCTTGACCCCTTTACAGGTACCGGTACCTTTATCACACGGCTTTTGCAATCTGATCTCATTCAACCAGAGGATATGGAATATAAATTCCGTCATGATATCCATGCTAATGAGATTGTTCTTTTAGCTTATTACATAGCAGCGATTAATATTGAATCGACCTATCATAGTCTTATGAAAGGAGATTATATTCCCTTCAAACATATTGGTTTGACTGATACGTTTCAGATGCTTGAAGAGAAAAATCTGCTGCAAAAATTGTTTAAAGAAAACAGTGAATATTTGGAACTTCAGAAAAAGCTGAATATCGAAGTGATCTTTGGTAACCCTCCTTATTCCGTAGGACAGAAGAATGAAAATGACAACGCAAAAAACATTCCTTATCCGCTCTTAGATAACCGTATTCGTGAAACCTATGCTGCTCAATCGAAAGTAACTAATATACGAGCACTTTACGATAGTTACATTCGCGCTATTCGTTGGGCAAGTGACCGTATTGAAAATGCTGGCATCATTGGCTTTGTTTCTGGTTCTGGTTATATAGAAAAGCCAACAATGGACAGTTTACGCAAATCTTTAACCAAGGAATTTACCAGCATTTATGTACTCAATTTACGAGGAGATCTTCGTAAAAACATGTTAAGTGGTGGTAGAGCTCAAGAAGGAGAAAATGTTTTTGGCAATGGTAGTATGACCGGTATTGCTGTAACATTATTTATCAAAAATCCCAATGTTTCTGGAGATTGTAAAATTTACTATCATGATATTGGCAATAATCTTACAACAAAAGGTAAACTTGCGGCTCTTGAGTACCTTAGTAGTGTTAAGGGTATTGCGGATAAATCAAGTTGGCAAATCATTACACCAAACAAGCATGGTGATTGGATAAATCAACGTGATGATAGTTTTGAAACATTTTTAGCTATGGGTATTAAGAAAGGTCATGGTAAGAAACTTTTTGAGACTTACTCTCGTGGTATTATGACCAGCCGTGATGCGTGGGCATACAACTCAAGCCTTAAGCTTTTAGCAAAAAATATGAAGAATATGATTGCTTTCTATAATAGCGAAGTAAAACGTTTTAATGATTCCTATCCACATAATAATCGTACAATACATGCAAATGCTGTAAATGATTTTGTTGACTCGGATGAGAGCAAAATAAGTTGGAGTTATAATCTCAAACAAGATTTGATAAAAGGAAAAGTTTTCAACTTTAAGGAAAATTTCCTTACAAAAAGCTTATATCGTCCTTTTACACGACAGTGGCTTTATTGTGATTCTGCTCTCAACTGCGATGGTGCTTATCAGATGCGGATATTCCCAATGGGAAAAACGGTTGATAATAGGGTGATACAAGTTACAGGCATAGGTGCAAGATGTGGTTTTTCTGTCCTGATGAGTAAAAATTTACCTGATCTTCATGCACTAGATACTAGTCAATGCTTTCCATTGTACCTTTACGAAGATACTGAGGTTTCAAAAAATAGAAGTAATAGCCAATCCCATTTATTTACAAATTCTACAGAGGAAGGAAAAACCACTGGTTTACAACGCCGTGATGCCATTACTGATGAAGGTTTAGCACATTTTAAAGCGGCTTATCCTAATGAGAAAATCACTAAAGATGATCTATTCTATTATGTTTACGGAATCTTGCATTCAGAAGATTACCGTGCTCGCTATGCTGATAATCTCTCTAAGGAATTGCCTCGCATCCCTTGCGTAAAGAGCACTGAAGATTTCTGGGCATTTGTTAATGCGGGGCGTAAATTAGGCAATTTACACGTTAATTATGAAACGGTGGACCCTTATCCCGTGACCTTTAAAAAAGGCAATCCAAAACTTACAGAGATCTCTAATCCTGAGAAATTCTATTATGTGACAGAAATGAAATTCGCTGGCAATAGTAAGGAAAAGGATAAAACCACTGTTTTTTATAACAGTAATATCACGATAACAGATATTCCTCTTGAAGCTTATGAGTATATTGTAAATGGTAAACCCGCTCTTGAATGGGTTATGGGGCGTCAATGTGTAAAGACTGATAAAAAGAGTGGCATTGTTAATGATGCCAATCGCTATGCTGTTGAAACCATTGGCAACCCTGCTTATCCATTGGAATTGTTCCAAAGGGTTATTACGGTAAGTTTAGAAACAATCAAGATTGTTAAGAACTTACCAAAATTAGAATTAAGAGAAACTGAATAGACTTAAGAAAGCATGCTCACATGATAGGCATGCTAATTACAAGGAGTATAGATTTATAGCTGTAATCTATACTCTCTTATTAGGTTGCTTATGTACAATCTTAAAAGGAATGATTTACTATGCGCTATTCTAAAAAGAGAAACCTTGCACTTTTAGACACTCTCATATGGATTGCTTTAAGGCTTTTAAGAATTCCCATCTTAAATAGAATGAGATTTTTTTACATTGCCTTTAAAAGATTAACTCGCAATCTCAAATGATGCTTTTCATATCTTTCAAAAGCTCTTTTTAAAGAGAATGATGAATGTTTTTATTCCTTACGTTATGACACCTTCAAAACCCTCAAAAACCCATTCAAATTGATAAGTTACTCTTTATAACACGCCTCATAATCACGAGCTGTCTTTTGAAAGGCTTTAAAGATTTATATGCTCTCTCATAAGATAGGGTTTAAACACGCACTAAAATCATAAATGCTGTCAGTTCAATTTTTAGACAGATACTGACAGGTTTTGGTCAATTGATATCATTAATTGTCTATATAAATCATCTTATTAGCATTGATTATTTCTCAAAACACACTAACATATTGAAATATAATGGTTTTTATTTTTATCTAAAAGTTTTTTTAAAAATGAGGGGGTAAAATGACTGCTAATAACTGACAAGAGACAAAAGCCCATTAAAAGGTATTTTGATAATGATATAAGAATTCGAAATGTTTTTATAATAAATCAAAACCGCATAATCATATTTATCATTTTGTTTTATGAACATGATGCGGTGGCTATAGAGAATGAATCAAAACAATAAATTTGAATAAAAGCGTTGATTATAAGGATGCGATCTCTATTAAAACTGTTTAAATTACCAACCTCTTATAAAAAATTCACAAAAATATTCACAAGTTATCTCATAAAAATAATGATGCGTTATAAAGTTAAAAATAAGCATCATAAGAGCGTTTTTAGTTGTTATGACGTTTAAAAGAGAAAAATAACGCAATTGCGTAATATAGAATCGAATAGAGGCAATAAAATAGAAAATATTTATAAGCATATGACGCATATTTATACACAATGGTATAAAAAATAATTATAAAAAACACAAAAAATAATAAAAGATAGTTGACAATAAATACGTATTTTGTTATATAAATACTCAGGTGATTAACAAACACTCTCGTTAAGCGGGTAGGTTACGAAACAGCCTCTCCTATGCTTTTAAAATACTGACTGTCTTTTATGCTCTTGTTAGTATATTAAGATTCTGTCGGGTGTGCTTACACCATACAACACCTTTCTAAGGAAAAGTGTAAGCAACGGACTTAACGCCGTGTTTGTTAGCGCCCGGCGCTCTTATGGAGCGTCAATAACAAACATTTTACGTTAAGGATTTTTAAAAATGAAATCTACAGTTAAAAACACCCCCGTTATCGTTTCCAATGCAAATGACACTACATCCCTTGCAAAACAAGAACCTGTAAAAAAATATGAATTTATTGATGATTGTGAATTAATAGATGATCATTATTTATACCGTATTAGAGCTTTAAGAGATTTTGGTGATGTTAAAAAAGGTGATCTAGGGGGGTATATCGAAAAGGAAGATAACCTCTCTCATGATGGCAATTGCTGGGTTTATAATAAAGCGCATGTCTTTCAAAACGCCCGCGTCTTTGGTAATGCAAAAGTAAGAAGCTTTTTTGTAGATGTTTATGGCAATGCGCAAATCTATGGCAACGCTATTTTTGAAGGAATGACACTAAAAGATAATGCAAAGCTTTCTGGCAATGCCCATGCTAGCAATGGCGTGGTTATTGAAGGCAATGCGCAAATTTATGATAACGCTCGTGTAACTGATCATGCCCATATTTCTGATAATGCTGTCATTTGTGATGATGCCCATGTCGGCGGTAATGCAAAAATAAAGGGATCTGCCTATATTTGTGATGAATCCCGTGTCTTTGATGATGCCATGGTTTGTGATGCTCTGGTCTCTGGCAATTCTTATATTCATAGCAATGCTTCTTTAACTGCTAATGAAGATATCTGTGATGATGCCTATCCAGAATTTGGTAGTGAAGATGATTACTATCGTCACGAATATTATGATGATTATGGTTATGATGATGATTGCCAATATGATTGCAATTCTGAAGATGCAAATCAGGCTGCGTAAATAGACGCGCGGGCGCGGCGGGGGCGCCCTTTTTAAGAACATTTCATTAAAATTTTATCGATTATTAGATAGGATCTTCCCTATGTCTACTATAACTGTATCCAAAAAATATGAAATTACAAATGAAACCCGTGTATTGGGTAATCGTACTCTTTATCGCATTAAAGCATTAAGAGATTTTGATGATATTAAAGCTGGTCAACTGGGTGGCTTTATCGAAAAGGAATGCAACCTCTCTCATGATGGTAACTGCTGGGTTTATGATAGTGCATTGGTTTATGCAAATGCCCGTGTATATGACAATGCAAAAATACGTCATTATGTTCATGTTTGTGGTCATGTTTATGGTAATGCCCATGTCTGTGACAAAACCCGCGTTTATCCCAATGCCCATGTTTATGACAATGCTCATATTTCCAATAAAGCATGGGTTTTTCAAAATGCCAAGGTTTATGGCAATGCGCGGGTGTTAGGCTCTGCTCGTATTAAAGAAGGTGCGCAAATTTATGAGAATGCCGTTGTTAATGGGGCTGCAAAAATTTATGGCTCTGTTTATGGCAATGCTAGCGTAGGGTGCCATACTAAGGTTCATGGCTCTGTTTATGGCAATGCTAGGGTCTCTGGTTATTTCTTGATTAGAGGTAGGGTCTATGGAAATGCAAGATTAAAAAGACGTAGCGATTTATGTTGGGTTAGCAAAAATTATGAAGTTTATGAAGGTGATAACGTTGTAAAAATTGATGAAAATCAAGCAGCATAAATAATGGCGCCGGCGTTGCGGGGGGCGCCTGCTTTCCAAATTCTTTCATTCAAAATTTAGTAGATATTTAGATTGGGGTTTCTCATGACTAGTACAGTTGTAACTAAAAAATATGAATTAACAAATGAAACGCGTCTCTTTGGTAATCGTACTGTTTATCGCATTAAAGCATTAAGAGACTTTTCTGATGTAAAGACTGGTCAACTCGGCGGCTTTATCGAAAATGAAAGCAATCTCTCTCATGATGGCAATTGCTGGGTGTATGGAAATGCTATGGTTTTAAACTCAGGTCATGTGTCTCAAAATGCTAGGGTCTATAATAACTCTATTATCGCTGGTTATGTTTATGGCAATGCAATCGTTTTTGGTAAATCGATCATTTATGACCATGCCCATGTCTATGGCAATGCTCGTATTTATGATCACGCCCGTGTTGTAAATCATGCCCATGTTTATGAGAATGAAAATCTTCACGGCATTGTTATGATTCTCGAAAAGACGCGTGATGATATTGAAACAAGGTCTTATATCGAACA
>NZ_JBTTDI010000022.1:0-11276 GCF_055796185.1 Bartonella sp. P12B | reverse complement strand
CTACAGGCGCTGCTGGACGCATTTAAAAGATAAGGAAGCCGTTAAAAAAGCTTTAGATGTTTTATGCCGTTGCAACTATCTTCGTAAAATCTGTGATGACAAGGAGCAAAAAGGCGGTCGTTCTACCATACGCTATGAATGGCATCCTTTGGTAAAAAATCAGAGTATTAAACAATGAAGAAAGCTCTTTTAAAGCTTCTCAAAACAATTTTGCAAAACTCTTTTCAATGGCATTCTGTTAGGTAACCTTCTGCAAAGGGAAAGATCAGAATTCTTTTGTAAAAAGAGTTTTGTCTCTTTTGTCTGTTTTGTCGGTTGATTTACCCCCCTCCCATTGAAAAAAAATTGAGAGAAAAAATAAAAACATTCTATTTCAATAGGTTAGTATTTTTCAAAATTTTAAAACATCACGTATAAAAGCAATGTGAGTAATATAGACAATTAATGACACGCATTTTGTCTGTTTTGTCAAATTTTGTCAGTAAATTTTAACAAACAATTGTTATGATATTTTGTGATCATAAAACACTTCAAACTATTTATTTTGATCTCTTAAAACACATATCGAATTTGTCTTTATTTCTCATAAAATGAATAGCAAATTTCACCACTTTGCTGTTTATAACTGCAACTTGTTAAATTTTTTTGACGGATTTGGTGGGTTTTCGGGCGGTTTTCTCCCATTTCAGACTCGATATTTATCCTAAATGTATTTAATAAACCCCATTTCGATTCTTTCGAAGTCAATTGATAAATGTCATAAGACTATGGAGTTTCTCTATAATGCTTCAAACCCTCAATTCTGATAATAAACAATCCTCTTTACGTGCTCTCTTACAATCCTATCGTGAGAAACCAATCTCAGAACAGGAGAAGCAAAAGGTTTTCGAAAAGTTTGTGATTGCTTATCTCACAAAAGACCCTCTCCAATGCCAAGAATATGAAACAGTCCAAAGCTATAGAGACGTAGCTGATGTGCATGGATGGAAAGGAAGCGATGAAGATACCGATATTGATCTGGTCGCAAAAATACGTGATTGCAATGAGTATGTCGCCATCCAATGTAAGTTTTATGAGACAAACTATCAGATCACTCAAGAGAATATTGAGAGCTTTATCGCCATCTCAGGTAAAAATCGTTTTAAATACCGCCTTCTTATTGACAGCACGCAAGGGGAATTAAGCGAAAACGCCAATACCATGATCGAAGGACAAGCGGTTCCGGTTTATCGCATTAATCTCTTTAACATGGAAGACAGTGCAATCGATTGGGGGATTTTTGAAACAGAAGGGAAAATTGTTCTTAAAGATAAGAAACAAAAGTTACCTTTTACCCATCAGAAAGAAGCCATTGAAGCTGTTTGTGAGGGTTTAAAAGAAGCAGACCGTGGCAAGCTGATTATGGCTTGTGGGACGGGTAAAACCTTTACAAGTCTTAAGATAGCAGAACAAATAGCCGGAACAGGCAAGCGTGTTTTGTTTTTAGTGCCTTCTCTTGCTCTTATGTCACAAACAATACGCGAATGGACAGCGGATGCACAAATCCCATTGCGTTCCTTTGCGGTTTGTTCGGATAAGCAAATAGGCAAGCGGCGTCTCAATAATGATGATGATGCTGAACTGAGTGCTTCGGACTTGGCATTGCCTGTCACAACCGATGCGCAAATGCTTGGCGAAAAAGGGAACAAAGTTGCTCCCCATGTTATGAATGTCGTTTTTGCTACTTACCAATCAATCCAAGTGATTGCCGATGCACAAAAGAAATATGCTTTACCCGAATTTGATCTGATCATTTGTGATGAAGCGCACCGTACAACGGGGGCGGCTTTGGGAACCGATAAAAGTGAATCGGATTTTATCAAGGTTCATGACAACAGCATTATTCAGGGCAAAAAACGTCTCTACATGACTGCAACCCCGCGCATCTTTAGTGACCATGCGAAAAGACGGGCGGATGAACTGGATGCCGTGCTAGCTTCTATGGATAATGAGGCAATCTATGGAAAACAGCTGTATTTTTATAGTTTCTCCGATGCCGTCAAGAATGAACTGCTAACGCCTTATAAGATTATTGTCTTGGGTGTGGATGAAAAGTTCGTGCGTGATACTCTTGAGATCCCTACAAACCATAAGAATTATGAACTTCTTCTTGATGATAGAACAAAGATCTTAGGCTGTTACCAAGCTCTGAGCAAAATCGATCTGAAAGTTGATCTTGGGGATGATCCAAATCCAATGCGCCGTGCTTTGGCTTTTTGTAAAGATATTAAGACCTCTGAACGCATTCGTGATACCTTTGAAGGCAAGGGTGTTAAGAGAGCTTTCGGTAAAATCCATAAAGAACACAAAGATACCCCCCCTCTGATCTGTGATGTAAAGCATATTGATGGAAAAGATGGTGCCAAGAAACGAACGGAATTGCTTGATTGGTTAAAAGAAGATGCGGGGGAAAATAGCTGTCGTATCTTAACCAATGTTCGTTGTCTCTCTGAAGGGGTGGATGTTCCTGCTCTTGATGCGGTGATGTTTTTACACCCGCGCAAAAGCCAAGTGGATGTGATACAGGCGGTGGGGCGTGTTATGCGGCGGGCTCCCAATAAGAAAAGAGGCTATATCATTTTACCGGTTGGCGTGCCGGCTGGGATCTCCCCTGAATTGGCTTTAAAAAACAATAAGAAATACAGTGTTGTTTGGCAAGTTCTCAATGCTTTACTTGCCCATGATGAGAATTTTAGCAAAACCCTTAATCAAATGAACTTAGGGCAAGATGTAAGTCCTATTATCGATATTGTCACGGTTTCTCAAAAGATGGAGATAGAAAATGTGACAACCGTTGTTGATGATGTGCCCTTACAGGCGAAAACAGAAAGCGCAAATGCTTCTTTTGCTACGACCGTCCGTAAATCCCTTTCTCATCATAATGGGCAAGGACAATTGCCTCTGTATAAGGCATTTCCCAATGCTTTTAGAACATTTCTTGTCAAAAGATCAACTATGAGTGACTATTGGGAAAACTGGGCGGGCAATGTTGCTGAGATTGCACAAAACCATATCAATCGCCTGCAAAACATGCTTACTGATGAAAAGAGTAAAGCACGCCGTGCTTTTGATGCGTTTCTCAAAGAATTACAGAACAACTTAAACAGTGATATCAAACAAGAGGAAGCGATTGAGATGTTAGCGCAGCATCTTGTCACGCGTCCTGTTTTTGAGGCTTTGTTTGATGGCAATCAATTTGTACAAAACAATGCCATCTCACAAGCAATGGAAAAGATTTTAGCTGAGTTGGATAAGACCAATATTGAAGAGGAGTCAAAAGAGCTTAAAGAGTTTTATGAAAGTGTCAAATTCCGTGCTTCTGGGATTACCGAACCCCATGCAAGACAAAATCTTATTATCAAGCTTTATGAAAGCTTTTTTGCCAAGGCTTTCAAACGTACGACAGATAAACTTGGCATTGTTTATACCCCTGTTGAGGTTGTGGATTTTATCATTCATTCCGTTGATGATGTTTTACGCAAGGAATTTGGCAAGAGCTTGGGATCGCGTGGTGTTTCTATTCTTGACCCCTTTACAGGTACGGGTACCTTTATCACACGGCTTTTACAATCTGATCTCATTCAACCAGAGGATATGGAATATAAATTCCGTCATGATATCCATGCTAATGAGATTGTTCTTTTAGCTTATTACATAGCAGCCATAAATATTGAATCGACCTATCATAGTCTTATGAAAGGAGATTATATTCCCTTCAAACATATTGGTTTGACTGATACGTTTCAGATGCTTGAAGAGAAAAATCTGCTGCAAGAATTGTTTAAAGAAAACAGTGAATATTTGGAACTTCAGAAAAAGCTGAATATCGAAGTGATCTTTGGCAACCCTCCTTATTCCGTGGGGCAAAAGAATGAGAATGATAATGCGAAGAACACCCCTTATCCACTTTTAGATAACCGTATTCGTGAAACCTATGCTGCTCACTCGAAAGTAACGAATATACGAGCACTTTACGATAGTTACATTCGCGCTATTCGTTGGGCAAGTGACCGTATTGAAAATGCTGGCATCATTGGCTTTGTTTCTGGTTCTGGTTATATAGAAAAGCCAACAATGAACAGTTTACGCAAATCTTTAACCAAGGAATTTACCAGTATTTATGTGCTTAATTTACGAGGAGATCTTCGTAAAAACATGTTAAGTGGTGGTAGAGCTCAAGAAGGAGAAAATGTTTTTGGCAATGGTAGTATGACCGGTATTGCTGTAACATTATTTATCAAAAATCCCAATGTTTCTGGAGATTGTAAAATTTACTATCATGATATTGGCAATAATCTTACGACAGAAAAGAAACTGTCTGTACTCAAGTCCCTTGGTAGTATTGGTGGTCTTGCACAAAAACAAGAATGGAAAATCATCACACCAAACAAACATGGTGATTGGGTAAATCAACGTGATGACAGCTTTGAAACATTCCTAGCTATGGGTGTTAAGAACGGTCATGACAAAAAGCTCTTTGAAAATTTTTCGTGTGGTTTAAAAACCAATCGGGATGCTTGGGTATATAACTCAAGCCGTAAGATTTTAGCAAAAAATATGAATAATATGATTGCTTTCTATAATAGTGAAGTGGAACGTTTTAACGAAACCTATCCACATGCTGATCGGAAAATACGTAAAAACGCTGTAGACAAATTCGTTAACATCGATACCACAAAAATCAGTTGGAACTATTCTCTTAAACAAGAGCTGGTAAAAAGAAAGACATTCAAATTTGAAAGTGATTGCTTAGTTCAAAGTCTTTACCGTCCCTTTACACAACAATGGCTTTATTACAATCGTACCTTTAATGATGCTGTTTATCAAATGCCGCGTATATTCCCAATGGGAAAAGCCTTTGAAAATAAGGTGATACAAGTTACAGGTTTAGGAGAAAGAAGTGGCTTTTCTGTTTTGATGAGTAAAAATTTACCTGATCTTCATGCACTAGATACTAGTCAATGCTTTCCATTGTACCTTTACGAAGATACTGAGGTTTCAAAAAATAGAAGTAATAGCCAATCCCATTTATTTACAAATTCTACAGAGGAAGGAAAAACCACTGGTTTACAACGCCGTGATGCCATTACTGATGAAGGTTTAGCACATTTTAAAGCGGCTTATCCTAATGAGAAAATTACCAAAGATGATATCTTCTATTATGTTTATGGAATTTTGCACTCACAAGATTACCGTGCTCGCTATGCTGATAATCTCTCTAAGGAATTGCCTCGCATCCCTTGCGTAAAGAGTGCTGAAGATTTCTGGGCATTTGTTAATGCGGGGCGTGAATTAGGCAATTTACACGTCAATTATGAGACTGTAGAGCCTTATCCCGTGACCTTTAAAAAAGGAAATCCAAAACTTACAGATATCTCTAATCCTGAGAAATTTTATTATGTTACAGAAATGAAATTCGCAAAAATCAAAAATAGTAAGGAAAAGGATAAGTCTACAGTTATTTACAATAGCAATATCATAATAACAGATATCCCTCTTAAAGCTTATGAGTATATCGTGAATGGTAAATCTGCTCTTGAATGGGTTATGGGGCGTCAATGTGTAAAGACTGATAAAAAGAGTGGCATTGTTAATGATGCCAATCGCTATGCTATTGAGACCATTGGCAACCCTGCTTATCCATTGGAATTGTTCCAAAGGGTTATTACGGTAAGTTTAGAAACAATGAAGATTGTTAAGAACCTACCAAAATTAGAATTAAGAGAAACTCAATAGATTTATGAAGCATGCCTATCATATAAGCATGCCAATCTCACAAGGGGTATAGAGTTTATATCTATACTCTTTTGTTAGTTGATTATGTAGAATCTTAAAAGGAATGATTTACTATGCGCTATTCTAAAAAGAGAAACCTTGCACTTTTAGACACTCTCATTTGGATTGCTTTAAGACTTTTAAGAAATCCCATCTTAAATAGAATGAGATTTTTTTACATTGCCTTTAAAAGATTATATCGCAATCTAAAATGATATCTTTCAAAAGCTCTTTTTAAAGAGAAGAATGAATGTTTTTATTCTTTACGTTATGACACCTTCAAAACCCTCAAAAACCCTCAAAACATATAATATTAGTTGTATTTATGCGTCATATCATTAATCATCAGTTGTTTTTTGAAAATTGATAAAAATTAACATATTGAAATATAACACTTTTTATTTTTTACTAAAATTTTTTTTAAAGGGGGGGGCTAAAAGAACCCTCAAAACCTTCAAAACCCTCAAAACTAAAAATCTTGATAATATTTCTCATAATCACGAGCTGTCTTTTGAAAGGCTTTAAAGATTTATATGCTCTCTCATAAAACATAATTTAAACACGCACTCTAATCATAATAATTGTTTGTTAAAATTTACTGACAAAAATTGACAAAACAGACAAAATGCGTGTCATTAATTGTCTATATTACTCACATTGCTTTTATGCATTGGATTACAAAAATTTGTATAATGCTAACCTATTGAAATATAATGTTTTTATTTTATCTCTATTTTTTTTAAATGGAATGGGGGGATAGATTAACTGACAAAACAAACAAAAGAGACAAAAGCCCATTAATAGGTATTTTGATAAGGATATAAGAATTCGAAATGTTTTTATAACAAATCAAACCCGCATGATCATATTATCCTTTGTTTTGAAAAAATGATGCGATGACTATAGAGAATGAATTAAAACAACAGAGCAACCCCGCAAAAGAGATCTTGAATTTGCTTAGCATACTGAAAAAAATCTTTATTTTTCACAATTTTTACATTCGATAATAGAGAAAAAGATTTTGAGCAAACAGCTCATTGACGAGTGATAGTTGGAAGGATTCTCACCTGAGAAACAATTATGAAATCCTCACCTAAATGAATTAAGAGATTGTTGCCAACTTTCTCTCCAAGTTTAGATCATGGACTCTAAACTCTTGCATCACATCCGGAGAGAGAATACTACTGTTGTTGAAATCTGCACCACCCTCTACTTTCTTAGCCTCAAATCCGTCAATAATGAGGTTGTTTTTTTTCCAAGGATAGTGAGATTACCACTACTGTTGCGTTTACTCAACTGATGAGGAAAGATTTCAACTCTCCCTCCTCTTCTATAAAATTTCTGAAACCTTTTCGATATTTTTTAAAATACTATCTCTTGTCTTTTTTTCCGATAAATTGAATGAATTTCTTTTTCCAAAAGAATGAAGCTTCTCCTTGCTGAAGCCATCATTAATCATCAAGCTTTTCTGCTACCTGTTTAACTAAAGCATAGTTGAGTTGTTTATTCCTTTTTACTTCTGTAGCTAAAACCAATGCGCGTTCAAGATGGGTTTGGTTGATGCTCTCATCAAAGCCTAGATGATCTCCTGTCTCAAAGCTTTGTTGATAGGACTGCAAGCTTTCAATATCACCCAATAAAGCAAGAGCACCAATATGAAGCAAGCCATAATGCGCATCGGTTTCTTCATTCACATTGCTTACTTCCCAAGGCGCAGTACCATAGTGAGAGCGAAGTTCTTCATGAAGATCAATGGCGGTTATCGCCCATTCTAATGCATCATCAAGCGCCTGCTTTAATCGATCCGCACTCACCTCTGCTTCAAAGATTTCCAATCCCTTGGCTTCAAAATTAAGATCTAAATCCGGTAAATCTTCAGAATGAATAGGATCAATGACCTTGCAAGCAGCGGCAACTATGCCGGTACTAATCAACAAGGCGCTATCAAATTGCGGATAATCTTCAGCAACTTCGTCGTTATAAAGAAAATCAACTTCACGATCAGCCAATTGATAGCTCGCCATATAATCGTCTTCATTGATTTTCTTAACGGACCAATTCAAACTTTTTAAAAGAGCATGAGCACTTTCCATGGTGAGATGATTATCATTGTCATCCGCTTCATCCACTTCAACAGAAGTTGTTTTAGAAGCAACAGATGCTGTTTGTGGATCAAGGGATAAAATCAGAGCGTTTTTTGGAAAACCTTTTCGATAATCTCGTGCAAGAGTAAGAACACTATCAATTATGTATTTTGTAATGTCTTTCACAAAACCTAGAGGATTACCTTTTCTAATGCTCTCCTTATAAAATTTGAGCTTCTCTATATCCCCTATCAGAATAAGCGCAATAAGGTGACGTGCTAGAAGGTAAGCTTCGCTATTTGTTGGCAAAGCGGCATAGTCATAGATAATTTGATTGACATTCTGTTGATCTGCCCACTCAAGAATATTTATACAGATCTGTTTCAGTTTGCCTTCATCCAATTCAGTACTAGAAACTGTATAAACTCCTTCTGCCTCTTTGAGTGGTATATACTGAGGTAATCGAGAAAACATATCCCGATGAGCGGTAGAAAAACCAAGTGTTGAAAGTGAAGCTTTCACTGTAACAATGGAGGTTTTCCCTTCTGTCTCAAGCTTATAAACTATGTTGATGAGGCGGTCTTTGCTGATAAAATAAGCATTACGATTGTAATCTTTATCGCGATAAACTGTCCAACCCATCGCTTTTAATTTTTCAGAAACTGTATTAAGAAAAGCCAAAGATTGTACATCAATACTTGTATCTTCTTCCTCTATCTTCTGCAAAGTTGGCAGATACTCTTCAGCAAATTCAATAGCACGATTAACATGGGTTTCTAGTTCTTCATCAAGACTTTGTAAATGTTCAGGAATTTTACCCATCTCAAGTGAATTTTGATAGGATTTCAGCACATCAATTTGACCTGTTAATGCTAAGCAAGCCAAATGCCAAATCACATCTGGATAATAGACATATTCCTGAAAAAGTGTTTTACTTTTGATCGACGCTTGCAAATCTTGAGCACGTGCCCACTGTATCACCCGCTCAGAGATTTTAATAATCTCGTGCTCATTCAACGCCTCTACACAAATATCAATGCCTTTATCAAAACCACTATAAATTCCCCCTCCAATCGTGTTAAAAGACTGATAAAAATCCGTAGGAAATATACACTCATATTCCCCACTATAGTGAATATATTCGCAAGCTACAGAAATTTCTTCGTTAGAAATCTCTGCTTCAAGACGGATATTGTAATTATCAAGAAGACGTACAAAGCCAAAATCAAACTGAATAAAGCGATCAGGCAAAGTTAACCACATTTTTCCAGGCTCCGTGGCAAACCACCCTTGCGTTTTGAGAATACGGCTTGCTACTGTAAGACTCATCAAACGTTGTTTAGGCTTTTTACGTGCTAGAATATCATCTAACACCCCGTTTTTATAGGCTTGTGCAAAAAGAATAAGACGATCAATCCATCCTATTGTTTTGTAATCTGCAAATTCTGGTACATGTAATTGGGGTGTTAGCTCAGAACTCTTTAAAGCATCGATATCGCCAAGCAATGCTTCTGCAACAGCAGAATGATTGACAGCTTCTTCGCGTAACTTTTGTTCAATATCTTGCTCTTGTGCCCAAGAAATAACTTTGTTTAGAGCATCCTTAATATGGCTTTCATAAAGATCTGGAGCTTTAATATTGAAATTTTCCTTCGCGTAAAACAGAATATCTCCATATTTATATTGTGATTCTTTACCTTTAGAATATTCCCGAGCAAGACAATAAGCAGCGGTAGTGAGATTAGCTGATAACCGCAACTCTTTACCACTCTCTCCATAATTTTTTATATCATAGTCAATGCCGACAATACGGTCAGGAAGATGATAATGTGCGAAGGTATCGCCCACTTCATCGCGATAGGGCTTCCACCCCAGCCTTTTTAAAATTTCTGTTACATTTTTGATTTGCATCATCATTTATTTTCCTTGTGCAAGCTCTTCTAAAAGACTTGGATGACGGACAACTTCATATTCGATTTTTCTTCCCCATTTCTTGCCTAATTGGTTTTGAGCCCAATTTTTTTTAAAATCGTCCAATGCTTTCTCAGTTGGTTTCTTCTCTTTTATAAATTTTTTGAGTTCATCTTGATATTTATTTAGCTTCTCTTTGTTTTCATGAAGAAAATTTCTAATTATAGATCCCGTTGGTCTCGCTTTACCTGTTTTATAAGATTCTTGCAAAATTTTTTGATTTTCTGTAAGCTTCGCATCACCTGTTTTTATTTCTCTAATTTTTAATTCACCATTTTCTATATAAACAAGATCAGGGCGAGATCTTTTTTCAAGTGCTTTTTTATTAATCAGATCACTCTCAAATTCAGCTCCCTTCACTTTATCTTTAAATGATGGCTCCTTCGGGCACACCGTGCATTTTTCTCTATTTTCCAATTCTTGCTTTTCCTTATTCCGCTTTTTGTCATGATGTTTTCTAACTTTATTAAGACTTTTACCCTTTTCCTTATTGTCATCATCATTATTTTTTTGTGGGCCTTTGCTGCTCGTTTGTGAGTCTTTATTTTTTTCTTCTTTGGTATTTTTGTTTGTTTTTTCGCTGTCTTTTTCTGCATTTTTCGACACAACAGCCAAATCGTCAAGAGGATCAGTTGTAGCAACAATATCTCTGTTCAAATAGGATACAACAACAACTGCTCCGCCTACGATTAGAATTGCCCATCCTACAGGAGTTAGAGCGGATAAAACTGCACCAGCCTCCACAACAAGCGGAGCTGCTAACGCAAGACTATTATTCTCTGCGGCATTGCCTGCGGCATCAGCACCGCTATTCACATCACCACCAGCAAGCCCAGCTGCAAAGCCACCCGCAGCCCGTGCAACATTAATAGCATGATCTCTAAAATCGGAAAATTGCTCTTTAATTTTTTGACCTATGCGTGCTTGATCTTCTACAGTTAGAGGGCGCCCATTCAATGCTGCTATTTCTTTTTGTATTAAATTTTGAGACCACAGTTTAAACTGGAGCATTGCGGTGGCTTCGCCGACAGCACCGCCCACGGCACCAGCAGAGCAAGCACCGCTTGCAACAGCGCCTTTTAAGCAACCAAGACCAGCATGGGCAACAATCTGGGTGACCGTGTCGATCTTTCCTTCAGCCTTGGCTGTGCCAATTTCTTCTGCCAATGTCTTGCCAACCGTATCAGACAAGGCAGTGCGCAGATTGTTGAAAAAATTCTTCTCAAGAGAACCACCTTCAAGAACCGTTTGCACACCCGCACCAATGGAAGCTTTGATTAGGTTCTTTTCCGCTTCATGGGCAATCCGCTCTGCAAAGGGAGCCGTTTTGGGTAAAGACTGACCAACCCCTGCCATATCTGTCAATTGGCTGGTCAAACCCGCTGTCACCATCGAAGAAACAATGCT
>NZ_JBTTDI010000021.1:0-11580 GCF_055796185.1 Bartonella sp. P12B | reverse complement strand
ACCCGGCGCCACTTATTTGAAATGCAAGTAAGTAAAAAAGGGTGGCATTTGAAATTGCTGCCCTTTAAAAACAACAATATGTAAAATATTTAAAAATTCATATTGACACTAATAAACCATTATGTTAAACGAATCTCAAGTGCTTAAAAACACGAAAATCACAAGCGGGTTGATCACGATAAGATCTTTCCCTGCTTTTAAGAATACTGGCTATCTTTTGTGCTTTAATTAGCATATAATAATTTATGCCGGGTGTGGTTATGCCATACAATACCCTTCGCGAGGGAAAAGCATAACGACGGACTTGTGACCGTGTTTTTAGCACCCGGCGCCCGTATGGGATGTCAATTAAAAACAATATTACAAGAAAGGTTTTTCCAATGGAAAACAACGAATTCAATCTAACAACTGACTTCCTCTGCAATCTATGGTTGGCTGTATGCAAAGAAGCTAATCAAGATGATACTGAAGAACAATACCATAATGATCTTGTAGACCTAATGGCAGCAATCGAAAAGGTAATCGTCCTTAAATTACAAAATGAAAATCCTAACATGATAAAAATGTTAGCTATCCTTACTAATTTTGGTTACTCAGAGCCAACATCTGAATTAGAGCCGCTTTTAAAAGCTTATGAACCAAAAATTAATTCAGTAACTGAAATACATCATATAAACAAAGCAGCATAAATCACGGCGCGGGGGGCGCCTCTTTTATTGCAAAAAAAAAGCCGTGTCATATAAAACGCGGCTTTAAGTTTAAAAAAAAGGAGTATGAAAAATAAAATAGTAAACTATAATTGGATTCTAAAAAAAATACGTGAAATATGCAAGAGTCTATAACAAAAAAAACCGCACCAAAATGAATTGATACGGCTTTTCTCTCAAAACTACAGTAAGGAAATTCATAAAATGAGTAGATTTTAAATTACATATTTTGTGTATAAACGCAATATCGTTTTTATCAAATTGCATCTTAAAATGAATTATGCTAATGTTTATTTGCAACGTTTATAGCGTTGCATTTTTAGCCGCTTTCTAGGTTAAAAACACCCCCCATTAAGAATAAAGCCGTGCCAATTAATTTTGACACGGCTTTTCTTTTGCAATACACGCTAGTCTCTCAAATTATATAACTAAATTGTGGATAAAAACAAGTTCATTCTTATCAATTTGCATCTTTAAAAAGATGATGCTACTATAAAAGCAGATTTAAGAAATTGAAAGGCCTTGTTATGTTTTTTACATCGCAAGGCTTTTTTGTATCTAACCATCATGATGTTGTGTTTTGATTAAAATGATGTTATTTCGATATTCGCTAGACTCGAAATACTTTTGTCTGTCCTATAAGGCAAAGTTTTTTCTAGGCAGCGTTTTTACAACGTTGCCTTTTTTATTTTGCAATTCCATAAAATAAAACCGCGTCAATCAATTTTGACACGGCTTTATCTACAATACGCTGTTTCATTATTCCATAAGTATGAACACCTCTAATATTGCACATTGTGTGTAAAAATGCAAGCCATTAAATTAACAAAAAATGGGATTCATATTGCAGATTCAATATGTTATCATTATTTCGTTTGTAATTATAATCCGTAATGTGTTATTATAACGCAAGCGTAATGTTTGGTGTGTTGTGTAAGATTTTAGTTCATAATTTTCTAGAGAAAATAGATATGTTTACAGATAAGCAGCTAAGATCCTTATTTGGTGTTATAATTTTTATATTCTTATGTTGTTTGGGAATTAAAAAAAATCTTGGCTTTATTCAAAGTATTTTGACATTCGCTTCTGTTTCTTTTGTCATAATAACAACGGTTTTTGCCATTCTATGCAATTCTCATATTCCTTCTGAGTTGCAGAATAATCCAAAATATAAATGCGGCAATACAACAGCTTGGCAGAGATTAACACGTGATTTGCAACAATATATGCACAAACTCTTAAAGCTCATAACTTTAGCACTTGTCGTTTTAATTTTCCCAAGTAGTCATAAAGAAACGGTTTCTTTGCCTGTCATTTCTAAGTACATAGAGCAGCATTTTTCTTTTTCATTGGATAGCATCCTTTGGTCCTTAGATATTGCTCTTTGGTACTCTTTTTTAGTTTGTGTAATCTTTCTTATTTTACGGACACGCAGTTTAATCAATATCTCGATTTACGCGTTACAAGCCTCCACTCATCATACGAAGTAAAGTTTTGTCCCTATGGAAGATACAAGTTGAAGGTAAGAAAAAATATGCTGAATAAAGTGACGTTAATCGGGCATTTGGGTGCCGATCCAGAAAGCAAAACAATGCACAATGGTGCTGAGGTGGTCAATTTTCGCATGGCTACTTCTGAGAGCTATACAGATAAAGCAACCAATCAAAAAGTGGACAAAACTGAATGGCATTCCATTGTGGTTTTTAATCCACATCTTGCAAAAGTTGCTCTTCAGTATCTCAATAAAGGCAGTAAAGTTTATATTGAAGGGCAGATACAAACCCGTAAATGGCAAGATAAAAACGGTCAAGATCGCTATACAACAGAAATCGTTTTGCCTCAGTATAAAGGCGATTTAAAGCTTTTAGACAGCAAAAATGATGATGATCAAAAGAGCGTATCGCCTTATGAGAGAAGCTATCAGCGTCCTCTTGATATGCCAACAAAGGTTGTCAGTGACAGTATTCCTTTTTAATGAAAAGGCAGTGTTGTGAAAAAAAGCAAAAGAAGGGGACGCCCTAAAATTATAGGGCAGTTAAGAGAGCCAAATGGACGCATCTCAAGAGCAAAATCACCACGTGAATCTGTTGACCAATTGGCACTAACAATCCGTGCTAAGCGCTTTGGTTTAACGCTACAAGAGGCAAAAAATCCACTTGCTGGTACCTATATCGGGCGGCTTTGTTTGCAAGGCGTGCTCACTCAAGACCAGTATGACGCCGCACAACAATATCTACAGATAAGAAACGACTATCTTTGTGCAAAAGGTTTGCCAAACGCTATTTATGATGATGTGTCTACAAATTCAGACCCAAATAGTCTTGAACAATGGGTTGAAAAAGCAACCAATCACTATCAAGCCGTGCAAGAGGCACTAAAAGAAGCACAATGCCTTTATAGACAGTATAATCTCTACGCAGCAATACAGTATCTTGTTATAGAAGACCAAATGCTACCACATCTTGTAAGTTCGTTGCGTGTCGCTCTTAATGCACTGCAAAAGTAGTTTGATCGTTAAACGACAATCTCTAACTTGGCTCCATTATATGGTATATCGTTTTTAAGTCTCTGCAAAGTCGAGGTGTTTGTTGACCTAGTTCAGGATTACCAGTTCTTATCGCAGCATTTACATCAGCTACTAGATTCATCATATGTGTTTCGGGGCTAATACCATTTCTTGAAGAGTTAAGAAATTTTTTTGCGTAATACATCATTCGATCTTTAGAGTTCATGGACATATTGTACGCCCAAATAAAATCTCCTTCACTCCAATTATATTGATAGCGTAAAATACTTATTACATTAGGTAGATTTGCCCATGACATTTCTTCATTATAATCACCCCGCAATAAATTCACAAAACGTCCACATAAAATAACAAGTATATGACGATGCTGTATAAGATCAAATTTGGGAGAAGAATCCTGATGATCACGGCTGTATATAAATTGGATTGCTTTTTGTCGCTTTTCAAAATGTTCAAGATTTTTGTATTTTCTTGCGTATTCTTGATAAAGTTCATTATACTTTTCTATAGTATCTACATTTGTAAATATATGCATAAATCCAAATGACATTGATGGAGAGAGCGTTAATATAGACAAAAAAGCTATAAATGTTACAATGCGCGTTATGGAAAGTGCTTTCATACTTTAATCCTTTAAATTTTTATATAACACTGCATAGCTGATTCACGTTGAATATATCAATATGTGTTATTTTGGTGTTGACAATGTGTTTCAAATCGTATTTAATGACAATTGCGGCACTGGTCGTATTGTATCTAGACGAGGGGCAGTGCAGTGAGGAAATCCCCGCATTTGCGGGGTTTTTTATTATCGGGAGGGAGTATTTTATGACATCAGAAAATACACAGCCAACTCCACCAGTCAAAAGAAAATGGATCCCACCTAGAGCAGGGATAGGTCGTGTAAAAGGCATTCCCAATAAAATGACCCGCATTTTAAAAGAGGCAGTGGTGAGGGCTGCTGAGAATGCTGGTAATAAAATCGGCAATGAGGGTTTAATCTCTTATTTGGAAAAGCAAGCAATGGATTGCCCCGCTGCTTATTTGGCTTTGCTTGGCAAGGTGTTGCCTTTACAGGTGACTGGTGAAGATGGCGGAGCCGTAAAGATCATAGGGCGTGTTGAGATTGCCCCTTTAATCGATGACGATAAGACAGATTAAGATAGTACCAAAGCTGATACCGATCTTTTCAGGCACGGCAGCAGTGCGTGCGGCTTGGGGAGGAAGAGGGTCTGGTAAGACACGATCCTTTGCCTTAATGGCAGCTTTAAAGGGCTATCAATTTGGTATGGGAGGGATATCAGGAACTATCCTTTGTGCACGTCAGTTCCAGAATTCGCTTGCAGAGAGTTCTTTGGAAGAGATCAAACGCGCCATTGAAGATCATGACTTCTTAAAGGACTATTATAAGGTTGGGGAATCCTCAATTAAGTCTTGTGATGGTCGTATTGCCTTTCAGTTTTCAGGTCTTGATCGCAATATAGCAAGCATTAAGTCGATGGGGCGTATTTTGCTCTGTTGGGTTGATGAGGCAGAGCCGGTTACTGAAACGGCTTGGCAAACACTGATACCAACTTTACGGGAAGAGGGAGAGGGCTGGCGAGCAGAATTATGGGTTACGTGGAACCCGTTGCGTGAAAATGCGCCGGTTGAGAAGCGGTTTCGCTTTTCTGATAATGAGGCGATTAAGCGTGTTGAGATTAACTGGTCAGATAATCCGAAGTTTCCAAAGATTTTGAATGAAGCGCGTTTGGATGATCTGAGGAACCGTCCCGAGAGCTATAAACATATTTGGGAAGGGGATTATCTCAAAGCCGTTCAGGGTGCTTACTATCAAAAAGAGATGTTAGCAGCCGAGCAGGAGGGGCGGATTGGACGTGTTTCTCGTGATCCTTTAATGCAAATACGAGCCTTTTGGGATATTGGGGGCACGGGAGCCAAGGCTGATGCAACGGCGATTTGGATATCCCAGTTTGTCGGTCGTGAGATCAGGGTGCTTGATTATTATGAAGCGCAAGGGCAGCCTTTGTCTGAGCATATAGGTTGGTTGCGTCGCAATGGCTATGAGAAGGCTTTGATGGTGCTTCCCCATGATGGTGCGACGAGAGACCGTGTGCACAATGTGAGTTTTGAAAGCGCCTTGAATGATGCGGGTTTTGAAACGCAGGTTATTCCCAATCAGGGAGCTGGTGCTGTCAAAATACGGATTGAGGCGGTGCGGCGGATCTTACCATCGGTATGGTTTAATGAGGAGACAACGGTCGCGGGTCGTAAGGCATTGAATTGGTATCACGAGAAATGGGATGAGAAGCGCAATATCGGTTTGGGCGCAGAGCATGATTGGGCAAGCCATGGGGCTGATGCCTTTGGTTTAATGTGTGTTGCTTATGAACCGCCTCAAGAATTACGCAAACGCGTCCCCTATAGCGGCAGAAGAGAATATGAGAGCACCTCATGGATGGCAGAATGATGCAAGATCAAGATGATGAGCGGTTAGAGCAGGAAGACAGCAAGGCTTCTGATCTCTCCAGTGACTGTTTGTTTCGCAAGCTTGTCAGTTGGTACAAGGAAGATTTAGAGCATGTGAATAAATGGCGTGAGCATGCGCGTGAGGATTTTGCTTTTTACAATGGCGACCAGTGGAATGAGAAGGATTTATCGGTTTTAAAAGAGCAGCGCCGCCCTGTCATGACGTTTAATCGCATAGCCCCGCTTGTGAATGCGGTTGTAGGCTCTGAGCGCAACAATAAGCGTGAGGTCCAATTTATTCCTCGGCAAATAGGCAAGGCATTGCCCAGTGAATTGCTTACCGGAGCGGCAGAATGGTTTAGGGACATGGCGCATGCGGAATACGCGGATTCCGATGCGTTTCAGGATGCTGTTATTTGTGGAATGGGGTGGACCGATACACGGCTTGATTATGAGAATAATCCCGATGGAGAGCCGGTTATCACGCGTTTGGACCCGTTAAAGATGGTTTGGGACAGTGCGGCAGTGCAACCGAATTTAACCGATGCGCAACGGATGTGGTATGTTGATCGCAAGCCTTTGGAAGTTGCAAGACAGATGTTTCCCAAATCCCATTGGACAGAGTTGAATGCGGATTGGGCTCGTGATGGGGTTGGTTATGAAGGTGTTCACCATAATGATCTTGACTATTACAGTGATGAGAAGAGCGTCGATGTTGAAAATGGTCGACGAATGGTCACGCTTGTTGAATGCCGTTGGTTTGAGCATGAAACCGCATATAAGGCACCTGATTTAGAGACAGGAGAATTGCGTGATTATAGCAAGGAGGAATTTGAACAGCTTTGTTGCATAATGCCCGATATACAAGGGTTTCAATTTAATAAAAAGGTTGTGAGACGGGCGTTTTTAGGCAGGAAGCTTTTGTTAGAGCCTGATCAACCGTTAGTGCCTGCTGGTCAATTGGGTTGGGAATGTATTACCGGCTATTTTGATAAGCTCAATCGTCAGTTTTATGGCGTTGTTCGCCCTACGAAAGACCCACAACGTTGGGCAAATAAGTACTTTAGTCAGGTTATGTATATTCTCAATAGCCAATCCAAGGGTGGGATCATGGCAGAGCGGGGAGCTTTTGAGAATGAGGCGGAGGCGGCAAGAAGTTTAAGTCGATCCGATAGTCTTACATGGCTAAAACAAGGAGCTTTATCAGGGGGGAAGATCCAACCCAAGCCTGTCGCACAATTTCCAGCAGGTTTTTTCCAGCTGTTTAATGAGGCGAAGGAAGCAATCAATCAGGTTACGGGTTTATCGCCTGAATTTATTGGTACGAGGGAAGTCACGCAAGCGGGTATTCTTGAAGCCCAGCGGCGTCAATCCAGTCTCAATCTGCTTGCTTGTTTGTTTGATGGTTTACGATTGTATCGCAAGCGGCAAGGGAAGATTATCCTCCATTTAATCCAGAATTATTTGTCTGATGGTCGTTTGGTGCGGATATCAGGGGAAGAGAATGCGCAATATATTCCTTTAACGCGTGAAGCAGTGATGAGTGTTGATTATGACATTGTTGTTGATGATGCCCCGACCAGCCCGAATGAGAAAGAGCGCACCTTTGGGATTATTACCCAGCTGTTACCGTTGCTTCAAAATGCCATTACACCGGATATCATGCTTGATTTGTTACGTTATTCGCCTCTACCGGCATCGTTACTCAATCGTGTGAGTGAGAAGTTCCAACAGCAACAACAGATGGCGCAACAAGAGCAGCAAATGAATCCAGAGCAGGAAATGCGTTTGCAAGAAAAGCAGCAAGACATAGCGACCAAAGCGCAAATGCAACAGATGGACTTACAAGGCAAGCAGATAGATCTTTATATGCGTCAGGAAAGAGCGAAATTAGAAGCAGAACTGATGGCTGAGCGCCATGAGTTAGAGCGTCAACGCATTCTCAATGAGCAAATGCACAATCAGATTATGCGTTCGAGAGCAGAGACATATAGAGCACGAAGCATTTAGAAAGGTGAAAGAATGAATGCACAAATGACTGAAGAGATGGATGGCAAGAATGAAGCGTACCCCTTGGAGACCCCAGTTTTTGATGATGATGGTCCTTTGGATGTAAGCGATGAGAGTGAAGCGGTTGCTAGTGAAGAGAGCAGTGTTCCAGAGTCTGTAGTCCCACCTGTCCATGAACCCTCTGAAATCTCTACTCTAGAGCAGCAACGTGCAGAAGAACAAGCGCGTCAAGCGCGTGAAGCATTGATGCAGTTTTATAACCCTCAAGCAGCAGGGCAGGGAGCTTCTGTTGAAGGAGACAACCCGCCCCCTGATATGAGTCAGGACATTGTTGGCTATATGGCTTGGATGGGAAAGAAGCTTCAAGAGCAGGATGCGTTTATTAAAGCGCAACAGGAAGCACAAAGGCAGGCTTATGAACAACAGCATCATGATGCACATTTAAATCAGTTTTTAGAAACTTCTGTTGCTTCGACAAAAAATAAATATAGCGATTTTGATGCCGCAGCGGATTACCTTTATGAGACGCGTGCGAAGCAGTTATCGGCTTGGTCCAAAGTTTATCCAGAATATGCAAAAAAGAGCACGATTGATGCGATTATAGGCAACGAATTACGCACGATTGTAGCGACGTGTGCGCAAAAGGGGACGAACCCAGCCGAAGAGCTTTATGGGATAGCGCAAAACCTTGGTTATCAGAACCAAGCGCTACAAGCCAACAATCAGGTTGCAGCGCTTCAAAGCAGGCAGTCTTCAGCGAAGACTTTAACGGCTTCTGGTGGAGGGGGCAGTACGGGACCCCTCTCATGGGAGAGCATTAGTGCCATGTCCGATAAAGAGTTTCAGGCATGGTACAGCAATCCAAAGAACCAAGCGCTGATCCGCAAATTGAGTGGTGCGGAAGATGAGGACTAAGTGAGAGACTTTTTTAGAGAATAAGCCGCTTTTAATGCGGGTTTTCCTCCGGCTTTTAAGCCGGTTTTTTTATAGCAAAGAAAGGTAAAATCAATGGCAACAACCACTGTAGGGATTAATGATCCCCATGCGTTAAAAACATGGGCAAGAATGCTTGATGCGGAGGTCTCCAAGGCAACGGCGATAGCTCCATTAATGGGCAAGGGCTCCAACAGCATTATTCAGGTCAAAACAGAAACCCAGAAAGGCAAAGGGGATTGTGTAACCTTTAGCCTTCGTGCGCAATTAGCAGGACGGGGTGTGAGTGAGGGGGAAACTCTTGAAGGCAATGAAGAAGCGCTCCAATTTCTCCATGATAAATTGTATATCAATGAACTCTATCATGGTACGCGCATTCCCAATGAAGGGACGATTGATACTCAACGCACTTTGTTTAATTTGCGAGAAGAAGCCAAAAACAGTTTAGCGGATTGGTACGCCGATCGTTTGAGTATGATGTTTTTCATTCATGCTTGTGGCTACACAGCCAATAGGCTTCATTTTGAAGGGGGGTTGGTTGATCTTGATCCTCTTTATTACGGCTTTAATGCGCCGATCGCTCCAAGTAGTAAGCGCATTGTGCGCCCCGATAGCAAAACCAAGGATGAAGAGCTTACAGAGAAAGCAAAACATGGCTTTAATCTTAAGTTGATCGATGAAGCTGTTCAATGTGCGAAACTTGCAAATCCTAAAATTAGACCGGTTCGTGTGAATGGCGAAAGTGTCTATGTTTTATATTTGCATCCCATCCAAGTGACGCAATTGCGGACCAATACAGAAACGGGTCAGTGGCTTGATATTCAGAAAGCGGCTTATACCGGTTCGCGTGCTAAAAACCCCATTTTTGATGGTTCCTTAGGGATGTATAACGGTGTGATTTTACGGGAATCTGAACATGTGACCAATGGTGTGAAATCCACGGATAGTACTCGCGTTGCCGGTGTTCGTCGTGCTGTTCTTCTTGGAGCCCAGAGCGTTGTTATGGCTTTTGGTAAAGGTTATGGCGATACACGCTATAAGATCGAAGAGGAAACTTTTGACTATAAACGTGAATACGGTTTTGGGGTTCATACGATTATGGGCATGAAGAAAACATGTTTCCAAATGCCCGGTAGAGCGCAAGGTGCACAAGATTTTGGAACGATTGTCATTCCCACCTACAGCGGTGAAGTTGACGCGAATTGATTAAGAAAGGAAACAGGATATGGTCGATGGAGTAAAAGGTCATTTACACGGTAGAGATCTTCATACGCATCAGGTGAGTTTTTTGCGTTTGAATATCACGCATAAAGATAAGGATTTGACACGCAAGATAGGGACCTTGCCTCGTGGCGCGATGATCCTTTCGATTAAAGCGTTTGTGAAGACAGCGTTTACGGATGCGAAATTAAAGATTGGCAGCACCTATGGAGGCAATGAGTTTACAGGACAAGATATTGATTTATAACGATAATTCATTGTTTTGCATGTTGAATGAGAGTTCATAATACCCTAAGATTCTCTCATTTCAATCTTGTTTATGATGAATCAAACCAAACCATCCCCTTGCACATCACAAGTGGGATTAACGTGTGGATAAAAAACGTTTAGAAAGGAGTAAAAATGCCTCTTATGAATCGTCTTAATGCAAGGGCTGTCGCAACATTGGGGGCTGGTAAATATAATGATGGTGCCGGCTTGCTACTTCACAAACGTAAAGATGGTGGTGCTCAGTGGATTTTACGCTATACCATCCACGGGCGGCGTCGTGAAATGGGCTTGGGTGCCTTAAGAGATGTCTCTTTAAAACAAGCCCGTGAATTGGCAACTGGGTGGCGTTCTGTTTTGCGTGAAGGTCGTGACCCCATTAAAGAACGTGAGAAACAAAAACGCGAAGCAATGCGTAATCTCCATTATCTCAAAGATATTGCTTTGGATGCTTTTGAAACTCGTAAAGCTGAATTAAAAGGAGATGGTAAAAATGGAGAGTGGTTTTCATCTTTAAAACTTCATATTCTCCCCCAATTAGGCTGCCTCCCCGTTTCAGAGATTACCCAAACCGATATACGCAATACACTCGCACCGATTTGGCATACAAAAGCTAAAACAGCTATGAAAGCTCTTAATCGCCTCAATATTTGCCTTAAACATGCTGCTGCAATGGGATTGGATGTTGATTTACAGGTAACAGAAAAAGCAAAAGCTTTGTTGGGGAAACAACGTCATAAAGCTACGAATAGACCAGCAATGAATTGGAGAGAGGTTCCGGATTTTTATAAAACACTTTGCAAAACACCAACTCTAACACAATTGGCTTTGCGTCTGCTTATTTTGACAGGGGTTCGTAGCAATTCCTTGCGTCATATCCATAAAGATCAGATTGAAGGTAGTGTATGGACTATTCCTGCTGAGAATATGAAAGGAAGGCGTGATGCTACAACAGAATTTCGTGTACCCTTATCAACAGAAGCATTGGAAATTTTGAAACAAGCGCGTCTTCTATCTCGCAATGATTTCTTTTTTTCTGCAACAGGTCGTGGTCCCCTTGCTGAGAAGTCCATGTTAAAATATATGCAAAAAACTGGACTTGATGTTTGTCCCCATGGTTTTCGGTCTAGTTTACGCGATTGGTTAGCAGAAACAACAGACGCCCCTTTTGAGGTCGCGGAAACCATTCTAGGTCATACCGTCGGTGGACAGGTAGAGCGTGCTTACCGTCGTACTGACTATTTAGAGCAGCGCCGTGTTTATATGGATAAATGGGCTGCCTATGTCACGGGGCAATCTTAAAAGATGGGGTTTTGTACCCCATTCTTATCCCATTATCTGTGGATAACTTTCTCTCTTCATTCTCTCAATATGACTCATAAATTATCAAATGAGAAAATACATCATAAATGACTGTTTTTTATGATTAAACTTACTTTGCAATCT
>NZ_JBTTDI010000020.1:0-11835 GCF_055796185.1 Bartonella sp. P12B | reverse complement strand
CATTGGCATCATGATTTGCTTTTTATGCTCTGTTTATAGATGGCTATTGTTTGTAAAAAATGGTCAATTGAATCGTGCATAAAAGTGTGGATTCTTAAGTGGATTCAAATAAAATAAATCCAATCAAGGTATTGACTTTATTGTGTTTTTTTATATAATACCATTTCTTTACAGAAAAGGATATCAAAGCGCAAGGGACGCAAGATTTTGCCTCCACCACTCAAAAAGAGTTTGTCCCTTATGATGAAGAGCTTACGCTTTATGCAACACGAGACAAAACAACAGCCGCTGGTGAGGGCGTTGTGGTCGTGCAATTTGTGACTAATCGTTAAATTGTGAGGGGAGACGTTCGTTTCCCTCACTGATTTATGGAGCAGATTGTACGGTTAATTGCAAATTAAGGGCAGAGAGCACAGCAACTAAAGTAGAAAGTCTAGGGTCACCTGTTTTGCTAAGAGCGCGATATAAACCACTGCGTTCACGGTTTGTTTCTTTTGCTAGTGCACTCATATTTTGCGCACGGGCAACGATACCAAGAGCATCAGCGATATGCGCCGCATCACCGGTTTTGAAGGCTTCATTGAGAAATATTTGTTGTTCCTCAGTGGTTTCAAGATATTCCTCTGGTTTAAATGGGGTTGTTTTCATCACTGTACTCCTCTTTTAATTTTAGAGCTTGTTCAATATCTTTTTTCTGCGTTGATTTATCTCCACCACATAACAAAAGAATAAAATCAGAGCCTTTTTGAGTGAAATAAATCCTGTAACCCGCACCATAGTGAATACGTAATTCACCTATACCATGAAAAAATTTAACATCACCTAAAAGACCTTGTTTTAATCGTACAACACGTTGAAGAATAATAGCTTTAGCGCTTTTATCTTTGAGTTTCTTAAGCCAAGTATCAAATTCTATAGTTTTATGAATAATTATCATGTGTATACTATAGTACACAGATGATAATAGGTCAAGAGTAAATTTTCATTGAAAGGTTTCATGATGTCACGTCATTATATAAGGATAAGGACGGGTGGACCGATACAAGAGCGGCAAGATGTTTTTCGTCATAGGGGAACCTTTGCAAGGCTTGTATCGGTTATTCAGGATGAGATTGATGATGTCACGGATGAGTACATTCCTCAAATCCAAGAAAGTATTTTTGCCGCCATTCGGTTTTGTGAACGGGAAACATTTTACTTTAATGAAAGCCGTCATGTCACTTTTACCACACAGGTGGGCAAGGGGAGCTACGATCGGTCTGATAGCTCTCATATTGAAACGGCAGTGCAAATTAAAAATGTGTTCCTTACCTCAGGCTCTAACAAGTCTGAATTGGAGAGAAGAGATCATCTTTCTATAGAGAGTTCGTTGTCCTCAGGGCATCAAGGAACGCCGGTTTGTTACAGTTATTTTGATAAGAAATTGTATCTCTATCCCATACCAGATAGAGTCTATCGGGTTCAACTCATCCTCTCACCGATGCGTTTGGAAGAGCTTGAGACGATTGATCAGGAACACCCATGGTTTGTGCATGGTTTTGATCTGATTAAGGCACGTGCGAAATATGAATTGTATAAGAATATTCTCAAAGAACCCGATTGTGCAGTGGCTGCTTACAGTGATTTTAATGAACAGTTGCAGGAATTACGCGCTGAGACTTCTAAACGCCATAACGTTACAAGAATAGAGGCAACGGATTTCTAACATGGTTTATTTCCCGATAGCTGATTACAGACCGGATGTTGCGGTTGTTAACAGCAACTTTACCGATGCACTTGTGAATGTATTACCCGCCGATGGTTGTTATTTACCGATGCCCAGTGCTACGGTTGTTTCTGCTCCTTTGGAGGAAAAGCCGTTAGGT
Organism: Bartonella sp. P12B; assembly: GCF_055796185.1. Lineage (NCBI taxonomy): Bacteria > Pseudomonadati > Pseudomonadota > Alphaproteobacteria > Hyphomicrobiales > Bartonellaceae > Bartonella > Bartonella sp. P12B. The sequence goes on along the minus strand of NZ_JBTTDI010000020.1, from coordinate 9,970 downwards.
TCGATAGCCTTTAGAACAGGCGATGGGGTCAAAATTATCGTAGGGGGAGCACAAAAGCTCTATGCTTATGATAGTCAAACGCGGGGTTGGAAAGATATCAGTCAAACTGGTGTGACTTACCAAGCGAATGAAGAGAACAAATGGTCTTTTGCATTGTTTGGTGAATCGATTATTGCGGTCAACAAAAATGATAAACCCCAAGTTTTCAAGATCAAAAGTTCTGAACGATTTGCAGATTTAGAGGGCAATCCCCCCAAAGCAGGATTGGTCAAGGTTTGGGGTGATTTTTTATGTTTGATGCAATTAACCGATCATCCTAATCGTGTTCATTGGTCCGGTTTGAACGATGCAACCCATTGGACAGTAGGTCAAAAAGATTGTTTTTATCATGACTTTCATGATGGAGAAGTTGTTCAAGGGGCCACGGAATCCTCTAATCCCTTGGTTTTTCTGCGTTCTGCTATCTATGCTGGTTCCTTTATGTTGGGCTCTAAAGTTCCTTTTATTTTTCAAAAGATACAAGACAAGCGCGGAGCAAGGAGTGCACAAGCTATTGCCTGTTTTGGCAGTGATGCTTTTTTTGCTGGAGATGGTGGTTTTTATCAAGTGAGTGCTGATGGTCAGCTTTTGCCGATCGGTTTTGAAAAGGTTGATCGGACGGTGTTCACGACTTTTGATAAGCTTGCCCTTGATGAGATGCAAGGAGTCGTCGATCCTATTCATAATCGTGTTTATTGGTCTTTAAAGCGTGGAAATAATCAACAAATCACCTTTGTATATGATTGGGGCTTGCAGAAATGGTCAACGATCCAAGGAGAGCTGTTCACGTTGTTTCCTGTTTTTACGGCAGGTTATACATTGGAGCAGCTTGATGAGATCTCGACAAGTCTTGAGAGCTTACCGGCATCTCTAGACAGTGCCATTTGGCAAAGTGGAGCCCCCGTTCTTGGAGCTTTTGATGCGCAAAACAGGCTTGTCGTGTTTACAGGCGCCCCGATGGAAGCTGTTATTGTTTCGCAAGAGATGGGATCTCCTGATGGGAGCTTTAGCTTTATCAGCAAGATGTTTGCCGAGGTTGATACACTAGAGGGGCTTTTGAGTATAGGGGAACGGAGTGTTCGCGACCGTCAGACACCGATGACATGGCATCATGAAAGGATCTGCTCCTTTGTTACAGGTGCGTATCATGGTCGATCACGCAATCGTTATCACCGTTTTAAATTGCGCATTCCAGCGGGAGTAAGTTGGAGCCATATCACGGGGTTTCATGCGGATATACGGTCTTTGGGCAGACGCTAATGGCTAAAGTGTTTCTTACCTCTTGTTGGGATAAGGAGCGCATAGCCCCTTATCTAGAAGAGATAATTGCAGCCTTTTGTCAATATGTAGAGCGATTTAAGCACGAGCTTACTTTGCAACAGCTTATCGAAGAGATTTGCAATGGTAAGAAACAATTGTGGCTGGTGCTTGATGATGAAGATCAGTTTTTATTGGCAGTAACAACGCAAATACAGATGACGGTTTTGGGCAAGAAGCGTGCTTTGGTTTGTGATTGTTGCGGTCGTGGTGGGTTAGAGCTTATCGACAATCTGATGCTTGTAGAAGATTGGGCGCGTGAGAATGGCGCTTGTGAAATGGAGATCTTGGGTCGTTTAGGATGGCGACGGGCGTTAAGCAAGCAAGGTTATGGGATAGATATGATTTACTTCAGGAAGGAATTAGAACATGGGGAGTAGGCGACCAGAAGAAACGAAAACCAATCAGGTGCAAAGGAGTGCCCCCCCTTCTTGGGCAGAGAACCTTTTTAGGCAGGGGAGTGCGGATGCATCGCGCCTTTATAACATGGGAGCTGGTGGCAATGTTTATGGGGGACTGCGTGTTGCGCCTTTGAGTTTTCCAACGACCTCAGCCATTGGAGGACTTGGGAGCATGCCTTATCAATATCAAAATCATTCTCTGATGAATTTAGTGCAAAACCCAACATCATCAGCAAGAAATCTTGGGTTGATTGCATCTGGTGGTCTAATGGGGCCCAATTCGTATTTTGGTCAGGTGCTTCAAGAAGGATTGGATGATGTAGAAAGTAGAATTAACAGATATTTCTCAGGGATTGGTCGCTATGGAACGCCAGATCATAAGGATGAGTTGCGGAAAGGCAGCGGCTCTGTTTATGCCCGTGCTATGGCAGATCAGTATGATAAGGATTGGCAACGCATGATGCAAGCCAATGCGATGATTGACCAATACAATCAGAACCAGTTGGGAGCAGCGAATAACTTCTTACAAGGTTATGGCAACAGCTATTTCAATGCGTTGCAGGGCTCATCCCTTCTTGATGATTACAATCAACGCCTTGTTGATGCCAATCGAGAACGTTGGATGGAGCAAGACAATAGCGGTTGGAATAGGTTGAACATGTTGATGAATGCAGGGCATGGCTTTGCAAGAAACTATGGCACAACAATGAATAAGGGTACAATTTCTAAGCTTGCAGGCAATAATCCTTGGCAAAATGCAGGGACTATAGGTTCTCTTGCACTTCAGGCAGCACCGATGGCTTTCGGTTATATGGTTGGTGGTCCAGCGGGAGCAGCGCTTGCAGGAGGGGCACATTGGCTCTATCCGTTTCTTAAAAATCAGTCAGCATAGTGGATAAATTAATTAATAGCATTACAGGAGAGCGTGATGGCATTTCCATTATTAGGCTTAGCTGCTGGGGCAGCAACTGGGGCGGCATTAAGATATGGGCCTCATATTTTTAGATATCTTTATCCCCGAGTAGCTCCAAAAATGGTTACAGGGGCGAAAAGATTGGGACAATTAATGAAACAAGGATTGAAGAATCCTGTAGTAATTGGTGGGGCGATTGGGAGTGGTCTGGAGAAGAATATACTGGGTATTAATATAAATAAAGCACATGCCCCATCCAACCCCTATTTACAGAATATGCTGAATCCATATGGACCGTTTATGCCCTATACGGCTCCTAGAACGGAAATGCCTCTTGGTGTTGGTAATCATCCACCTATGCCAAATGCACTAGAAGATGCTCCACAAGAACTAAAACCTCATGTTAATGAACAAATGCAATCCCAAACGCAACCATTAGCGCCCGTATCTCCAACACCGCCTCCAGAACCGACAGATTTAGATAAATATTTACAGTCCAATACTTATAAGTTTTTTCAGTCAGATGCTTACGAGAAACTGAAGGATCTTTTTGCTGGTATGGCAGCAGCACCATCAGGCGGTTCAGGATGGGATGCGCTTGCAAGTGGTGTTCAGCATCTTAATAAAGGCGATAAAGAGAGAAAACAAGTTAACCAAACAGTCGAGTATTTAAAAGCACAGGGCATGAGTGAAGAAGAAGCACGTTTTATGGCTGGAAATAAGGCTGCTCTTAATGCATTTTGGGGACAAAAAGTAAACGACGGCAATGGTCTTTCTTCTAAAGAAGAATTGGATCGTCAACGTCAAATGATAGAACTTAAAAATAGTGAAGTTATTCGTAGTAATATGCTTGATGATATCAAGATTTTTATGGATTATGTGAAAAAAGATCCTGATTGGAGTACGGGAAATTTGGCTTCTGTTCAAGCGTATGTGGGGGTCCCTGAACACCGTGATATGAAATCACTGCTAGATTCGATTAAAGGTCGCATAGGTATTGATCGTTTAGAAACCATGAGACAGTATTCACGCAATGGTGCTTCTGGTCTTGGAAATCTTACAGAAAAAGAACTTAATATATTACAAAGCTATTTAGGAAGTCTAGATTATAGATTGGGTGGCAAAGAGCTGTTGCGTAGGTTGAAAGCAATAGATAATATTTTGAGAAAAATGAAATCAAATGTGTTGTCTTTGTTAGAGAGTAAGACCATCCAATTGACAGAAGAGAATGTGAGGAAAGTTACATCGGGGCAGGATTCTAAAACTCAGCAAGAAGGGAATAAATTACCCGTTGCGATTGACACAGGAGATATTAAAAATCTTCGTGTTGGGGATACAGCTATCGTGCACTATGGTGATGATAGTTACGAAATTATTAAGGATAGATAAATGGTTAATCATAATAATTCTCATCAAGATTTTCCTGATTTTGGTCCTGGTATAAGAGTTATTCGTCGTATTCCTAAGAATGAGTATGAGAAACCGGCAGGAGAAGAACCACAAACAGAACATGATATTTCATTTGCTGATGAAGATCTTGGTGTTTGGGATGCATTGAGAACCCATGGGATATCCGGTTTAACGGCAGGTTATAGTGATGAGATCCAAGCGGCGAAAGAAGCAGGTTTTACGGCTTATTGGAGCGGTGATAAAAAAGCAGAAGAGGTCTATAATAGAAGAGTAGCAAAGGAGCGTGCTTACCAGAAAGCGTTGGAAAAGGCTCATCCATGGATGTCTTCTCTTGGTTATGTTGCTGGTTCTATTTTACCAACAGTAGCATCATTTGGGATTCCTGGATTAAATTTTTTGAGAGCAGGTTCGACCTTAGGTAATTTGGGTAAGGGAGCTCTTGTAGGAGCAGGTTCTGGAGCTTTGCATGGATCTGGAGTAGGAGAAGGCTACAATGATACGGTGAACTCCGCATTAGCCGGTGGTCTTGGTGGTGCTGCTTTGGCACCGGTTGCTTCTTTAGGGGGAATGGGAATTTCTAAGGCGGCTCGTTATATGAAAAATCTTGTAAAGGACTCTCCTCTTATCGAGAGAGCTTTTAATCCTGTTCATCAGCAAGTTCCAAATAAAGCACTGAGAGAAGTTGCTAGTCATCTTTACGATAGTAAAGTTAAAGATATTACTGAGCGCCTTGGTTCTGAACCTAATGTGTTTTTGACAGATATTAATCCAAAACTACGACAGGCTTTGTTTAAGGCGTCTAAAACGAATGAAGATGTTCATAATATTGTGCAACAAGCGCATGAGAAAAGATTAGGAGGTTCTGTCCAACGTCTTGATGATATTATGGATGAGAAAATTGCATCTTATCAACATAATGATACTTTTGAAAGAGCCCTTCAAGAGAGTGGGGAAAAAGCATACGGACATCTTTATAGAGAGGCGATGGCAACTCCAATAGGTGAGAAGTATTATCCAGCTCTTGATAAGCTTTTTGAAAAGAAATCGTTTAAAAAAGCTGTCAATCAAGCAGCCCAAAACTTAACAGATGACATGCGTAAAGCAAATCCTCAGGTATTTTCTTCGAAAGATTTTAAACATATCAACTATAAGCCTACGATGGAATTATTTGATGAAACCAAAAAAGTTATTGATGAATTGATTCAAAAGCATAAGAATTTTGGTGAGATGCGAAAGGCTTCTAAATATCAATCGATTAAAGAAGCTTTGGTAGGAATAACAGACGAAATTTCACCTACGTATAAAACAGCACGTGCAAGTGCTGAGAAATACAAAGTCTTTGCAGAGAGCTTTGATAAAGGCAAGCAGGCTCTTGAGAACAGGCTTGAAAAGAGTGAAGTGAGGGATGAAGTCAGAGAAAATATTATTAAAGGCATATTGAGAGATAAAAAGAATGCTTATCATACAAAGAATGCCTATCGTATGGGGGTGAGAAATAAATTAGGCAGTATATTATATGGAAACGATGGGGGTGTTAATGCACTCATAAAGCTTTTAGAACAGCAGGCTGCATCTGAGAACCTTAAAAGGATCATGAAACCTCATCGGTTTGATACTTTTAAGAAGGCTGTAGATCAGGAGAAGTTCTATTCTGATGCAGCACAGAAGGGCTTTGATGAATTTACAGGGACTCCTGAATTTTCTCTTTTTGATGGCACTGATTTTTCTAACCCTTTCACTTGGCCTGTTCAAGCTTATAGAGTCGTACGGAATATGGTGCATCATCCTAATTCACAAGAAATTTTTCAGGCAAGGCAGGAGATAGAGCGTGGTATAGCGAAATTAGCAACTTTTGGAGTTGAAAAGATGGCACCAGAGGAAATTGCTAAACTGATTCAAAGTGCTTTGAAATGGCATAAAGCGGGAGTATTAACAGATGAAATGGTACAAGTTATTTCTAGAGGTCTAGCAAAAGGATTAGGTCCTAGTGCTTCAATAGAGTATGCGAAATGACCCGCTATAGTCCTTCTATCGATCAAGCGATACGGCAGACGGCAGCGCGTTATGGCTTGCCTGAGCGTTATTTGTATCGTGTTGCACAGATTGAAAGTGGTGGGAATCCGAATGCAAGGAACCCGCGGTCCTCTGCTGGTGGTCTGTATCAATTTATAGACAGCACAGCCAAGCAATATGGCTTGCAGGATAGGTTTGATCCAGTACAAGCAGCTGATGCCATGGGCAGGCTTACACGGGATAATCGCAATCATTTAAGCCGTGTATTGGGACGAGCACCGAGTGAGGCAGAATTATATTTAGCGCATCAACAAGGGGCAGGGGGAGCCGCGCGTCTTTTGCAAAACCCCCATGCCCATGCGGCGCAAATTGTTGGCAGCAATGCCATTGGTTTGAATGGCGGGAAGACAGGGATGCGTGCTGGTGATTTTGTCAATCATGTTTTGCAAATGTATGGTGGACAGCAACCTTCCCGTCAAGCTGCTGTTTATAGAAGCCCTGTCACCCAGGGGGGATTTGGCAATCGAGAGAATTTTCTTGATGTTTTAAGGGCTCTGTTAGCCTCACAGGAAGAGGTTGGAGAAGATGAGGAGAGTGCTGAAGACACCCCTCTGCTGTCAGACTTTATGAGAGCATTTTACGGTCCGTTTTCTAGGATATAGGATTTAGCCACATGTCGACGATTTATGATTGGTCGCTTCGAGCGTCCGATAATACCCGTGCTGATGATCTGATTGATTGGTCAGAGGGGCAGTTCCCCCATACGGTGAGTAACAGTGCGCGTGTCATGATGCAACGGGTAAGGGAGTATATATCGGATACGGGAGGAGCCCTTGAGGGGGTCGTTATGGTTCATGAAGAGCAACAGCGGACAGAGATTAGGATTGAAAGCAAATCACAGTTTAAAAAGTATCAGACAGGTCTTTTTATCCGGTTTCAAGCGACGGGCAAGAATGTAGGGTTCACGACGGTTTCGTTGAATGGGTTAGAGGAGAAAACTGTTTATAAGGCAACAGCAAGAGGAGCGCAGCCATTATCGGGAGGAGAGATCCAAAATAGTTGTGTCTATAGTTTGCTTTATAGCGATGATGGTTGGCATCTTTTAAATCCGACACCAGTTCGCTCATCGGAAGATTTTGACACCAGTCTTTACCCGTCAGGATTTATAGGAACTTTTGCGATGCGTCATGTTCCTCAGGGTTGGTTGTTATGCGATGGTAAGGCGTATTCTCGGAGTGCCTATCGTGGATTGTTTGAAGCGATAGGGACGGTTTGGGGGGAAGGGGATGGTGCAGAGACGTTTAATGTCCCTGATTTTCGTGGGATGTTTTTGCGTGGTTTAGATGATGGGCGTCAAATTGATCCAGATCGTAGTTTTGCCAGTATTCAGACAGATTTAATGCAGTCCCACCAGCATGAGGGTCAGAAGATTTCTTTTTCGCATTTTACCAGTACCGAAAACTATTGGGATGGCAATACGACCGATGTGTTGGGTCATCGGCTCCGTTTATTTGAGGGGGGTGTTTTATCCAATTTTACGGGCATAGAGAGTGAGAATATTCACGGATATATTGTTGAGCCCTATACCCTTGATGATCGGCGGGATGTTGTTTTGGAAAGGACAGGCGAGGGGGAAATGCGTCCGGTCAATGTCTCGGTTGTTTTTGGCATTAAGACATGAGGTTTAGATGTCGACGATTTATGATTGGTCTTTAACGGCTTTAGAGAATGGCTACAGTGATGATGCGATCGGTTGGTTAGAAAGACAATTACCAAGCACGGTGAACAATAGTGCGCGCGTGATGATGCAAAGGATAACAGAGTATCTTACAGATACATGTGGTGTCCTTGAAAGTGTTTTTACGAATGATGAAGCGCAGCAAAGAACAGCGATTAGGCTTGAGAGCAAATCCCATTTTTTAGCCTATAATAATGATATCGTTTTGCGTTTTAAGTCCAAGGGCAAGAATGTTGGAGGGACGAGCCTTTCCCTGAATGGATTAGAGGGCAAGGATGTTTATAAAACCACAGAAGTTGGAGCCCAGTTTTTAACAGGAGGCGAGATCCAACCTGGTTGTATTTATAGCGTCGTTTATAATCACGGGCTTTGGCAGCTTTTGAATCCGACCCCCATTCCCGCTGTTCCCGTTATTTCCCCTTATCCTTCGGGCACGATAGGGGCTTTTGCCATGCAGTTTTTACCCCCCGATTGGTTATTGTGTGATGGGAAGGCGTATTTACGCAGTGATTATAGTGCTCTGTATGAAGCGATCGGGACCAGATGGGGTGGAGGTGGTAGCCATACGAAGTTTAATGTTCCGGACTTGCGTGGTGTTTTTTTGCGTGGTTTGGATGATGATCGTCAGGTTGATCCTTGGCGTAGTTTTGCCACGTTACAGAAAGATAGCCTCAAGGTGCATGATCATGGTGGAGAGAGCTTTTCAGTTTTGAATAGTGAAGGGGAGTCAGAACGTTGGCATGGGGATCTCACGATTTTCTGGGGTTATGAGTTTAATGAGCAGCAAAGATTGAAACTTGCAGAACGGCTGGGCGTCAGGCCAGAGGATATCCGTGTTCACCATAAGCTTGCCTTTCCCCATTCCCATCTTCATATGCAAGAAGTTGTTTTGGAAGGGTCAGGAGAGAGAGAGACGCGTCCGATCAATGTGTCGGTTGTGTTTGCGATCAAAACATGAGGTTTAGATGTCAACGATTTATGATTGGTCTTTAACGGACTCAGAGAATGGTGGTGCTGATGATTTGATTAATTGGTCAGAAGGACAAGCCCCCAATACGGTGAATAACAGTGCGCGTGTCATGATGCAGAGGGTAAGAGAGTATTTATCAGATATCGGAGGAGCTGTTACAAGCACGTTTAAGGTTTATCCTGAACAGCAAAAGATAGAACTTTATTTGAACAGTCACACAGGTTTTTCCAAGTATCAGACAGGTATATTGTTGCGCTTTAACTCTCCATGCACGACTACTGGAGCAACAACAGTTTCCTTGAATGGGTTAGCAAGTAAACCGGTTTACAAAGCAACAGAAACAGGTCTTGTCCAGCTTACAGGGGGCGAGATCCAACAGGGCTGTCTTTATAGTTTGGTGTATGATGAAGAAATAAGCGGTTGGCAACTTCTCAATCCCACAATACAAAAATCGACCTCCTTAAAGCGTTTACCTAGTGGTCTTATTGGTCCTTTTGCCATGCAAAGCTTACCTTCTGGTTGGCTTGTTTGCGATGGGCGCGCTTATTCGCGCGAGGCTTACAGGGATCTTTTTTTGACGATAGGGACGGTTTGGGGGGAGGGAGATGGTGTGAGCACCTTTAATGTACCGGATTTGCGAGGAGTATTTTTGCGTGGTTTGGATGATGGGCGTGCTGTTGATCCTTGGCGTTCTTTTGCAAGTCTTCAAGGTTTTTGTTTAAAATCTCATGATCATTTTATTAGTCCTTCGTCCTCACAGCGTCCTTCCCGCCAGAAGCGAGAAGTGTCTTCTTCTGAGAGTTCTTTGAAGAGGGAGAAGAGAGGGGATGATGTGTGTGCTGGTTTAGGTGGGGATTCCTCAGCGTTATGTGAAGTATTCTCTGATGAAATAATGGACTTCCTTAAGCCACATAAGGCTCCTTTTTGGTTTACGGAAAAAGATAAACCGGCTGCTCGTTTGCCTTGGTTTATCAGGAGTCCTTTTGCGAATTTTCTCTATTAGGAAAGACATAATAGCAAAAAACACAATAAAATCAATATATTGAGTGCATTTATTTTATATGAATCCTCTTTAGAATCCACACTTTTATGCATGATTCAATTGACCATTTTTTACAAACAATAGCCATCTATAAACAGAGCATAAAAAGCAAATCATGATGCCAATA
>NZ_JBTTDI010000002.1:0-244391 GCF_055796185.1 Bartonella sp. P12B | reverse complement strand
GCAAGCAGCCGCTATTGGTTTGGCGGTCTCTAACTTACGGTATTATGATATACCAGGATCTTTAAGTGTTTCATTTGGTACAGGTTTATGGCGTAGTCAATCTGCTTTTGCTTTTGGTGCTGGTTATACCTCTGAAGATGGGAACATTCGTTCTAATGTATCAGTCACAAGTGCTGGAGGTCACTGGGGTGTAGGTGCAGGGATTACTCTGAGACTTAGATGATGATGAAAAAAACTGATAGTATGATAAAAAAACCAAATATTTTTATAATTATTCTGTTTGTCCTTGCCTTAATCGGCAAGGGCGAAAGTTTTGCTAATGAGAAGGATAATGTTTATACGGTGCATCCACCGCAGTTATCTATTCCTAAAGGAGAACCTGGTGAAACACGTCGAATTATTATGCAATTTGATTATTGGACATTGATTTGCGATGAAAAACAAAAGCTTAAGCAAGGTATCTGTAATGTAACGCAAACAGTTCATGACCAAGATGATAACACTATTTTTAGTTGGTCTCTTGTTTCTACCAAAAATGGCCAAGCAGTGATGCTTTTTCGGACATTACCAAATACTGATATAAGTGTTCCTATTCGAATGTTTATGGAAGGTGTTAAAAAGCCTGTTCTTATTCGTTATACGCAATGTAATGAAACTATCTGCTTGGCACAATCGCCTATAGGACCAGTTTTTAGCAAACAAATAGAACAAAACAAAAAAGTACGTATTTCCTATAAGATTAAAGAAGGGAAAATATTTTCTTTTACTGTACCATTTAAAGGTTTGAGTGCAGCACTTTATTCTTTACAACGTTAAACTTATAAAGCAATTTTAGAAGATCTTATTTGCCTATAACTTAGATTATTGTTTTATATTTTCAGATCTAAGGAAAAAATTTAATAGTTAAATGATTTTTATAGCATAATATAGAAATGATTTGTTCAATTTAGAATGTGTTTTACGGATGTAAAATTGCAAGAGGTTATTTATTCTGTAATAGAACATTAAGAATACGAGTTAGAATTTCCTCACAGGATTTATAAAGTTAATTACATTAGCTATTAACAGTAAAAAGTTATTGAGAATAGTTAGATTAAAATAAATAGCGATAAAGAGGAATATAATCCCTTTGAACAAGAGATGGGTTAACTTTTCCTTTGTAAAAATCCCATACCGATTTTTGAGTGGTATCATTGGACATAAAGGGTTTCCAATTGAAATAATGTCGTATTTTTTGTGGTTAAAGCATAAAGGTTCAATCTTCTGCAAAACGCAATTATAATGCTATTATTTTATAAATATAAGAAAAATTATAATTTAAAAATTCTCTAAGAATATAAATTTATCTTTTTACAAGAGAGATAAACCTCGATGTGAATGATTAAAGAGAAGATGGCAATTTATGAAATGGACGAAACGTAAATAATTAATTTATCGTTTTAAGACTATAAAGAAAAATACAGATTTGTGGAAACAACCAAAAATTATTCAGAAAGTTGAGTGATGTTAGCATAGAAAATCCTAATGAGAGAAAAAGTAACGAATGTTTTCTTGATATTTGTAATTTAATGCCGCATTGTTACTTTAGCTTTAGTAATGAGCAGAGAGAGTTCTTGCGTTTATTTATTGGGGAAAACGCTCAAGGGATAAGGAAAAATGCCCCCGTTAGATTATGGTTCAAAAGAGTCAAAGCAAGGAAAAGCGTATGATGTCAGAGGAGAGCAATTGTATGATCACTGTGCTAGCAATCGAAATAATCATTCTGCATCGTTAAAGACAGAGGAATGCTCTCTTTCTGTTGATATAAAGCAAAAACAGCGAAGAAGATATCGCAAACAGAATTTTATGCACTCCGATACAGCTTTTGAATTTAATGGTCGAGCAACCGCAGGTATTGAAAAAACAAAAGGCTCAAAAACGCCTTTTTTCCCAAAGTTTTCTCAATTAAAATCTCCACCTCTTTATGCGGCACTTGATTTGGGAACAAATAACTGTCGTCTTCTTATCGCATCTCCCAGTAAACCAGGACATTTCCGCGTTGTTGATGCTTTTTCACGTATTGTACGATTAGGAGAAGGTTTAGTAAATACTGGTTTTCTTAATACACGAGCAATGGATCGTGCAATTGAAGCCTTAAAGATTTGTCATTTCAAGTTAAAACAGAGGCGTATTAAGCGTTATCGTTTAGTTGCAACAGAAGCTTGCCGTTTGGCAAAAAATGGTAGATATTTTATTCAACGCGTTTTGGATGAGACTGGTCTTGAATTGGAAATTGTTGATCGGGAAACAGAAGCGCGCTTTGCTGTTTCAGGGTGTGGTACGCTTGTTGAACCGAACACTGATGCAATTGTGCTTTTTGATATTGGGGGAGGATCATCAGAAATTGTACTCCTTGATGTTTCCAAAAAGCGTTCTTTACGTTTAACCGAACAGATTGCGGCATGGACTTCGCTTCCTGTTGGTGTTGTCACGCTTGCTGAGCGCTTTGGAGGAAATGATGTTAGTTTAGATGATTTTGAAAATATGAAAAATTATGTACGAAATTTGTTAAATAATTTTTCAGGACGTCACCAATTGGGGACTTTAGCTCAAGGATCGAAGTTTCATCTTTTGGGAACTTCTGGAACGATTACGACTTTAGCAGGAATGCACCTTAATTTAGAGCGTTATGACCGAAGACAAGTTGATGGTATTTGGATGAATGATGCAGACATTACACTTATGACAAAACGTGTATTGTCATGGGATATAAAAAAACGTGCAACTAATCCTTGCATTGGACGAGAAAAAGCAGATTTAATTTTAGCTGGTTGCGCGATTTTAGATGTTATTCGAGAAATTTGGCCCAGTCAACGATTAAGAGTTGCTGATCGTGGTTTAAGAGAAGGAATTTTGATAGAGTTGATGTTACGCGATGGTGTATGGCATTGCAATGGAAAGCGGAAAAGCGTCAAACGTTAGCAGTTATCGAAAGACGGAGACAATGAATAACAATGAAAAAAAAGATAAAAATACCAGCAGGTGGATACGGTGGTTCAGGATCACATGAATTATATCAGCGTGTAAAGAAAAAAGCAGGAACCATTAAAGCGTCATCACGACGATGGTTAGAGAGGCATCTGAATGACCCTTATGTCCATCAGTCGAAGGTGGATGGTTATCGTTCGCGTGCGGCTTATAAATTAATTGAAATTAATGAACGCTATAAGTTTCTCAAAAAAGGTCAAAAGATTATTGATTTAGGTACGGCGCCGGGAGGATGGTGTCAGGTTGCTGTACGGATAGTGGGTTCCAGTGATCAAAAACCTAATGTGGTTGGCATTGATTATTTGCATGTTGATCCATTACCTGGAGTGGTGATGTTGCAAATGGATTTTTTGCATGCAGATGCACCACAGAAATTAATTGATGCCTTAGGGACAAAGCCGGATGTAGTGCTTTCTGATATGGCAGCACCAACAACGGGCCATCGTCAGACGGATCATTTAAGGACGATCCATTTGTGTGAAGTTGCCGCTGATTTTGCTCTTTCAGTTCTCAAACCTGGAGGACATTTTTTAGCAAAAGCTTTTCAGGGGGGGGCAGAGAACACTCTTCTCACGACCTTGAAGCAGAATTTTAAAACAGTTCATCATGTTAAACCGCCTGCAAGCCGATCAGAGTCAGTAGAGCTTTATCTTTTAGCCCTAGGTTCTAAAGGTAAGACAGAAATACAACAATAGTATCTTTTCTTCAGAAGATTTAAGGATATTCACAGATTTAATGTAAGAATTTTTACAAACGACTGTTGGTGATATCGTTGATAGTTTTTCTTTCGTCAATAATGAAAAACTGGTAAAACCGATGCATTGCCTATAGAGGTAGAGGGATTGATTCCTCAGAGAGTATTTTCAATGAAATTTCTTGATCAAGCTAAAGTCTATATTCGTTCAGGTAATGGAGGGGCAGGGGCAGTATCATTTCGCCGTGAAAAATTTATTGAATTTGGTGGTCCTGATGGAGGCAATGGTGGACGCGGTGGGGATGTTTGGGCTGTTGTTGTTGATGGACTCAATACGTTGATTGATTATCGCTATCAGCAGCATTTTAGGGCAAAAACAGGAGGACATGGTAAGGGACGTAACATGACGGGTGAAAAAGGCGATGATATCATCCTTAGAGTACCGGTTGGAACACAAATTTTTGAAGAAGATAATAAAACGTTAATCTGTGATTTAACAGAAGTGGGACAACGTTACCGTCTTGCAAAAGGAGGAAACGGTGGTTTTGGGAATCTTCATTTTACGACGTCTACGAATCGGGCACCTCGTCGCGCCAATCCGGGTTTGGTTGGAGAAGAGCGCACACTGTGGCTTCGTTTGAAGTTAATTGCTGATGGTGGACTTATTGGTTTACCGAACGCTGGGAAGTCAACTTTTTTAGCATCAGTAACAGCTGCAAAACCAAAAGTTGCAGATTATCCTTTTACTACTCTCCATCCTCATCTTGGTGTGGCACGGGTTGATGCTCGTGAATTTGTTTTGGCTGATATTCCCGGTTTAATTGAAGGAGCACATGAAGGCGTAGGGATTGGGGATCGTTTTTTAGGGCATGTAGAACGCTGTGGTGTTTTACTCCATTTGATTTCTGCTCAAGAAGAAGATGTAGCAAAAGCATACCAGATTGTGCGTAATGAACTAGAAGCATATGGAAATAACTTGAGTAATAAGACTGAAATTATAGCTTTAAGTCAGATAGATACTCTCACTCTTGAGGGGCGTAAAGCCAAACAAGAGATTTTACAAAAAGTAACGGGTAAATCTGTGATGATGTTTTCTGCGGTGAGTCGTGAAGGTCTAGAAAATGTGCTCCGTGCAGTTGCTCATATTATTGAAATGGCACGCAAAGAAGATGATGATGGAGAGCAGTAGGATTGATTAAGATGGCAGTTGGATTACAAAAACTTGCACACTATAAACGCATTGTGATCAAAATTGGATCTGCTCTTTTGGTTGATCCTCAAACAGGTTTACGGGCCGAATGGCTCAACAGTTTGATAAGTGATGTTGCTAAATTACGTCAAAAAGGTGTTGAGATTTTATTGGTATCCTCAGGTGCTATTGCTTTAGGAAGAACATTGCTTCAGCTTCCTAAAGGAGCTTTGAAATTAGAAGAGAGTCAGGCGTGTGCTGCTCTGGGACAAATTGAATTATCTAAAACTTATGGTGATGCGCTTGCTCAATACGGATTAAAAACAGGTCAAATTTTACTCACTCTTTTTGATACGGAAGAGCGACGGCGTTATCTCAATGCACGTGCTACAATTAATGTGCTTTTGCGTTTTGGTGCTGTACCTGTTATTAATGAGAATGATACTGTTGCAACAAGTGAAATTCGCTATGGTGATAATGATCGTTTAGCGGCACGCGTAGCAACAATGATGGGTTCGGATCTTTTGATCCTTTTATCAGATATTGATGGCCTTTATACGAAATCTCCTCATCGTGATCCCACGGCTGAATTTATTCCTTTTATTCCATCAATTACGAGTGATATCGAAAAAATGGCAGATGTAGCTGCTTCAGAGCTTTCTCGTGGAGGAATGAAGACCAAGTTAGATGCTGGAAAAATAGCAAATTCCGCTGGAACAGCGATGGTTATTACTTCAGGCAAGCGTATGAATCCTCTTGCGGCCCTTGACAGAGGGGAGCGCAACAGTTTTTTTGCTGCGGGTGAAAAACCTGTTAATGCTTGGAAAACTTGGATTTCTGGTCATTTAGATCCATCAGGTATTTTGACGATTGATCAGGGAGCGGTTAAGGCTCTTGAAGCTGGAAAATCGTTATTAGCTGCAGGAGTGATTGCTGTTGAGGGAAAATTCAATCGTGGCGATACGATTGCGATTGTTGATACAAATGGTGTTGAGATTGCTCGTGGACTTGTAAGTTATGGCAAAGATGAAGTTGTACGCATTATGGGATGTAAAAGCGAGGAAATTGAATCTATCCTTGGATATGATGCGCGCTCTGCTATGGTCCATCGTAATGATATGGTTTTACGCTGCTTGACCGAGTCTGTTTAAAAAAGTTATCTTGTTTATTGTTTTGGCAGAGTGGATGATATTATGTCTTTAAAAGAACAGATGAAGGACATGGGGCGAAAAGCGCGCCATGCTGCTACGGCATTGGCTATTATGTCTTCTGAACAAAAGAATAAGGCATTAGAAATGATAGCTTTAAGTTTAGAAGATCAATCAGCTGAAATTTTACGAGCTAATTGTCAGGATTTAGAAAATGCTGCTCAGAATAATTTGAAGGCAGCAATGGTTGATAGGCTCAAATTAGATGCATTGCGTTTGGATGCAATCGTAGCGAGCGTGCGCCAAATAGCTTCTTTGCCTGATCCAGTTGGGCAAGTGATGAGTGAATGGACACGTCCAAATGGACTTCATATTAGCCGTGTCCGTACATCTCTTGGTGTAATTGGCATCATTTATGAAAGTCGACCAAATGTTACAATTGATGCAAGCGCTTTATGTTTGAAGGCTGGAAATGCTGCAATTTTACGTGGTGGTTCGGATAGTTTTCATTCTTCTCACGCACTTCATTCAGCGTTGGTAAGAGGATTGGAGGAAGCTGGTTTTCCCAAACATGCTATTCAAATGGTTGGAACGACAGATCGTAATGCTGTTGGAGAAATGCTCAAAGGATTGGATGGTATGATTGATGTTATTATACCTCGTGGTGGCAAAAGCCTTGTTGCACGTGTTCAGTCTGATGCACGTGTTCCAACTTTTGCCCATTTGGAGGGGCTTTGTCATATCTATATTGATCAATCAGCAGATTTAGATATGGCGCGTAAGATTGTTGTCAATGCAAAATTGCGGCGAACCGGCATATGCGGTGCTGTTGAAACCGTTCTCATTGATCGCCAAGCACTAAAAAAATTTCTTCCTGTTCTAACTGCTTTACAAGAAAAGGGGTGCGAAATTCGTGCAACAGAGGATATTGTTTCTCTTATACCAGATGTTAAATTAGCCTCTGAAGAAGATTGGTCGCATGAATATCTGGATGCAATTCTTTCTGTCAAAACAGTTGAAGGTATTGAAGGAGCCATTACGCACATTCAACGTTATTCATCGGGACATACAGAATCGATTATTGCTGAGGATATGAGAGTGGTAAAGATATTTTTTAATCGTTTAGATTCAGCTATTTTACTGCATAATGCATCGACACAATTTGCTGATGGAGGTGAATTTGGTTTTGGAGCGGAAATTGGTATTGCAACAGGAAAAATGCATGCGCGTGGTCCAATAGGTGTTGAACAGCTGACATCATTTCAGTATCACATTAAAGGAAATGGACAGGTTAGGCCTTGAAAAATCCATTTTTTCTTTGGAAAGATCGCATGCCATATGTTGAAAAATCCAATGTTGTGGGACTTTTTGGCGGTTCTTTTAATCCTCCGCATGCTGGACATCTTCTTGTTGCAGAAAGTGCAATTCGGCGTTTGCATCTTGATCAATTATGGTGGATGGTAACTCCAGGAAATCCCTTAAAAGATCATACACATTTACCTTCTTTAAATGAGAGAATGCGGCTAAGTATTGAACTTGTCAATCATCCGAAGATTCGCGTAACGGGTTTTGAACAGGCAATAGGAAGTAAAATATCAAGAGATACGATTTCTTATATTCTCACGCATTGCCGTGGGGTACGTTTTGTGTGGGTTATGGGTGCAGATAGTTTTGCAACGATTCACCATTGGTCTCGATGGCGTGATATTATATCGATGCTTCCTATTGCAATTATCGATCGTCCTTTTGCGCATATGTCAGCACTCTCTTCTCCTATGGCACATATTTACCGTTCTGTTCGTTTAGATGAGAGAAAAAGTATACGATTGCCTTTTATAAAACCACCGGTTTGGACTTATTTACATGGACCTTTATCTTTTCAGTCTTCAACGAATCTTCGTTTAAAGGAGAATAATTTTTCTTGAACATTTTATAAGATTCTGCTTCTGTTTCTTCTCTGTTTTAAATGATAAGAAAGGATATAGATCTGGAAAACATTTCACAAAAATACTCTTTCAGTATTGAAACTACGACAGAAAAGAGAATCTTTTCTGCCGGTGAGGCTCTGAAAATTATTCTCAAGAGTTTAGAGGATATAAAAGCAGAAGATATTGTCTCCATTGATATTCAGGGTAAATCATCTTTGGCTGATTACATGGTGATAGCATCAGCACATTCACAACGCCATGTTACTGCTATTGCTGATCATTTATTACGCACTTGGAAAGAGAGTGGGTACGGTCTTGCAAGAGTAGAAGGGCTTGCGGCGGGCGATTGGATCTTGATTGATACAGGTGATATTATTGTTCATCTTTTTCGCTCAGAAATTCGTCTCTTTTATAATTTAGAAAAAATGTGGCTTGCTCCGGATTTAAACAATACAAAATCGGTTCTCTTTGGAGATCATTAGCATGCAAATTTCTATTTTTGCTGTTGGTCGTATGAAGATGGGTGCAGAGTACAAATTGGTTCACCATTATTTAGATCGTTTTTCTAAAAGTTCTGGAGCTGTGGGATTTCATTTAAAAAAATTGCAGGAGATATCAGAAAGTCGTGCTCAGACAGCATGTCAACGTATGGGAGAAGAGGGAAGAAAACTTATCGAGTTTTTGCCTGAAAAGTGTCGATTAATCGTTTTGGATGAGCGTGGGAAATCAATTTCATCATCTGCTTTTTCTGAAAAGTTGGGTTTTTATCGTGATGAAGGTGTCCGTGATTTGATAATTGCTTTAGGGGGACCTGATGGGCATGGTGAACAGATAAGAAGCCGTGCTGATTTTCTTTTGTCTTTTGGTTTTATGACATGGCCGCATCAAATTGCGCGCATACTCCTTGCAGAACAGCTTTATCGCGCTGTAACAATTTCTAGTAACCATCCCTATCATCGTGTTTAATATTTTTGCACAATTTTTAGCACTTAATTGTGTATTTATTAATATTGTTTTAGTTGACGTCATTTAAAGCATATTAATTTATGCGATGATGCTTAATGGTTGGGCAAATGAAAGAAAGTCTTCATAGAAAAATGCAACATTTATATGAAGAATTTATGATATTTTTCGTGTTTTTTTTGAGTATGGGGTTTTGTTTTTCTGTATCGCATGCTGAAGATACAGTGAGGAGTGTAGAAGAAGCACATAAAGCGTTAGCAGAGATTCACAAAAATATTTCACTCTCACGTGAGCGGGTTTCTTTTCTTAAGCATCAAGTTGAAGGTTTAAAAAAAGATCAGCGTGCTTTAAGCGATGCTCTCATAAAGGCTGCTAAAGCAGAACGTGCAGTAGCGAATGATATTGTTGAAAGAGAAGAAAAACTAAAAAAAATGATAGAAAAGCGGGTACAAGTTCAACAAAATTTAAAAAATCGGCGGACTGAATTTGCTGAAGTTCTTGCCATTTTAGAACGCATGGGATTAAATCCTCCTCCTGCGCTTATGCTACGGCCTGAAGATGTATTAACGTCTGTCCGTAGTTCTGTTTTATTAGGAGCTGTTGTACCTCAAATGCAAGAGAAAACACGAGCTTTAACAGAAAGTCTGAAGGCGTTGACCAATTTAACCAATTCAATTACCATGGAATATACAGCGCTAAAGGCTAAAATGCAAAATCAAGCAGAACAGCGAAAGCATTTAGAGCTTTTATTAGGTAAAAAAGCTGAATTACAACAAAGATCAGAGAAAGAGCTTATTGAGCAGCAACAAAGAAACATTGTTCTTGCTAAAAAAGCGCAATCTTTGGAGGAATTGATTTTAGAACTTGATCGTCAATCAAAACTGAGCTCTGATGTATCGACACAGGTACGGAAAAATTTACAATTATTAGAACAGTCGAATTTTGAAAGCCAAAAAGGTTCTTTACTTTTACCTGTTTTAGGAAAAAGAGTGGAGCGTGTGCGTAATAGTTCGCAGATGATGCGCTTTGGTGAAATGATTGAAACAGAAGAATCGGCTGTTGTTATATCCCCTTCTGATGCTCTTGTTGCTTTTGCGGGGCCATTTCGTTCTTATGGACAGTTAGTTATTCTCAATGTTGGAAATGGTTATCATATCATTCTTATTGGAATGTCAAAAATCAACGTAAGTCAGGGACAGTTTGTTCTGGCAGGTGAACCTCTTGGAACGATGGGGATGCAATTTGTTGCGAACAGTGTTGCATTGGATATAGGAAAAACTGCTCCAATGCTTTACATTGAGTTTAGAAAGCAAGGAAAGCCTGTGAATCCATCTCCTTGGTGGCGGACTGAAAAAACGAGAAGGAACCAAAATGATTCGTAAAGTTATTCTTTTGGTCGCTGGGGTATTGCTCGGCGCCAGTTCAATGATAATGGTGCAGTCTGTTGCTGCCAATAATGAAAGTGATGTGTATAAAGAGCTGGCTCTATTTGGCGATATTTTGGAACGAGTGCGTATGCAATACGTGACGGTTCCAGATGATAAAAAGCTTATTGAAAATGCTGTCAATGGAATGCTCACATCGCTTGATCCCCATTCATCTTATATGAATGCGCAAGAAGCTAAGGAGATGCGGGATTCTACGAAGGGAGAGTTTGGAGGTCTTGGTATTGAAGTTACCATGGAGAAAGGTTTAATTAAAGTGGTCTCCCCAATGGATGATACACCTGCTGCAAAAGCAGGTATTTTAGCAGGGGATCTTATTTCAAAAATTGATGGTGTAGAGACGAATGGTCAAACATTGAATGAAGCTGTTAGTAAGATGCGAGGAGTTCCTGGAACACCAATAATGTTGACAATTATGCGTTCAGGTGTTGATAAGCCACTCGAAATTAAAGTTGTTCGCGACATCATCAAAGTAAAGGCAGTGAAATATCGCGTTGAAGGTGATATTGGATATTTAAGAATTATTCAGTTTTCTGAGCAGACTTTTAGCAATCTTCAGGCTGCAATTAAAGATATTCAGTCTAAAATTCCTCAAGATAAGTTGAAGGGGTATGTTCTTGATTTACGGCTTAATCCTGGTGGTCTTTTAGATCAAGCTGTGAGTGTTTCGAGTGCATTTCTCAATAAAGGTGAAATTGTATCGACTCGTGGGCGTAAGAAGAGTGATGTAACAAGATTTGATGCTAAACCAGGAGATCTCATCAATGGAAAACCTCTCATTGTGCTCATTAATGGTGGTTCAGCAAGTGCTTCTGAAATTGTTGCTGGCGCATTACAAGATCATCGTCGTGCTACGATTTTAGGGACACAATCTTTTGGTAAGGGATCTGTTCAAACGATTATTCCCTTAGGTGAGAATGGTGCTTTACGCTTAACTACCGCGCTTTATTACACGCCATCGGGCACTTCAATTCAAGGGACAGGAATTACACCTGATATTCTTGTAGAACAACCACTTCCTGAAAAATATAAAGGCTATGATGTAAAGATCGGTGAATCTACATTAAAAGGGCATATTAAAGGGAAGCAAGAAAGCAATAAAGGGTCTGGTTCAGCTGCTTTTGTTCCACAAGATCCTAAGGATGATATTCAATTGCGTGAGGCTTATAAGTTATTACGGGGTGAAATGGTGCATGCAGCATTTCCACCAGATCCCAATAAGGATATTTTAAAATAAGAAAGGGCTTGCGCAGTTAAAGGATCATCGAATGGGTAATGCAGAGGTTAATTTGAAAGCCCTTCCTTATCGGAAATGTGTTGGAATTGTTGTCTTTAATCATACACGTAAAGTGTGGGTTGGGCGCCGTGTAATGACGTGTGCTCCTTCCGATACTGAGATGTCTCATCGTTGGCAGCTTCCTCAAGGGGGGATAGATGAGAATGAAGAGCCATTAGAGGCAGCATGTCGTGAACTGTACGAAGAAACAGGCATTCGATCTGTAAAGTTGATTAAGGAAGCAAAGGATTGGTTCACTTATGACTTTCCACAAGAACTTGTTGGGAGTAAATTAAGCAATAAATATCGAGGACAAATACAAAAATGGTTTGCTTTTCAATTTACGGGAGATCTTTCTGAAATCGCGATTAATCCCCCGCCGGATGGTAATAAACCAGAATTTGACCAGTGGAAATGGATTGACTTGGAAATTCTTCCTTCAATTGTTATTTCTTTTAAAAAGCATGTCTATAGAAAAGTTGTTAATGAATTTCGAGGTAGCCTTAGGCAATTATAAAAGCTATATAATGACAGAAAGCTCTTTTTTTGATTAAGATGCTTTTATATTATGTATAATTATAAAAGATAATAAGCGTGTTTCTCTTTTATGTAAAGAACTGGAATATAAAATGAAAAAGTTATTTAATTTACTTATAGCCTTTACTCTCTTGACTATTTCGTCTGTAGCGTTTGCATCAGATTCAAAACCAGCAGCAGCGACATTGCCAAATGGAGCTTCTTCTTTGGCTGAAACTTACGGCTTGTGGACTATTAATTGTGGTATGCAAGAGGGAAAAAAAGTTTGTTTTATGCACCGTCAAGAAGTGAATGATCAGGGGCGTGTTGTTGTGGCCATGAATGTTATTCTCAATGCTGATGGTGTGGTATCTGGTAATCTAACAGTTCCTTTTGGCATTTTGGTCTCTAAGCCTGTTCGTTTACAAGTTGATGAGGGAAAGGCTGCTATCGAAACCGGCATTCGGACGTGTGTACCAGCAGGTTGCATTGTTCCAATAGTGTTTGATAAAAATCATGTGGCAGCTTTACGTGCTGGAAAGAATTTGAAATTGGCTATGACAATTGCTGCTCCAGGTGAACCACCTTTGAATGATTTATTCGTTCAGTTAAATGGTTTTAGCAATGCCCTTAATCGCTTGATTGCTTTGCAGAAATAATCTTAAAAATAACAAAAGCGGCCTTTAAAGGCCGTTTTTGTTTAAGTGTTTTTTGTAACATCCTTAAGATTGAAACAACGAGATTATTCTATAAGGGATTTTCAAAATTTTTTTAAGGTTCTCAAATGACGCACTGTTGTTTCTGTTTTGTTCAGCTGTTTTTGTTTTTCATATTTGTTTATGAGATTTATCATCCTATTATAGTATAGAAAAGATAAAGAATTTGGATGTTTGGTTTTTTTATTTATGGAAAAAGACATTAGTATACAATGCTCTTGTTCCATAAACGAGTTATTTTAATGAAAGCTCTCTACACTCTTTTGTTTCTTTGATTAAAAGAGGAATAAACATGGTTTATGCATTGCTTCAAGTAATAGATCTTATTTTCAGTATTTATATAGATATTTTAATCGCAAGTGTCATTTTTTCTTGGCTTTATATATTTAATATTATAAATGCACGCAATCGCTTTGTTGTTTTGATAGGAAGCTTTTTGCATCGGTTGACAGAGCCAATTTTAAGTCGCATTCGGCGGATTTTACCAAATTTTGGAACAATTGATCTTTCGCCTCTTGTAGTTTTTATAATTATTCATTTTATTCGTACTTTTATGTGGCGTGCTTATGCAGGCATGTATCTATAAAAATACTCCATGAGATGCATGAAGATGTTTTATCAAGGTGATGATAATCATGGTTTTAGTTTATTTGTGCATCTCACTCCAAAAGCTTCCATTGATCGAATAATGGGGATCGAATGCAGGGATGATGGAAAGCAATATTTAGTTATACGCCTTCGTGCTGTTCCTGAAGCTGGAAAGGCAAATAAGGCTCTCATTCAATTTTTATCGAAGCAATGGAAAGTACCATCTTCCTGTATTTCTTTGAAAAGTGGTGCAGCATCTCGCTACAAGCAGCTTTACTTTTCAACACATTTAGAAAAGCTAAAGCAGATATGGCAATCTTTAGAAGATGATATCTCAAAGTAATAAAGCCTATTCAAAAAACAGGCTTTATTTTTTGCGATGATTATATTTTTTTATTGCTTATTGCGCTCAATGGCTTGTTTAATCAGTTCATGTGCAAAATTTTTATCCCGCCAACCTTCAATTTTAGCCCATTTCCCAGGCTCAAGATCTTTGTAATGCTCAAAGAAGTGTTCAATTTGTTTTAGGGTAATTTCAGGAAGATCTGTATAATTATGAATATTGATATAACGTTTTGTTAATTCTGGAGTAGGAATAGCAATAATTTTTTCATCTTTACCACCATCATCTTCCATCATGAGAGCACCGATAGGGCGAACATTAATAACACAACCAGGAATTAGTGGACGGGTATTACAGATAAGAACATCAATAGGATCACCATCATCTGAAAGTGTATGTGGGACAAAGCCGTAATTTCCTGGATAAACCATTGATGTATGGAGAAAACGATCAACAAATAAGGCTTCCGATTTTTTGTCCATCTCATATTTTATTGGTTGACCACCAAGAGAGACTTCTACAATAACATTGATATCTTCAGGTGGATTTTTACCCACGGGGATTTCTTTAATATTCATGGAAACATCCTTTCTGGAATGATGAAGCTAAATACAATAAATATTTGATTGAAAAAGCCATAAAGTTAGCTTGAAATTGATGCGCGTGTTTTTTCAAAACGTTTGCGTTCATTGGGATCTAAATAGAGTTTGCGTAGACGAATATTTTTAGGAGTTACTTCTACCAATTCATCATCTTGTATCCAAGCTAGAGCACGTTCTAATGTCATTTTAATTGGAGGGGTTAATTTTACGGCTTCATCTTTTCCAGAAGCACGCATATTGGTTAACTTTTTTCCTTTTAAAACATTCACTTCTAAATCGTTATCACGTGAGTGTATACCAATAATCATACCTTGATAGACTTTAACACCGGCATCGATCACCATAGGTCCACGATCTTCAAGATTAAAAAGAGCATAAGCGACAGATTCACCGTTATCATTTGAAATCATAACACCATTAACGCGACCACCAATGTCTCCTTTATAAGGCTCATAGGTATGGAAAAGGCGATTCATAATGGCTGTACCACGTGTATCAGTTAAAAGCTCTGATTGGTAACCAATGAGGCCTCGCGTTGGTGCATAAAAGACAAGACGGACACGATTTCCTCCAGAAGGGCGCAATTCAACCATTTCACCTTTACGTTCGGACATTTTTTGAACAACAGTTCCGGAATATTCTTCATCAACATCGATAACAACTTCTTCGATTGGCTCAAGAGTTGCTCCGTTTTCATCTTTTTGCATAACAACGCGTGGTCGTGAAACACTAAGCTCAAACCCTTCACGGCGCATATTTTCAATGAGAACTGCAAGTTGCAATTCCCCTCGTCCTGAGACATAGAAAGAATCTTTATCAGCTGATTCTTCAATTTTCAGGGCTACATTCCCTTCTGCTTCTTTTAACAAACGATCACGGATGACACGGCTTGTTACTTTATCGCCTTCAGTTCCCGCTAGGGGACTATCATTGACGAGAAAGCTCATCGTAACAGTAGGAGGATCAATGGGTTGGGCGGTGAGAGGTTCATTGATCGTGGGATCACAGAAAGTATCGGCAACAGTCCCTTTTTGTAGACCAGCAATTGCTACAATATCACCAGCAACACTTTCTTCAATAGGTTGTCGTTCTAGTCCACGAAATGCCAAAATTTTTGAAATACGTCCAGTTTCTAAAAGTTTTCCATCTTGCCCAAGAACTTTGACACTTTGATTGGGTTTTATCGAGCCCGAATGAATGCGTCCTGTAATAATTCGCCCAAGAAATGGATCTGCTTCAAGAATAGTTCCGATCATACGGAATGGTCCCTCCGCTACATTAGGAGAAGGAACATGGCGAGTTACAAGATCAAATAAAGGGCTCAATCCTTGATCTTTCGGTCCTTCAGGAGATTCAGCCATCCATCCATCACGACCTGATCCATAAAGAATAGGGAAATCAAGTTGTTCATCGGTTGCATCAAGAGCAGCAAAAAGATCAAAAACCTCATTGATAACTTCATCGGCTCGTGCATCAGCTCGATCAATTTTATTGATAGCAACAATTGGACGTAAACCTACTTTTAATGCTTTTCCAACGACAAATTTTGTTTGTGGCATTGGGCCTTCAGCAGCATCAACAAGCACGATTGCTCCGTCGACCATGTTCAAAATACGTTCAACTTCTCCACCAAAGTCAGCGTGACCTGGTGTATCAACAATGTTAATTCTGGTATCTTTCCAAACGACGGACGTTACTTTTGCTAGAATTGTAATTCCACGTTCTTTTTCAATATCGTTTGAATCCATCATACGTTCGCTGGTACGCTGGTTATCACGAAAGTTTCCTGATTGTTTGAGAAGCTCGTCTACAAGTGTTGTTTTGCCATGGTCAACATGGGCAATGATGGCGATATTACGCAATTGCATAAATTTTCTTCTTTTCGTTTAATGAGATTTCATTTGAAGCAACGCCTTTGCGCTCCTTACCTTACTATTACAGAGCCTTTTACATGTTTTTTTATAATTTTGGAAGAGGGATAAGAAAAACAATTCAATCACTTACTGTTTCTTAGCAGCAAGAAATTTATTTGTTATTGATTTTATTATATTTTTTGCAGTAACATTCCTGCTTTTGGAACCTTTTTAATCGATTCAAGTGTAGGTTTTTACGATTTTCACTTTTGTATAAAAGGTTTTTTACGTCCTTTTATTAAAACATTACGTTAATATATATTCGATTTTTTCTAAAATTTCTCTCTTGAAGGGTCGTTGAATATTTTGTGTTTATTCATAATAAAAGCATTTTGAACAGTGAATTATGGCAATCTTAAAAGAGCTTATTTAAAATATATAGTGCTATTTTATATTTAAAAAAAATCAACATTTTGCTTACAAAACAAAGATTTTAAGTTGTATGAGGGGAGCATTTTTGCTTTTCCTCTTAGAGGAGAGTTCCAGACAAGATAAAGGAGGCAACAGAAAAATAGATCACGATTCCCATAACATCCACTAAAGTTGCAACAAGAGGAGCGGAAGCGCTTGCTGGATCAAATCCAAAACGTTTAAGGATAAAGGGAAGCATGGAGCCGGATAAAGAACCAAAGGTGACAATTCCAACTAAAGCAGCACCTACCGTTATGGCAATAAAAATCCAATGTTCACCATAGTTGTAAATACCAAGCTCTTGCCAAAGAGCAATACGCATCATTCCAATAACGCCAAGTAAAAGACCAAGGGATATTCCTGCTGGAATTTCACGGAGTATGATTTTCCACCAATCTTTAAGTGTCAATTCACGTAGAGCTAAAGCGCGAATAATAAGGGATGTTGCTTGAGAACCAGAGTTTCCTCCCGAACTCATGATGAGGGGGATAAAGAGTGTGAGAGTGATGGCTTTTTCAAGTTCTGTTTCGAAATATTGCATAGCACTGGCTGTTAGCATTTCGCCAAGAAAAAGTAATGCAAGCCAACCACCACGTTTTTTCATCATCCCTAGAAAGTTGATTTGCATATAGGGCTTATCAAGAGCTTCCATACCTCCAAATTTATAGGCATCTTCACTCATTTCATCAACCATTGTATCAAGGACGTCATCGACGGTTACAATACCAATGACATGATTACTCTCATCAATAACTGGTACAGAGAGAAGGTCATGACGCTGAAAAAGACGGGCAATATCTTCGTGATGTGTGAAGGGAGAGATTGCAATAGGTGTGTCATGGTTAGAAACATTGAGAATTTGATCATCAGGTGAGGCAAGGATAAGGTTACGCAGCGAAACAGCCTTGAGAAGAGTGCCTGTTTTGGGATCGATGACATAGCTTGTATAAACTGTTTCACGTGTTCGTTCAACATCACGAATATGATCCAACGTTTTTTTTACGGTCCAGTTTGCGGGGACAGCTATGAACTCAGTTGTCATAAGTGCACCCGCTGTATGATCAGGATAGCTTGTAAGTTTTTTGAGTTCAGCACGCGTTAAGGGTTTAAGCAATACATAAAGCTTTTTGCGGGTTTCCTTATCCATTTCCTGAAAGACATCGGCAGCAGCGTCAGCCGACATGCCATCAAGAATTTCAACTGAACGATTAACAGGAAGAAGTTCAAGAATCGCTGCTGATTGTTCAAGTTCTGGTTTGTCAAAAAGCTCAATTGTATAATCAAGGGGTAAAAGGCTAAGAATAGCTACGCGTTCCATGATATCGAGATCATTGATGATATCAATCGAATCAGCAAAATGATAATTTTTTAATTCCTCGGCGAGGACTTCAGGTGAAGAATTTTTAAAGTCGAAGGTCGTTTTAATTTCAGTCATAATAAAGTACCTTCCGAAGGATGGGAGAATATAATTATTCTAGGATAGGATAAAAAAAGTTATGGAAGTTTTAAAAAAGCCCTCCCCAATTATATTCCTCCAATTGTTAATATTTAAAATAAAGTCAAGGATAGATTACAGGTTATAAACAATTTCATGAATTCAGACATAGAGAAATTTTCATTTTTGTTTACCTCTTAAATAAGAGTGATATTCCTGATTTCTGCCTTTAAGAGAGAAAGATCTGAAAGGCATTTTTGAAGTTCACACAATAGTTTTAGTATATTATCAATTTGTGTCGTAAAGGTAATCGTTATACATTAAATTCATAATGGAGAGAGAGAATATTATGACAAAAGCAGCAGTGCTGGACTGGAAGGGATTTTCAGGGCTTCCTGATTTTTCTTTAATAAGTGACGAAGATTTTAAACCCGCTTTTGAACAGGCTCTTCAAGAAGCAGAACAAGAACTAGAGACTATTGCTACGGTGCAAGAACCAACGACTCTTGAGAATTTTTTGCAACCTTTTGAGCTTTCTGGCAAAGCACTTGATCGTGTTTGTTCAATATTTTTCTTGCGTTCAAGTGCACATAGTAATGCGTTGATTCAGAAATTAGAACAAGAGTTTGTTGTAAAACTTTCTCGTTATTCTTCCAAAATTATGATGGATGCACGAATATTTGCGAAAATAGATGTGCTTTATAAGCAGTCACAGCAAGGCATGTATGATAGTGAAACAAAACGTGTACTTGAATTATGGTGGAAAAAGTTTGTTTGCAATGGTGCAAAACTTGATGAAGAGGATAAAAAACGGCTTGCAGAAATTAATGAGAAACTTGCTTTTTTAAATGCTACTTTTGGCCAGAATGTTTTAAAAGATGAAGCTGAATGGGTTTTATTTTTAGAACAAACAGATTTATGTGGTTTGCCTGATGATCTTATTGCTTCAATGAAGGAAATTGCGCGCGAAAGGGGGCATGAGGGGAGACATGCATTAACATTAGCACGCTCAATTATTGATCCTTTTTTGAAATTTTCTCAGCGCCGTGATTTGCGTGAAGTCGCATTTCAAGCTTGGGCCAAACGTGGTGAAAATGATAACGAGAACGATAATCGGTCAATTATTTTAGAAATTATTGCGCTTCGTGATGAGAAGGCTAAATTGTTAGGATATAAGTCCTTTGCAGATTTAAAACTTGATAATACAATGGCTAAAAGTGTTGATGCGGTTATGGATTTGCTTACATCTGTATGGGAACGGGCAAGAGCGAAAGCTTCTAGCGAACAAATTGAATTGCAAAATTTTGCACACAATCAAGGAAGCAACGAGACTTTAGAAGCTTGGGATTGGCGTTATTATGCTGAAAAACTGCGCGCTGAAAAATTTTCTTTCGATGGATCTGAAATTAAATATTATTTTCAACTTGATCGCATGATTAAAGCAGCTTTTGGGGTAGCAGAAAAACTCTTTGGCATTACATTTGAAGAAAAAAGCGCTCTTACACTTTGGCATCCTGATGCGCGTTTGTGGGAAGTGAAAAAATCTGATGGAAGCCTGCTTGGGCATTTCATTGGGGATTATTTTGCGCGTCCTTCAAAACGTTCTGGTGCGTGGATGAGTAGTTTACAATCGCAACATAAATTGAATGGCGGACAAAAGCCTATTATCTACAATGTTTGTAATTTTGCTAAGCCACCTAAAGAAGATATTGCACTTTTATCACTTGATGATGCACGTACGCTTTTCCATGAATTTGGCCATGCATTACATGGTTTGCTTTCTGATGTAACATGGCCATCTGTAGCAGGAACATCCGTTTCGCGTGATTTTGTTGAACTTCCTTCTCAGCTTTACGAACATTGGTTAACTGTACCAGAGACTTTAAAATCTTATGCTACGCATGTAAAAACAGGGCTTCCTATGCCACAAACATTAATGGATAAAGTTCTATCCGCACAGAGATTTAATGCTGGTTTTGCTGCGGTTGAATTTACCGCATCCGCTCTCGTGGATATGGCTTTTCATAAAGGAAAAACAATAACTGATTCAACACTATTTGAGCGCCAAGAATTAGAAAAGTTGCAAATGCTCAATACCATTATCATGCGTCATCGTCCTCCGCATTTTACCCATATATTTTCAGGAGATGGTTATGCTGCTGGGTACTATTCTTATATGTGGTCGGAAGTACTCGATGCCGATGCGTTTCAAGCTTTTGAAGAAACCGGTGATGTTTTTGATTCAGAACTTGCTGATCGCTTAAAGCGTTTTATCTATTCTGCTGGGGGAAGCCATGATCCAGAGGAACTCTATAAAGCTTTTCGGGGACGATTGCCATCACCAGAAGCTATGATAAAAAAACGAGGGCTGTAAAAGATAATGGTATGGTGCAAGAGCCATACCGTTGTTATATTCTTTTCTGCAATTGAGATTGATGCAAATTATTACTTCATTATGATTATATGAACAGAATCTTGTCATGTGCTCTGCAAATGACAAGATTCTGTTTTAAAAGTATCAAGGGAAAGAAAAATTATCAGCGCGGTCTTTCTGATGACCATTTGCTGGAAGCCATGATCTTTTTATAAAGCTTTGATCTATTTTATTGAGCAATCCAGTATTTTGTTGTGCAATATCATGGAGGGTTATTGGAGATTGACGCTCAATATTCTGTGTTTCTTGCATAATTTTGGGCGTGTTAACATTGATAAAAAGTGAATTTTCATGGGAAAGTGTATGAAAATTTAAAATATTTTCCAATTTTTTTTCTAAATAAGAAATAAGTTTCCTCTTTCCTTCAGAAGTAAAATGAATACCATCACGAGAGCGTAATCTAACAACTTTTCCATTTATATCATAGCCTGAAAAAGAAAATTGCCCTTGTTCATCAATGAAACCATCCCAAACATCGACAAAATATCCTTCTGCTTCTTCTGTTTCTTGCTTGTAGAGCTCATTGAAGATTTTCATTTTTTGTGTCAAATCATCATTTCCAAAAGTAGGTTGTCCCATCCATATCCACGGTTTTCCTGAAGTGTGAAGGTCTTCAGCAATTTCGGAAATTCTTTGTTTGTAGATATTGAGCCATTCTGGCTGAATTGGACTGAATATGCCATAAGATGTTGTTATTGTTTGATTATCATTGGCACCAATCACTATAACAGTCGCATCGGGTTTATTTTTCTCAATAAGTTTAGAAATATTATTTTTCCAAGAAGTTTGATCAGTACGGATTAAACCAGAATTTGGTATTGTATGATTTATGACGATGATATCACTCTTATCGATAAACAGCTTCTTAAGAGCGTCGGCAACAGCAGAAGCTACAAAGTCCCCTATGACAAGAATACGTTTTGCATTTTCTTCTTTTAGCTTTTTTACAGATTTTTGTATTATAGTTTTTTTGGGTGGTTTGTATCTCTTCTGTTCTATAATTTTTGGGTATTGTTGTAGTTGCTCTTGTTTGTTATGTTCTAACAACCACTTAAAAAAATTTGTCGCTTTACTTGGAGACGGTTGCATAACACTCACAGTGAAGAGAGAGAAAAGCAAGAAGATTAAGTATATTGATCGGAAATAAGACAAACACTTTACTCCAAATTATTGTTTTCGAAGAAGAAAGAGAACTTCAGGGGTTGGATATCCATTTGTCGTTAAGCCGTGGCGCAGTTGAAAATCTTTAAGTGCTTTTCGAGAGACGGTGCCAATTTTGCCATCAATTTCTCCTTTATAATAGCCAAGCGCCATTAAACGTGATTGCAATTCTTTGCGTTCATGGAAAGTAAGAGGTTTGAATGGTCGTTGCCAATCCTGAATCAGTCCAGGGTGTCCAGCAATACGGTTAGCAAGAAGGGCGACCGCTAAAGCATAGCGATCTGCATTATTATAATGTTTAAGCACAAAGTAATTTTTTGTTACTAAGAACACAGGTCCTTTTAGCCCATCTGGATACTTCAATATTGCTTGTTCAGATAATGAAGGTAAGGGCTCTCCATTTGCGTGTTTTACGCCTAATTTTGCCCACTGTTCAAAGGAATGCCAATCCCCAGGAAGATTTTTTCCTTGCGGCAATTTAACTTCTACTCCCCAAAGGAAGTTAGGTTGCCAACCATTCATGTGGAGCAGGTTAGCAGCGGTTGCAAGGGCATCTGGAACAGAATTCCAGATATCTCGTCGTCCATCCCCATCCATATCAATGGCATAAGCGAGATAACTGCTTGGAATAAATTGCGTATGCCCCATTGCGCCGGCCCAAGATCCAGTAAGTTGTGCACGTGTAATTTCACCACGTTGGAGAATTTTCATGGCAGCTATGAGTTGTGTGTGTGCGTATTTTGCACGTTTTTTGTCAGCATAGGCTAGGGTTGCAAGTGAACGAATGGTATCACGCATGACACTTTTATTTGCTAAAATTTTTCCATAATTACTTTCCATTGACCAAATGGCTAGGAGAATATTACGGTCAACACCAAAACGTTTCTCAATTTGAGGAAGCCAGTTTTTCCATTTTTGAGCTTGGCGTTGCCCTTCTGAAATAGCAAAATCATGAACACGATTATCAAAATAATTCCATGGATGATCAACAAATTCTGGCTGGTATGCAGCTCGTTCTAAAACTTCTGGATCAATTGCGTTAACATTTTTAAAAGCCATGTCAAATGTAGAAGATGAGATATTATTGGCGAGAGCTATTTTTTTAAACTCTTTAATCCAGTGTTTAAAACCATTACCGGCATATAAAAATGATGTAACAAACATTAAAAAAGCAGAAAGAAAAACAGCCAAACCTATAATAAGAGTTTTCCACCTTATCGATTTCTCTAAAGAAGAGAAAGTTTTAGATTCTGTTTTTTTCATTTTTTAATTCCCCTCAATATTTCAGTATTTTTATGTGCAAGAATTCATTTGTATATGTGGTTTTATTAATGATAGATTCAAATGAATAAGAAAGGTTGAAATAGGTTATTTGTTTTGAAGGAATATCTTTAATACATTATCACATCCTTGCATCTTTTTCCTGTCCATTATAATGGTAAAATAACAATAAGATATCTCTTTTACCATTTAGTAAAAATATATATTAAATGAAATCAATGAGTTATGTGATCAATGAGGAGCAGGAAGGTGAGAGTGCATAAAATCCGGAAAGCAGTATTCCCTGTGGCTGGTCTTGGCACACGTTTTCTCCCTGCAACAAAAACAATTCCTAAAGAAATGCTAACAGTTGTTGATAAGCCAGTTATTCAATATGTTGTAGATGAGGCGCGTGAGGCTGGTATTGAGCATTTTATTTTTGTTACTGGACGCAATAAAGCAGTTATTGAAGATTATTTTGATGCCCAAGTTGAGTTATATACAACTCTTGCTGAACGTGGTAAAAAAGAAGAACTTGAGCGTTTACACGGTTTACAGCCTCCACCAGGGACAACTTCTTTTACGCGGCAACAGCAGCCTTTGGGGCTAGGACATGCTCTTTGGTGCGCGCGTGAATTAGTTGGGAATGAGCCTTTTGCTTTATTGTTACCAGATATGCTTATACAAGCTAAAAAGGGCTGCCTTTCTGAGATGATCAATCTTTATGAGAAAACCGGAGGGGGAAATATTATTGCCGTTCAAGAGTGCGATCCTAGTGAAGCACATAAATATGGTATTGTTGGACAAGGTAAACAGATTGCAAACGGTTTTGAAATCACAAAAATGATAGAAAAACCAACAAAAGGGAGTGCACCATCCAATTTATATATTAATGGACGTTATATCTTGCAACCAGAAATTTTTGATATTCTCTCCAATCAAGAACGAGGGGCAGGAAATGAAATTCAATTAACAGATGCGATGGTAAGGCTTTCAAATGAGCAGGACTTTTTTGGTTTCCAGTTAGAAGGACTCACCTTTGATTGCGGTTCTAAAGCTGGTTTTATTGAAGCTAATGTTGCATTTTCTTTAGCATGTGCTGACATGCGTAGCCAAGTTTCTGCTTCGTTAAAAAAATTACTAGAAATCATTAAGGTTGAAAAATGATTGTAGATCTCTCTTTTAATTTCATTTATCAAATTTAATTATGACAATACCAGTTCCTCATATAGCTTTGCAGGGTGCTATTACATCAGCACTAAAAACGCTTGCGAGTGAAAAGCGAGGGCTTGAAGCTCTTGAAACCGCTCTTTTGGGAAGTCTTTCTTCTTCCTTTAAAACTGCTGTTCAAACTATTAGAAATGCTAATGGTCATGTGGTGATTACTGGTCTTGGAAAGAGTGGTCATATAGGAACAAAAATTGCTGCAACCTTAGCTTCAACAGGGACACCTGCCTTTTTTGTTCATGCCGCAGAAGCTAATCACGGTGATCTTGGTATGATTGGACCCGATGATGTTATTCTTGCCTTGTCGTGGTCTGGTGAAACTTTGGAATTAAGTGGCATTATTAATCATGCTGCACGCTTTCGCACACCACTTATTGCGATGACATCGGGTGAGCACTCTGTGTTAGGGCGACAAGCTGATATCGTACTCTTATTGCCAAAGATAGAGGAAGCTTGTCCTCACGGACTTGCTCCTACAACTTCAACAATTATGCAATTAGCAATGGGTGATGCATTAGCTGTTGCTCTTCTAGAAATGCGTGGTTTTACGGCAACGGATTTCAAAATTTATCATCCTGGTGGTTCTCTTGGTGCAAGCTTAAAATATGTGCGTGATATTATGCATGAAGGTGATCGCATCCCTTTGGTTGTGCAGGGAGCAACTATGATTGAAGCGATGAATATTTTGGTTGAAAAGCATTTTGGTTGTGTTGGTGTTGTGAATCAAAAAGGTGAATTAATTGGGATTGTGACCGATGGTGATCTTGCACGCAACATTCACTTCAACTTATCAAAATTTAATGTTGATGAGATAATGACAAAAAATCCTAAAATTGTAGAGCCCAATACACTGGTCGGTGCGGCAACAGCTTTTATTAATGATCATCACATCGGTGCTTTTTTTGTGGTTGAGAACAAAAAACCAGTAGGAATTGTTCATTTCCATGATCTTTTACGTATTGGTGCGGCATAAGTTGGTGTACACACATCAGATAAAGTTTTATTTTGGAATAAAACAGATTCAAAAACAAAAAGATAAAATTTTATTGTATGGCAACGATGGGTGTTTCTCGAAAAAACAGGTGCTTTTGTATTCCATAATATTTGCAGATTTTATTGTCAGAATGCGGTATCAGTAGGTTGCGTATCTTAACGAAGACTTGTGTCAAAAGGAAAAAGGGCCCTCTCTTGATACATACGTCACTCTATTGAATAGCATTTTTAGCTTTATATTTTATCTAAAATTTTCTCTTGAGAGAAAATTGTGATCCTATATGTGATGTGCAGAAAAGATGTGTTGCATCGCGTGAGATCATACAATTGGCTTTCGATATTGTTCCACGGAGAATGGAGCGTATTTCAATTTCTATATGTTGAGGACTAACATAATTATATGTCCCTTCTGATAGTTTTTCTTCTGTATCTGCTGCACGTGTTTCAAAAACACCATTGCGAAAAGAAGAAATAATACCATTTTCATCAATCCATTTACCGTCAATTCCATCTGGTACATTTTGCCTGTAATATTGTGAAGAACCACAGGCACCTAATGTTAAAGCGATGATTGTAAGACATAAAATACGGCAGGTCTGTTTCATTTATTATCTCTATTTATGTTACTTTGCTTTTTAGCTTCTATAACATTGTTAAATTATTCCATGAGTCAATATAAAAAATTTTATGAAAATCAATGAAACAGCAAAACAATGGAAAAAAATGCCTTAATGTTGTATTTAATTAACAGCTTGATGAAATACCGTAGATAAAACACAAGAGGTGAAATATTTCTTATGGTTTACAACAATTTTTACATTAAGCCGTTTAGTAGTCTCAAAGGAGATTATTAAAATTATGGTTGGTCCTATTCTTGTTGCGAGTGAAGATTATGGAAAACGTATAGAGCTTTCTGCAATGCTCCGAGGTTTTGGCCACCGTGTCATTGAAGCAGAAAATGGTTTACGTACGATTGATCTTTTACACAGACGTAGAAATATTATGCTTGCACTTCTTGATGTCGCCATGAGTGATTTGAGTGTGGGTGATTTGATTAAAATGATTAGAGTTGCTGGTGTTTCTGTTCCTATTGTTGTGATAGCACAACAAGAGAATCAAAGCTTACTCCAGAAAGCTTTAACAGCTGGAGCTGTTGATTATTGGATTTATCCAGTTACGTCATTACGGTTGAGAGTCACTTTGGATATTCTTGCTCTTATTTCTGCATTAGAGCGTGAAGTTTGTTATATTCGGCGAAAAAATGAGAATCATTTGCGGTTTTCTGATCTCTGTGTAAAAAGCAGGCCAATGCAGAGAGTTTTGGAACAATCGAGGAAGGCAGCAGATTCCTTACAAAATCTTTTGATAGAAGGTGAAAATGGAACTGATCGCGAAACATTAGCGCGCATTATTCACCATGAAGGTTTGTCATCGGAGGGCGCTTTTATTCGCTTTCAATGTTCAGCTATTGTTGATCCAGAAGAAGAAAATCGCCAGTGGTTTAAAGAGTTTTTACCATTGGTCTCTTCTCTTGAGAAAGGAACACTTTGCCTTTGCGATGTTGATCGACTTGAGCCCATACAGCAAAAGCGCTTGGCGAATTATCTTCAAGAGAGGGAAAAAGCAACCAAGGATAATCCTCCTCCTTTTCGTCTTATAACGATTTCAACATCGCGGCTTTCAGATTTGGTGAAAGAGGGTTATTTTTCGCGCAGTTTATGTGAACAATTTTCTCAGTTATCGATCAGCGTTCCTGCTTTACGGGAATTAAGAGATGATTTTCCAGAACTTACGCAAAATTTGATTGATCGCATTATTATGGAAACAGGGCGATCACATGTCCATGGTTTAGCTGGATCAGCTCTTTCATTGCTTATGCAGTATGATTGGCCTGGTAATCGGGATGAGCTTGAGAAATTTTTGTTTCGCGCGGTTTTACTCAGTGAGGGGCCATTGTTAACAGTTAGGGACTTTCCTCAATTAATGGGGAGTCCGCTAATGAGTGTTCCAAATATCATTGAGAACGATGTTCAAAGAGGACATAAACAAGAATCAATACAACTTTTAAATTCTGATGGGCATGTTCGCACTTTTGCAGAGATGGAACATGATATTATTGAGAAGGCGGTTAAACATTATAAGGGACATATGAGCGAGATTGCTCGGCGTCTTCATATCGGTCGCTCTACACTTTATCGAAAAATGGAGGAATTGAAAGCAATAAAAAACCGAGAACAGAAAGAGAATCCACAATGAATTTTTATTGATGAAAAGTGTGCTTTTTAGAAAAAATGCAGTATTTTTTGGTAAAAGCAGTGGCGGGGAGGGGGATCTTTTGAAGAGATGTTTTTTATTATAGAGAATTAAAACATTGGCGATAATTTTAAAAAGTCAATAAATATTGATTTTATTTGTGCTGTTCTTTTCAAGTCTTTTTTCTTGTTTCAATTTTTACCATTTTAGCTCATTTTACATTTAATGAGAAGAGATAACTTTCACACTTTTTTAGTCCTGAAACTAAAATTCTATAATCATTGATATTGAGTTTATATTCTCTTAAGCAAGAGATGGCATTCTATTGGATCTAATTAAGATAGGATTATTGATTTTAATGCTGTGGCTGGTATCGATGATGGTGCAATGGCTTTAAAAATAGAAAGTTGATTTTCTTTGACACTGTTACAGATTGTTATCGGTTTTATCGCATTTTTTTTTGTTGCGTCTATGTTGGCGATTTACACATATGGGCGTTTTGTTAAAAGTGCGAGGGGGGTGTGTTCTTATGCCTTATCTGTTAAGAAAGATGAAACCAAGTTTGATCGGATAGTAAGTAAATTAGCAAAAGAAAAAGATGGATTAGGAGTTGATAAAGATGCCCTTTCACTCATCACCAGCAATTTGGATGCCTTTTGTATTCGTGCGATAGGAGCTGCACAGGCGGGGCGTAGCCTTGATCTGATGTATTATATTTGGGACGATGATTTAACAGGGCGCTTATTATTAAGTGAAATAGTAGAAGCAGCTGATCGTGGTGTTCGGGTACGCCTTCTTTTAGATGATATTAATGCTCAGGCTCGTGATCCAGCTTATATTGCCCTAGATAAACATCCTCAGATTGAGGTGAGAATGTTTAATCCAGGGCGATCACGTAAAGGTGGTTTACGTCGTGGTTTAGAGATTATATTGCGAGCAATTACTGTCACACGCAGAATGCATAATAAAGCTTTTATTGTCGATGGTCGAGTGGCTTTTGTAGGAGGACGCAACCTTGCAGATTCTTATTTTGACGCTGGTGAAGAATCGCATTTTCGAGATTTGGATTTGATGTTAATCGGTCCCTCAGTTAAAAAGGTGGAAAATATCTTTGATGATTTTTGGAATAGTGCTGTTGTTTTACCAATTCATACTCTGGTTGTTCCTAAAAGTACCAGTGACTTTAGCTATTGGAAGAATAAATTACAAGAATTTCGCGATTCCAAGGTTGCAAAAGTTTATTTAGATTATATCAAGGAGCATATTAATTTTGACTGTTTTATTCAAACAGGAAAGCGGTTATTTTTAGCAGATAAAGTTGTAGTTCTTTCTGATCCTCCGGAAAAAGCATTGCGCAAAAAGGCAGGAAATTGGCTCATGAAGGCGCTTTCACAAGTTATAGGGGAGGCTAAAAGAACAGTTCAGATTACGTCACCTTATTTTATACCAGGTAAGGTAGGGACGCAGAATTTTAGCAAATTGGTTTCAAAGGGTGTTGATGTCAAAATTCTTACAAATTCCTTAGCTGCAACGGATGTAGCATTGGTACATGGTGGTTATGTGCCGTATCGTAAAGCGTTATTGAGAAATGGTGTTAAGCTTTATGAATTAAAACCGGATGGAAATACTCGAGGATTGCGACTCTTTCGATCAAGTAAGGCAAGTTTACACACCAAAGCTTTTTTAGTTGATCGTAAAACTGCTTTTATTGGATCTTTAAATTTTGATCCTAGATCAGCGGCACTGAATACGGAAATGGGCATTCTTTTTGAATGTGCACCGATTACAGCGAGGTTAGATTTGCTTTTTTCTGAAGAAACAACAGGCGAAATGAGTTATCATCTGCGTCTTGGTGATAATAATCGTATTTATTGGGATTTTATTGAAAATGAAAAACAGTATAGTGTTGATTGTGAGCCAGAAAGCAATTTTTGGCGCCGTGCGTTTGCTAAAATAATAAGTTGGTTACCGATTGAATCACAATTGTAGATTTTATAAACTATAATGAGAGAATTATTTTAATTTTTCTTTTCATTTTTTTTGTAACATGGCATAATTGTTTGCCAATCCGCAACGTATGAAAACCGCAGTTGTTTAAAACACCTTGCGGTGTTTTGTTATAAAAGGAATTTGGCTATGGCAAAAATTGTTGAAACAGGAACGGGTGCATTGGCACTGACTTTTGATGATGTGCTTTTACAGCCGGGTCATTCTCTTGTTATGCCTAGCCAAGTAGATCTTAGAACACGTATTGCAGCTGATATTACGCTAAATTTGCCTTTGCTTTCTGCTGCAATGGATACTGTAACAGAATCGCGTTTGGCAATTGCTATGGCTCAAGCTGGGGGTCTTGGTGTTATTCATCGTAATATGTCTGCTGCAGAGCAAGCTGAAGAAGTGCGTCAGGTAAAAAAGTTTGAATCGGGTATGGTTGTTAATCCAGTAACAATTGGTCCAGATGCAACCCTTGAAAAAGCGAAAGCTTTGATGCGCTCTCATGGTATTTCAGGTATTCCAGTTGTTAAAAATGACGTTAAAGGTGAGACTGCTGGACAGCTTGTTGGCATTTTGACGAACAGAGACGTGCGTTTTGCATCGGATCCAAAACAGAAAATCTATGAATTGATGACGCATGAGAATTTGATTACGGTCCGTGAAAATGTTCGACTCAGTGAAGCGAAGTATCTTTTACATCACCACCGTATTGAAAAATTATTGGTTGTAGATGAACAAAATCGTTGTGTTGGTTTGATAACCGTTAAGGATATTGAAAAAGCACAATTAAATCCAAATGCAGCGAAAGATTCTCAAGGCCGTTTGCGTGTTGGAGCTGCCAGTAGTGTGGGGAATGATGGGATTGAGCGTGCTGAACGGCTCATTGACGCAGGTGTAGATGTGCTGGTGATTGATACAGCGCACGGCCATTCTCAACGTGTGCTAGACACGGTTGAGCGCATTAAAAAGATGGCGTGTTCTACAGCTATTATTGCTGGGAATGTAGCAACTTCTCAAGCAACACAGGCATTAATTGATAGTGGTGCAGATGCGGTAAAGGTTGGTATTGGTCCTGGCTCTATTTGCACAACACGAATTGTTGCAGGTGTTGGTGTGCCTCAACTTGCAGCTATTATTAATGCTGTAGAAGTTGCTGAAAAAGCTGGTATTCCTATTATTGCTGATGGTGGGATTAAAGCTTCAGGTGATTTTGCTAAAGCTTTAGCAGGTGGAGCTTGTGCTGCTATGATTGGTTCCCTTTTAGCAGGTACAGATGAAAGCCCTGGTGAAGTTTATCTTTATAAAGGGCGGTCTTTTAAAGCCTATCGGGGTATGGGATCAGTAGGTGCTATGGCGAGAGGATCGGCAGATCGCTATTTTCAGGATGAAGTGCGCGATGAGCTTAAATTGGTTCCTGAAGGTGTAGAGGGGCAAGTGGCTTATAAAGGTCCTATAGCATCGGTTTTACATCAGCTTGCTGGTGGATTACGTGCTTCAATGGGGTATGTTGGTGCAAAGGATTTAACAGAGTTTCATGAAAAAGCAACGTTTGTTCGTATCACCAATGCTGGGCTCCACGAAAGCCATACACATGATGTTGCTATCACACGGGAGAGTCCAAATTATCGGGGTCCTGTTTGATGTGTAAGAGTTTATAGTTCTGTTGTATGGTGTAAATCTTTTGAGAAAATACACAAAGGCTGCTATTTTTCTCTTTGTGATTTGGTGCAAGAATCCTAAAGAGGGAAAGAATTGGAGATTTATATCCCAATTCTTTCTAAAGGTTATATGAAATTAAGGGAATTAGCTTTTTGTAGTCTTCCGCCCTGTCTTTGACGCACGTTGGCGAGTGTTAGTCTGATCACTTTGGATGGATTTCTTTCCATTGTTTGAGGGTGTTGTATTGTTACGACTTTTAGATGAAGTTGTTTTCCCATTATTGTAAGTATTCATTATTTTCTCCTTTTAAATTATCTGGCTTAAGGCCATTACAATAAAAACGGTCATGCTAAGTAGTGGTTCCAGGTGTTTTCTAAAAAGTTAATATTTTTTCAGGAGAGAAATGGATGTATGAGTCTTGATAGAAGTGTTTTTCCATTTTTTACGAAAGAAAGCATTTTAAAATGATAGCTATTTGATTTTATGTGCTGTTTATAGAGCACTATGAAAAATTAATTTCTTAAATCATAAAGATTTTATGACTTTTGTACACGCACATTGGAAAAAGGATTTTAAAGTTCTAAGCTACTTTTTTGTATCAAAGGAATGCACATACATTTTAAATGATAAAAATACGAATGATTAGTATATGAAATAAAGAATTTGAAATTCTATAAAAAACGATGATTAGAATCATTGATCGTACAATGTGAACTTTACATGGTAAAAAAATCATTGAAGTTAAGAAAAATAATTTTTTACATTCTTTAAAGACTTATAAAAATTCAAATCGGAGAAATAAATGCGCTTAGGTGGGCGTTTGCGCGCGGCAATAGATATTCTACGCGAGATAGAAACACGGCATTGTTCTGCAAGTGAAGTTTTAAAATCTTGGGGGCTTTCACATCGTTTTGCTGGAGTAAGTGATCGTGCAGCTATTGGTACAATTGTTTATGATGTTTTAAGACGGCGTTATTCTTTACAATGGCGTCTGGCCAGTGATGATGTGAGGGATATGGTTTTCGGGACCTTATTAGATACGGGAGAAATGACAATTGAACAAATTGATAGTGAATTAGAAGGAGATCGATTTGCCCCGCGGCTCTTAGGAGTTAGGCAACGTCAATCATGGAAAAAACAGCGGTTAGTTGATGCACCAGATTATATTCGTGGTGATATTCCTCAGTGGTGTCAAGCACATCTTCTTCCTGTATGTGCAGATAATTGGGTCATTGAAGCTGCTGCGTTAGCAACACGTCCTCCTGTAGATTTACGTGTGAATAGCTTGAAGGCAACGCCGGAGAAGGTGCTGAAAGATCTTATGAAAACCAAAGCTCAGTCGTTGTCGTGGTTTCCGCAAGCTTTAAGAATTGCACCGATTGAAAAATTTGAGCGTCATCCCAATGTTCAAAAGGAATTTGCCTTTCAACAAGGGCACTTTGAAATACAGGATCTTGGATCTCAGATTGTTGCTTATCTTGTCGAAGCAAAAGCAAATATGCGGATCTTAGATTATTGTGCTGGGGCTGGTGGAAAAACGTTGGCTTTAGCAGCCTGTATGAAAAATCACGGGCAAATTTATGCTTATGATTCAGACAAAGCTCGCTTAGCTCCTATTTTTGATCGTCTACGACGTGCTGGTGTTTGTAATGTACAACCACGAAGTCATGCAGCAGAATTAAAGCCGTTAAGAGGGCAGATGGATATAGTTTTACTAGATGCACCGTGCAGTGGTACAGGAACATGGCGGCGGCGACCAGATACAAAGTGGCGTTTGACATTAGAACAGGTAAGGCAACGCCAAACGCAACAGAAGACTATCTTGAATGAGGCTATAGATTATCTTAAACCAAATGGGCGTTTAGTCTATATTACGTGCTCTCTTTTTGTGGATGAAAATGAGGAACAAATTTCACATTTTCTTCAACAGCACTCCAATTTTTATCCCATAAATATGCATGCACTTTGGCAGCAACATTTTAGTTCTTCATCGATACAGCCAATCTTTTCAAATTACGGACTTAACTTATCGCCAGCAACAACAAAAACAGATGGTTTCTTTTTGTCTGTGTTACAAAAAAAACATTGATATCTGTTTTTTGCATTTTTTATCTTAACTTTTTACGAGAAAAGTATTTTTCTCAAGTAAAGAGGCTTGTGAAAAGGGAAAGATTGAATAATAAATTGCATTGGTACAATTATTGATTGGTTTTCTATGAGCATCTCACATTCAGACACTGTTCTTATTATTGATTTTGGTTCACAAGTGACACAACTTATCGCGCGGCGGGTACGAGCAATGGGTATCTATTGTGAAATTGTTCCTTTTCAATTGGCTTTAAAAGGTATTAAGCGGATAAGACCTAAAGCGGTTATTTTATCAGGGAGTCCTTATTCCGTTCTCGATGAGGGATCGCCACGTGCTCCAATGGAAGTTTTTGAACTTGGAGTTCCTATTCTTGGGGTTTGTTATGGTGAACAAGTCATGTGTGTTCAACTTGGAGGAAAAGTTGAAGCTGGGGCTGAGCGTGAATTTGGACGCGCTTTTTTGGAAGTACAAGAAGAGAGTGCACTTTTTGACGGTATATGGAAAAAAGGCTCTTGTTATCAAGTATGGATGAGTCATGGTGACCGTGTCACGACACTACCAGAAGGTTTTCGTGTCATAGGAACCTCAAAAGGTGCTCCCTATGCTGCTATTGCCGATGAAAAAAGACACCTTTACGCAGTGCAGTTTCATCCTGAAGTTGTTCATACACCGGATGGTACAAAGCTTTTGCAAAATTTTGTTTATAAAATCTCTGGTCTTAAAGGTAATTGGTCAATGGCCTCTTATCGTGAGCAAGCAATTGCAAAAATACGGAAAAAAGTTGGGAAAAATCGCGTGATCTGTGGTCTTTCAGGTGGAGTGGATTCATCCGTTGTGGCGGTACTTCTTCATGAAGCAATAGAAGATCAACTGACGTGTATTTTTGTGGACCATGGGTTGATGCGCAAGAATGAGGCTGAAGAAGTTCTTACATTATTTCGAGATCATTATAATATAGAGCTTATTCACGTTAATGCCGCTAATATGTTTATCAATGCTCTGGAGGGTGAGACAGATCCAGAGAAAAAGCGCAAAACGATTGGCCGCCTTTTTATTGAAGTTTTTGAAGAGGAGACTAAAAAAATCGGCGGCGCAGAATTTTTAGCGCAAGGCACGCTTTATCCAGATGTCATTGAAAGTGTTTCAGCAATTGGTCAGTCAGTAACAATTAAAAGTCACCATAATGTAGGGGGATTGCCGGAACGGATGAAGATGAAACTTGTAGAGCCGTTGCGTGAGCTCTTTAAGGATGAGGT
Source organism: Bartonella sp. P12B (assembly GCF_055796185.1). Lineage (NCBI taxonomy): Bacteria > Pseudomonadati > Pseudomonadota > Alphaproteobacteria > Hyphomicrobiales > Bartonellaceae > Bartonella > Bartonella sp. P12B. The sequence continues at coordinate 209,870 of NZ_JBTTDI010000002.1, read as the reverse complement.
TCGTTCGCTAGGGCGAGAATTAGGATTACCTGAGCAATTTATTGGTCGCCATCCTTTTCCAGGTCCCGGTCTTGCAATTCGGTGTCCAGGGGCAGTGACACGGGAAAAATTAGAAATTTTACGTGAGGCGGATGCAATTTACCTTGATGAAATTCGTAAAGCAGGTCTTTATAATGAAATTTGGCAGGCTTTTGCTGTTCTTCTTCCTGTTCAGACTGTTGGTGTGATGGGTGATGGACGCACATATGAATTTGTTTGTGCTCTTCGTGCTGTAACATCTGTGGACGGAATGACGGCAGACTTTTATCCCTATAATATGGAGTTTTTAAGCAAAACAGCGGCACGTATTATTAACGAAGTTAGAGGTATTAATCGTGTCGTGTATGATGTAACTTCAAAGCCTCCTGGTACTATTGAATGGGAGTAATTGGAATAAAGTTTAAATCTTTTAAAAAAGAGCTTTTTTAAATTGTTATTTATCTTGTATAGGTTTTAAAAAACGGTTATCTGCTTGTGCCTCAGCAAATATCATTTAAACTTGAAAAGTATGAAGTTTTGCATGTCTAAGAAAAAAATTGTTGCACACCGTGGTGGAGCGCATCTTTATGCCGAAAATACTCTTTCAGCATTTCGTCATGCAATTGCATTGGGAGTGGATGAGGTTGAATGCGACGTTCATCTGCTTAAAAGTGGTGAAGTGGTTGTATTTCACGATTTTCGTTTAGAACAATTGGTTGGCAAAGCCGGATATATTCACGATATTGATAATGAAACACGCAAACAACTTTGTATAAAAGGGAGTAGTGAATCTCCTCCTTTATTAGAGGAACTTCTTGATCTTTTAGCACCAACCAATGTTGCACTGCATCTTGAAATTAAAACATGTGGTGAAGTTGAGCGTGAAATGATTTTATCGCAAAAAGCGCTTGCGTTGATAAGAAACCGAAATTTAGAAGATCGGGTTTCTGCAATTAGTTTTGATCCTGTAAGCCTTCGTCCCTTCATTGAAGCAGGTATAACATCTGGTCCCTGCATTGATAGCTTTGAAGGTGATATGTATCATCATTTTTCTGAGTGGAAAAAATTGGGGTATTCTGATCTAAGTTTAGATGGCTCCATAGTCTCACGACACTTTATTGAATCTGCGCTTGATGCTGGTTTTACTGTAGGGGTATGGACCATTAATGGAAGAGCTCGATTATCGCATTGGCTTGATATGCCTGTACATTATATCACAACAGATCAACCTGATTTAGCTTTACAGTTGCGTACAAAGAAATAACACACATCTATAATACAAAAGATGTCTTGCTTTAAAAATGATCTTGAACGTAAGAAGCGTTTACTGAGATTGCTTATAAGAGCAAAGCCTTTACTCTATTTATTTAATATTTGTGCGTTTTTCAGTGGTTTTATTGAAAGTATGAAAATTTTGATGAGCAACAGTAAAACTTAATTTTTCGCCATAGTCGCTTGTAATCCGCTCTTTTATTTCAATAGTGAAAATATTGCCATTCCAACGTGTTAAAACATGGCATCCTGTTCCGACAGGTTTGATAAGTTCAATTTGTGTGTGAAAGACAGGTCCTTGATCTGGGTATTCTCCCAACAAGATTACTTCTGGTCTAAAGGCTAAAAGATCAGTTTCTTCACTATAAGACAATGAATGATTTAAGTGTTTTTCTAGGATTTGGCGATCAAGAAAGTTCATAGGAGGAGAACCAATAAAATCAGCCACAAATGTTGTTGCTGGATAATCATAAATTTCCATTGGCGTTCCGATTTGCTCTATAGCGCCATTGTTCATGACAACGATTCTATCGGCTAATGTCATAGCCTCCAGTTGATCATGGGTAACATACAGGCTCGTTGTACCCAATGAGCGCTGCAGAGTTTTAATCTCAATACACATTTGCGCCCGCAATTTTGCATCGAGGTTTGAAAGCGGTTCATCAAAGAGAAAGACCCGTGGTTGGCGAACAATCACACGCCCCATTGCAACGCGTTGTCGTTGTCCTCCTGATAATTGTCGTGGTTTACGATCAAGGAATGGCTCTATTTGTAAAAGTTTTGCCGCGTATGTGATACGTCTATTTATTTCATCTTTAGGTGTTTTACGATTCTTAAGACCATATTCTAGATTTCCACGAACTGTCATATGGGGATAAAGGGCATAATTTTGAAAAACCATAGCAATATCACGATCAGCTGGTTCACGGTCATTGATACGCTCGTTATCAATATAAAGCTCACCTGAAGTGACTTGTTCAAGCCCTGCAATAATGCGTAACAAAGTTGATTTACCACATCCTGAAGGACCGACAAGAACAAGAAGCTCTTTATCAGCAACAGTTAAGTTTAAATCATCTATGACCAGAATGCCGTTTTCATACTGTTTTTTTATATTTGATAACTGGATTATGGCCACAGTTATTTCTCCGTTTCAATAAGGCCTTTGATAAAAAGCCGTTGCATGCAGATGACAACAAGAACAGGTGGTACCATAGCAACAACCGATACTGCCATGAGTATATTCCATTGAGGATCATGTTGAAGTGACTCTACGACAAGCTGTTTTAAAATAATAAGAATAGTCTGATGATTTTGATCAGTTGTCACGATAAGAGGCCACAGATACTGTATCCACCCATAAATGAACATAATAATAAATAAAGCGGCGATATTGCTTTTACTAAGAGGAAGGAGAATATCTTTAAAAAATCTAAACGGTCCTGCACCATCAACACGAGCCGCTTCTAAGAGTTCATCAGGAACAGTTAAAAAAAACTGGCGAAATAAAAATGTAGCAGTTGCAGAGGCAATGAGTGGAATAATCATACCACCATAGGTATTGATCATCCCTAATTGTGCAACAACTGCGTATGTTGGAATAATACGAACTTCAACCGGGAGCATCAAAGTGATAAAGATGAGGACAAAAGCAGTTTTTCGGAAAGGGAAGCGCATATAAACAATTGCATAAGCAGAAAAGAGCGAAATAATAATTTTTCCGATGCTAATACCAAGCGCCATGATGAGTGAGTTCATTAAAAGTGGCCACAGCTTTGGCAGACCAAGTTGCGCAAGGCCATCACCAAAGATTGTTTTATAGTTCTCCAGAGTGTAATTTCCTGGTAAAAGAGGAAGTGTTCCTGAGCTAAATGCTGCTGAACTATGGGTTGATGCGATAACGGCAACATAAACTGGAAAGCAAATAATAAGAATACCAATAATGAGAATGAGATGAGTTAGAAATTTCAAAATAGGGCGATTTTCAACCATAATTCGCTTCCTAATATTGCACACGACGTTCAATCCAGCGAAACTGAATAAACGTTAAAACAATAACCATCAACATTAATATTGTTGATTGTGCTGCTGATGCTCCTATTATTTGATTTCTAAAACCATCATCATAGACTTTGTAGACGAGGGTACTTGTGGCACGTGCAGGACCTCCAGAGGTTATGTTATCAATAATACCAAATGTATCAAACATAACATAATGAATATTAACGATAAGAAGGAAAAAAGTTGTCGGTGAAATTTGAGGAAAAACCACAGTCCAAAAGCGTTTAAAAGGGCTAGCACCATCAATTGCTGCTGCCTCTATTTGGGAACGTGGAACAGACTGGAGTCCCGCAAGAAAAAAAAGAAAATTGTAGGAAATTTGTTTCCAACTAGCTGCAATCACAATAAGGATCATGGCTTGCATACCATTGATACGATAATTCCATATGATTCCTATTTTCGCCAAAAGAAACGGGATAACTCCAATCGTTGGATGAAAGATAAACAACCATAAAATACCTGCCAATACTGGAGCAACAGCATAAGGCCAAAGTAAAAGTGTGGTGTAAGCTTTTTTTGCGCGGATAACGCGATCAACACAGACGGCTAAAAGAAGTGATAGCGACATGGAAACAACAGTAACAGAAATAGAAAAGACCGCCGTTGTAAGAAGTGATTTTATATAAGCAGAATCAGAGAGGATTGTCACATAATTTTCAAAACCAATAAAGGTTGTCGTAAATCCAAAAGGGTCCTCACGCTCGAAAGATGATTTTATTGCTTGAGCAGCAGGCCAAAAGAAAAACAAAAAAGTCACAATGAGCTGAGGTAAGAGCAGCCAATAGGGAAGCAGACTATTTTTGAAATATACTTGTTTTTCTTGCATTCTTATGGGTTCTTTAAATACAGAGACTTTAGAAGGGCGAACAAAAAACAACTAAAAAGGCTTAACTGTTTGGCTGATCTTTTGATATTTACGATAATAATTAAACCTTAATGATTAGCTTTTTCAAATTCACGTAAGAGTTTATTCCCACGTTCAACGGCTTCATCTAATCCATTTTTTGGTGTCTTAGAACCACTAAGGACGGCTTCTAATTCTTGATCAAGAATAGAACGAATTTGTGGTAAATTACCAAATCTTATGCCCTTTGAGTTAACAGTTGGTGGGTTGAGAGTGATCTGTTTAATGGCAATATCTGCACCGGCATTATTATCGTAGTAATGCTGTTTTTGGCTCAATTCGTAAGCAGCCTTTGTTGTTGGAAGGTAACCTGTTGTCTGGTGCCACTTAGCTTGATTATCTGCTCTTGAGAGATACTTAAGAAAAGCAGCGGCACCTGCGTATTCTTCGAAGGTATGTCCTTTTAAAACCCAAATAGAGGCCCCTCCAATAATTGAATTTTGAGGTGCACCTTTTATATCATCATAGTAAGGCAGTTGACCAAATCCAACATTGAACTGCGCTTCTGAAAGAATTCCTGTACGAGACCCTGAAGATTGCATAAAGATTGCGCAATTTTGCGTCATAAACATTGGTGTTGAATCTAGGGCTCCAGCTGGACCGCCATAACGAAAGAGACCTTGATCAGACCATTTTTTAAGGTCAGTCCACATGCGCACTTGTAAAGGACCATTTAAAGTAAGCTCTGAATCAAGACCACCAAAACCATTTTCTTTTGTTCCAAAAGGGACATTATGCAATGCTGAAAAATTTTCTATACCAATCCACTGAGCTGCATAAGACATTGTAAAACCACAGCTTGCCGCTTTAGTTTCAAGAATTTTTTTGGAGAAATTTTCTACATCTTGCCATGTTTTAGGCGGTTGTTCTGGATCAAGTCCTGCTTTTTTGAAGATATCTTTATTATAGTAAAGGATTGGTGTTGAAGCATTGAATGGCATAGAAAGCATTCGTCCCTGAACATCAGAATAGTACCCACTGATAGCAGGCAAATAATTAGTAGGATCAAACTCTTGTTTTGTATCTGCCATAAGTTGATAAATAGGATAAATAGCACCTTTTGCAGCCATCATTGTTCCGGTACCAACTTCATAAATTTGAGCAAGAACTGGTTGTTGCTTTCCGCGAAATGCTGCTATGAGTGCAACCATGCCTTCTTCATATTCACCACGAAATGAAGGAATAACTTTGTAATCCGATTGACTGGCATTAAAATCGTTAATGAGACGTTCAGTTTGTTCTCCTAATTCACCACTCATTGAATGCCAAAAGCTAATTTTTGTTTGCGCAAAGCTTGCTGTTGCCATGCTGATAGCAACTGTAAATGCTGCTATAGAAAGATAAAAACGATTCATAGCTCCCCCTTTTTGAAGTGGTGAAATGCAAGTTTCCCTTAAATTCATAGTATTACACATGAACACGCCATGCCAATTTTATTCCAGAAATATGTTAGCTCATTTAAACAGGAACCATCAAAAGGTCAAACGAATTTGTTTAAACTTATCAGTTTTTCTTTTATGAGTGCTAACGTAGAGTGATGGAGTCACTATGAACATTTGATAGAATATGTCAAAAAAAAGAAATTTAAGCATTATGGTGCTTTAATTTGCGAGGGATTTATTGGTAATCTTGAAAAGAGTATTTTTTAAAAATGATGAAAAAATGTTTTGTAACTTAATCATGAGTGTTCTTGATTTTTTCTCATAATTTCTATGAGACTTTTAAAAAGCCTTATAAGAGTTTTTAAGCTTTCCTCAGTATATTTTTATTTACAGCGCTATTGTATTTATTTAGGATAACTAAGGAAGAACTTTTCTCATAAACATGATTCGAGAGTCGCATAAAAGGGATAGAACAAAATATTTTTATTGAGTAAGCATACTGTAGAGAGCTCCAAAGAGCTCTCTTTATTTTAAGTTCAAGGTTTTATTAGTGCCTTTGTTAAATACGCTCACATAATCATGCTTTTTATAAGCATAAGAGAGATTTTGAGTGTGGACATCTTTTCAAATATCTTGAATACTGGTAATTTAGTTGTTTTTAATGCTGATTATCTTTTCTCTGTACACAAACTTTTAGTGTTTCATTATTGCATCGATAAGAGTGTTAATATTATGTTCCATCATATCGAGATATGTTGCAGCAGGACCATTTTCGTCCGACAATGCATCAGAATAGAGTGTTCCACCAATTTTTAAATCTGTTTCTTTTGAAATCTGTTTTATGAGGCGGGGATTAGAGATGTTTTCAACGAAGAGGGCGGTTGCTTTATTGGTTTTAATTTGCTTGATAAGTTCGGCTACATCGGCTGCAGTCGCTTCAGCTTCCGTTGATACACCTTGGGGTGCAAGTATGGTAAAACCATATTCTTGAGCAAAATAGCCAAAGGCATCATGGGATGTAATAATAATACGCTTATCTTTTGGGATAGAGGCAATCTTTGTTTTAAGTTTTTCTTGTGCTTCTTTAAGTTTTTGGATGTAGAGTTGAGAGTTTTTTCTGTAGCTTGCACAGGATTTTTTATCAATTTTGCACAAAGCAATAGCGATATTTTTGATATAAATTTCAACATTAGGGATAGCTTGCCAAGCATGGGGATCCATATCACTGTGGTGGTGGGCGCTATGTCCTTGATTTTTAATTTCAAGGAAAGGAATATTGGCACTTACTTCGACAAGCAGTGCTTTTGTACCACTTGCCGTGATAAGACGGTCCATAAAACCTTCTAAATGTAGTCCATTGATGAAAATAATATGAGCATTTCTAAGAGCTTTGGCATCACGGGGTGTTGGTTCATAAGTATGGGTATTCGCATTGGGACCGACCAGAGTAATCATAGAAATGTGGTTGCCTCCCACATTTTTTACTAAATCTGCAAGAATAGAAAAGCTTGCGACAACTTTAATCTTGTTTTGCGCAAAAGTAGAAAATGGAAAAAGGACAAACAATAAAAGAGTTCCAAGCAGAACAAATTGTTGGATAAATTTAGGCATATTATTTCCTTAAAGTGGGGGAGGATGTATAAAAGAGGTGAGGAAACCGTGCTACAATAATGCCGCGTGGACTTATGAAGCAGGAAAGAAGATAAAGAACCCCTGCGGCAAGGATGATAGCTGGACCGGAGGGAAGTGAAAGATGAAAAGAAAGCAGTAGTCCACAAAAGCTTGCAATGATTCCTAAGAGAATAGAGAGTGCACAAATAGGGCCAAGACGCGAAAGCCAAAAACGGGCTGTAATGGCTGGAACCATCATAATGCCGACAGAAAGGAGTGTTCCTAGTGATTGGAAACCGCCAACTAAATTCAGAACGACAAGTATGAGCAGTGATATATGAACATATTTACTCAAAGGAGAGAGCGATTTAAAAAAGAGGGGATCAAAACTTTCGAGTACGAGTGCACGCCAGAAAACACAAAGACTACACACTGTGATAAGCATTATAGTGGTGATCATAAAAAGGGCTTGTGTATCAAGAGCAAGTACTGAGCCAAATAAAAGGTGGAGCAGATCAATGGTAGAGTTTTTAAGTGAAACAATAATGACGCCTGCTGCGAGTGCAATCAGATAAAAAACAGTCATTGATGCATCTTCTTTCTGAAAGCTATTTCGTGAAATTAAGGCGGTTGCTAAAGCAACAATGATACCGGCTAAAATGCCGCCAAGCGTCATAGATAAAAGTGAGAATCCACAAAGGAGAAAAGCAGCCGCAACACCAGGAAGAATGGCGTGGGATATTGCATCTCCTGTTAAACTCATTCCGCGTAACATCAAAAATACACCAACAGGACAGGCGCTGATGGACAGCAGAATTGAACCAATAAGGGCGCTTTGCATAAAATGGAAATCAATAAAAGGAGCAAGAAAAAATGCGTACACGTCTTATAACCTAATAGGGCGAGAATCATTGAGGGGAAAATGTTGTTTTAGTGCACTGATACGGAAAGAATGGGATGTAAGAGGTGGCATAACATGATCAAGGGTGTCATGGAAAAACTGTTCTGTTTCCCCATAAAAAGCGCTTTTTTCATTAATTTGAATCATATGAGGGAAATGATTTTGCACAATGAGGGGATCATGAAGTGCTGTAAGAACTGTTCGTCCTTGTTTTTGCCAGTTTGATATCAACGCAAGGAGGTCTTTTTGAGTCCTACGATCGACACCATTGAAAGGTTCATCAAGCAAGATGATATCGGCATTTTGTACAATAATACGTGCAAAAAGGGCGCGTTGTAATTGTCCACTTGAAAGCGTATCAAGGGAATGTGTAGCGAGGGCTGTAAGGCCAACCATTTCAAGTGCATTTTGGATTTTAGGATAATAAGGGCGATGATTTTTCCATAATCCACAAAAAGACCACAACCCTGTTTTTATAAGCGCTTCTACATTAATGGGAAATGTTTGATCTATATCACATTGCTGTGCAAGATAAGCCACCCGACTTTTTTTCGGTTTTATAATCTTACCTTTGAGAGGCTTAATCAATCCGGCAGCAGCTTTTAGCAGTGTAGATTTTCCAGCGCCATTATTTCCTATTATTGCTACCAACGAGCCGGCTTTTAATTTTGCTGAGAAACTCTTTATAGCTATTCTATTCACATAACCTAATGTTGCACTGTCGAAATGCAGACTCATACTTTCACCTTAATTATTTATCTTAAAAAGTTATGTTATAATATAACATTTGTCAACAAAATGTTATATTATTACGTATGTTTTATGAATTGAAAATGTCAGTACGAAAGATCGTGGAAAATTCAAAATAATGATTGAATTTGCCTTGACGAAAGAGAGAGCGTGTATACTATATATAGTATCAAAATGATTATTGATTCTAAATAAGCACAAGTGAGGGTATAGAGTGTTTCGTTTGGCGTCTAAGTTATTTCCATAATATGATCGTAAAGAGTTTGTTGACCAACAGGAGAGTAATATTTCTTTTGAAATGTCTTTTTCGAAGGAATCTCTGTTCGTTTTTGTAGTTGGTTTTTGCATGAAAGAGTAAAGCTAAGCCACGTGACGTAGGTGGCTTGAGGAGCATCAGATTTTTAGACAGCAGGAGGGAATTGTAATGCAAGCAAAAGATTGTTTTATAGCTGGGGTGCTTTGCCATTTAAGTTGTAGAATGATCATTTATTCTCATCATACTTTTAAAACTATTTGATGGGGATTTTTGTTGTGTTCGAGAAGCTATGTGTTGTTTGAACAAGGATGTGTTTGTGTACAATTGCTGTTTTTTATTATTCTTGAGTATCTATAAAATTATCAGAATTAATACCCTTTGAGGGTTAGTTTTTTAAATTATGAAAGTTGAAAAAAATGTCGATCACTATTTATAGTAAGCCATCTTGCGTTCAATGTGACGCTACGCGTCGTGCCTTTGATGCTAAAGGTATCCATTATCGTGTTGTGGACATTTCCCGTGATGAACAGGCATATAGTTTTGTTCAATCTTTGGGGTATCGTCAGGTTCCTGTGGTTGTTTGTGGTGAAAATCATTGGTCTGGTTTTAGACCAGATATGATTAGTGGTCTTTGTGTTTAATGGGACTTATTGTTTATTATTCGAGTGCAACGGGGAATACTGAACATTTTGTCTCTCAGCTTAGTCAAAGGCTCCTTAAGATTGATAAAAAAAAGCCGTCTATGTTCGTTGATGAGCCTTATGTGTTAGTTGTTCCCACCTATGCAGATGGTGAAGGAAGAGGGGCTGTACCGAAAGCGGTTATTCATTTTCTCAATGAAATTGAGAATCGCAAATTCATTCGTGGTGTTATTGGAGGCGGGAATCGCAATTTTGGTCGCTATTATAATTTAGCAAGCAAGATTATTGCTAAAAAATGTTTTGTGCCTTGCCTTTATCGTTTTGAGTTGCGTGGAACTGATGAAGACGTCATTTGTGTAAAGAAGGGATTGGAAGAGTTTTGGAAACAGTCAGTATAGAACAATTACAGAAATCAGGTCAGATCACGGATTATCATGCACTGAATGCAATGCTTAATCTTTATGATGAGAATGGTCATATTCAATTTGAGATGGATCGGCTTGCTGCTCGACAATATTTTCTCCAGCATGTTAATCAAAATACGGTTTTTTTTCATAACTTGAAAGAAAAAATAGATTACTTGATAGAGGAAGGTTATTATGAAAAAGCTTTGTTTGAGCTTTATGATTTTTCTTTTATCAAAAAGCTTTTTAAATGTGCTTATGCTTTTAAGTTTCGTTTTCCTACTTTTTTGGGTGCATTTAAGTATTACACCAGCTATACTCTAAAGACTTTTGATGGAAAGCGCTATCTTGAACGTTATGAAGATCGTGTCTGCCTTGTGGCTTTATATTTAGCACAAGGGAATAAAGCTCTTGCTGAGATTCTGGTAGATGAGATTATTACAGGTCGATTTCAACCTGCGACACCGACATTTTTGAACGCGGGAAAGAGACAACGTGGTGAATTAGTATCGTGTTTTTTGTTGCGTGTTGAAGACAACATGGAATCAATTGGCCGTTCGATCAATTCAGCTTTACAACTTTCAAAACGCGGCGGAGGGGTAGCACTTTGTTTGACAAATTTACGGGAAGCAGGAGCTCCAATCAAACAAATAGAAAACCAATCTTCAGGTGTATTACCTGTAATGAAGCTTTTGGAAGATTCCTTTTCTTATGCCAATCAACTTGGTGCGCGACAAGGAGCCGGTGCTGTTTATTTACACGCACATCATTTAGATATTATGAAGTTTTTGGACACAAAGCGTGAAAATGCTGATGAGAAAGTCAGAATTAAAACACTTTCGCTTGGTGTAGTAATTCCTGATATTACTTTTGAGCTTGCACGTAATAATGAGGATATGTACTTATTCTCATCCTATGATATTGAGCGTGTTACCGGAAAACCCTTTAGTGATATTTCTTTGACGGAGCATTATCGATCTTTTGTTGATAATGCTAAGATTCGTAAAAAGAAAATCAGTGCACGCGTTTTTTTTCAGACATTAGCAGAGATTCAATTTGAATCAGGTTATCCTTATATTTTATTTGAGGATACTGCCAATCGAGCTAATCCAATAGCTGGGCGGATAAGTATGAGCAATTTATGTTCAGAAATTTTGCAGGTAAGTGAAGCGAGTGAACTAGAGACGGATTTAACTTATCGCACTATTGGAAGTGATATATCTTGTAATCTTGGTTCAATGAATATTGCAAAAGCAATGGAAAGTCGTGATTTTGGGCAGACGGTAGAAGCTGCTGTTCGTGCTCTTACTGCTGTTTCTGATATGAGCAATATTGCTTGTGTCCCTTCGATTGCTAAGGGCAATGCTGAGAGTCATGCGATTGGTTTGGGACAAATGAATTTGCATGGTTTTTTAGCGCGTGAACAGATTTATTATGGATCTCCAGAAGCAATAGATTTCACAAATATCTATTTTTATACTGTGACATACCACGCAATACGTGCTTCCAATTTGATTGCACGTGAACGTCAAAAAGTATTTGCAGGATTTGAAAAATCTACCTACGCAGATGGAAGTTTTTTTGCTAAATATATTGAGAAGGAGTGGAAATCGCAATTTGCGCTTGTACAAGAACTTTTTGCACGGAATAACATCGTGATACCGGACCAAAAGGATTGGCAAGAACTCAAGAAATTAGTTATTGAGTATGGGCTTTATAATCGCAATCTTCAAGCAGTGCCACCCACAGGGTCTATTTCCTATATTAATAATGCAACATCTTCTATTCATCCCATAGCTTCAAAGATTGAGATTCGCAAAGAAGGGAAGATTGGGCGTGTTTATTACCCCGCTCCTTATATGGATAATACGAATTTGAACTTCTATCAGGATGCTTATGAAATTGGTCCTGAAAAAATTATTGATACCTATGCTGCCGCTACACAGCATGTTGATCAAGGTCTTTCATTAACATTGTTTTTTCCTGATACGGCCACCACGCGTGATATTAACCGCGCGCAAATTTATGCTTGGAAAAAGGGTATAAAGAGTATTTATTATGTACGGTTGCGGCAAGTTGCATTGAGTGGAACAGAGGTAGATGGCTGTGTTTCATGTAGTCTATAGGAGATAATCATATGACAAAGATTACAACCAAGAATCCTGTTGTTTCCGCTGTCAATTGGAATAGATTGCATGATGAGAAAGATCTTGAAGTATGGAACCGCTTAACTGGAAATTTTTGGTTGCCAGAAAAGGTTCCGCTTTCTAATGATATTCCGTCATGGTCAAGCTTAACTGAGGAAGAACGTCAGTTAACAATTCGTGTTTTTACAGGGTTAACTCTCCTAGATACGATTCAAAATACCGTAGGAGCCATTTCACTGCTTTCTGATGCGATAACAGAGCATGAGGAGGCAGTTCTGACGAATATTGCGTTCATGGAAGCAGTTCATGCACGTTCTTATTCCTCTATTTTTTCAACCTTATGTTCAACAGTAGAAGTTGATGATGCTTTTAGGTGGTCAGAAGAAAATGTTCATTTGCAGAAAAAGGCAAGATTAGTTCTTGAGCGTTATGAAGCAAATGATCCGTTAAAGAAGAAAATTGCTTCGACTTTACTGGAGAGTTTTTTATTTTATTCTGGTTTTTATTTACCCATGTATTGGGCAAGTCGCGCTAAATTAACAAATACAGCAGATCTCATTCGACTTATCATTCGTGATGAAGCTGTACATGGTTATTATATAGGCTATAAATTTCAATTAGGGTTTGCAAAACTTGATGAAGCCAAAAAACAAGAGATTAAAGATTTTGCTTTTAATTTGCTCTTCGATCTTTACAATATTGAATGCAAATATACTGAAGATCTCTATGATGCACTTGGATTGACGGAAGATGTTAAAGTTTTTCTTCATTATAATGCAAACAAAGCCTTAATGAATTTAGGTTTTGAAGCTCTTTTTCCTCCTGAAGTTTGTCGTGTTAATCCTGCTATCTTAGCATCTTTGTCACCAAGTTCTGATGAAAATCATGACTTTTTTTCAGGTGCTGGTTCTTCTTATGTTATTGGTAAGGCAGTTGCTACCACGGATGATGATTGGGAATTTTAATGATTACAGGTAAAGAGAAGTGCGCGAGGTATACCGTTAAGGTCTTTGCGCATTTCTAAACACTGAAAGCCATGTTTTTTAAATAAATTACAGACTAATTTTTCTTGAGAGTAGCCTATCTCGACAGCGACAAAACCTTTTGCTTTTAAGTAGTCTTTTGCTTCATGAGCGAGTTTTCGGTAAAAATCAAGACCATCTTGTCCTCCACTCAGAGCGCGTAATGGGTCATAAAGACGTACTTCTCTTCCAAGGTCTTTAATATCTTCTTCAGGAATATAGGGTGGATTAGAAATAATAAAATCGAATTGATCTGTGACAGAATTAAACCAATCACTGAGTAGGGGAGTAAAGCGGTTTATAACTTTCGCATTTTTCGCATTTTTTGTGGCTGTTTTGAGAGCATCTTCAGAAATATCGACAGCGACTGCGTAAGATTGAGGAATTTGTTTAAGAATCGCAACGGCAATGGCGCCACTTCCTGTTCCCATATCAAGAAATGTTGTTTGTTCTGATTTCTCAGCATGTTTTTTGAAGTATGGTAAAACAAGATCTATGAGCGTCTCTGTGTCAGGACGTGGTTCTAAGGTATCTTGAGAGAGTGCGAAAGATAGACCATAAAATTCTCGTTTTCCAATAATACGATAGACTGGTTCTCCAGAAATACGTCGTTGTACAGCATGTTCTAATTGTGCAATTTGCTCAAAAGAGAGGCATAAATCTGGTTTGGAAATTCTATCAAATGCAGTTGTCCCTGTTATCCATTCAACCAGTATTTTTGCATCAAGATTAGCTTCAGAAATTCCTTGACTATGCAATTTTTCTTTCGTTTTCCGAATAGTGTCATTAAGAGTATGCGCGTTCATCCATTATTATCCATTTCCATAAGGAGAGCTGTCTGATGATCGGATATAAGTGCATGAATAAGTTCATCAAGTTCTCCTTCTAGGACGCGGTCAAGCTTATATAGAGTGAGATTAATACGATGATCCGTGATCCGCCCTTGGGGAAAATTATAGGTACGAATACGCTCCGAGCGATCACCAGAGCCGACTTGGTTTTTACGGGAAGCTGAACGTTCACTTTCCGCTTTTTGTCGTTCGATATCAAATAAGCGCGCGCGTAAAATTTGGAGTGCACGTGCACGGTTTTGGTGTTGTGATTTTTCTGCTTGCACAACCATAATTCCTGTTGGAATATGCGTGATACGAACCGCTGAGTCAGTCGTGTTGACATGTTGCCCTCCTGCTCCAGATGCACGCATTGTATCAATGCGAATGTCTTCTGGACGAATTTCGATGTCAATTTCTTCAGCTTCTGGAAGCACCGCAACAGTAGCAGCAGAGGTATGAATACGTCCACTTGTTTCTGTTTCAGGGATGCGTTGCACACGATGAACGCCTGATTCAAATTTCAGTTTAGAAAAAACACCTTTACCTGAAATGGTAGCAATGATTTCTTTATATCCACCAACTTCTCCTTCATTGAGGGAAACAATTTCAACTTTCCAGTTATGTGTATTGGCATAACGTTCATACATGCGGAAAAGATCACCAGCAAAAAGCGCTGCTTCTGATCCACCTGTTCCTGCTCGAATTTCAATAATAGCACTTTTTTCATCAGCAACATCTTTTGGTAAAAGAAGAATCTGGAGTTCTTTTTCAAGTTGTTCGATCTTTTGATATAATAATGGTAACTCTTCTTGAGCGAGGTTACGCATCTCTCTCTCTGTTAGTTTATCACTGATGATAGTTTCTAGTTCTGTGGTTTCTCGGTAAAGAGCATTCAACGTTTTTATAGAGGTAACGATTGGTTGCAATTCTGCATATTCAGATGCTAGTTTTACATATGTCTCAGCATTGGGATTTTCAGCCATTTGACTTTCAATTATTTCAAAGCGTTTTTCAAGCTGTTTCATACGATCTTGAGGCAAAGAAACCATGATAATATTCGCCTAATTTGTTAATAATACTAACGATTAAATGCTTTATAGCATTCTATAAAAAGGGGTAATAGAGTAGAAAATTCTCTACCAATGAAAACTATAAGTTATGAAGGGAACTTGTATAAAGTCTTATTTTCATGACGAGCCTTTTGGCTATCTATATGGAATCATTAATTTAAGAATTACGTTTTTTTCCATAAAGTTCAAGACGATGGTAAATAATATTATAACCAAGGGATTTTGCGATTTTCTCTTGCAGCTTTTCAATGATATCAGACTGAAATTCGATAACTTGTCCTGTTTCCACATCGATAAGATGATCATGGTGTTGCCCATCTGCTTGCTCAAAACGAGATGGTCCACCACTAAAGGTATGACGATGAATTTTTCCATTTCCTTCTAATATTTTCATGGTTCGGTAAACAGTTGATAGCGAAATACTAGAATCTATTTTGTGGGCACGCTGAAAAATTTCAAACGCGTTCGGGTGATCATCTGTATCCATCAAAATATCGAGAATAATACGTCTTTGACGTGTTACTCTTAAACCTGCAGTGCGTAACTCCTGCTCATAATCTCGTTTTTTATTCATCTTTTTAACTGTTTAACTCTTTATTTTTTAAACGAAGGCTCCATGACAGTGTTTATACTTTTTCTCTGAACCACAAGGGCAACGCTCATTACGTCCAACTTTTCCCCATGTGGTTATATCATTTGGATCACGGGCTTTCGGGTTAACAATTTTATTTTCTTGTGTTTGTGCCCACAAGGTAGGAATATTCTCTTCTCCTTTATCATTTGAAACAAAGTTATCAGCATCTGTTTGCTCAGGTGTGAGGGATTCTGTAGATTGCTGAATAATTTCAAAACGCATGAGTTTAGAAATGACGATACTGCGCAAATTTTTAAGCATGCTCTGAAAGAGTTCAAATGATTCTGTTTTATACTCGTTGAGTGGATCTCGTTGAGCATAACCCCGAAAACCAACAACAGAACGTAAATGGTCTAAACTTACCAAATGTTCACGCCATAAAGTATCAATTGTTTCAAGTAATATGGCTTTGTGGAAATAAGCCATAACTTCTGGAGAGTAGCGTTCAGTCCGTTCATTTTCAAGTTTGGTAACAGCATCTGATATGCGTTCTAAAATTTGTTCTTCGGCAATTCCATCTTCTTTTGCCCATTCTTCTACTGGAAGCTCAAGATTAAAGAGTTGGCGAATTTTCTCTTGTAGAGTTTTCACATCCCATTTTTCAGAATATGTTCCAAATGGGATATAAGCCTCTACCAGATCTTCGACTACTTCATTGCGCATTTCAAGAATCGTCTCTGTTAAATCCTCTGCATTCATGACTTCCATACGCTGTTCAAAAATAACCTTTCGTTGATCATTCATGACATCGTCATATTTTAATAAATTTTTACGAATTTCGAAGTTTCGTGCTTCGACTTTTTTTTGTGCTTTTTCAAGGGCTTTATTAATCCATGGATGGGTAATGGCTTCATTTTCTTTCAGCCCAAGTTTTTGCAGCATGCCATCCATACGGTTAGAACCGAAGATACGCATGAGATCATCTTGAAGAGAGAGAAAGAATTTTGAGCGACCAGGATCTCCTTGGCGACCAGAGCGACCACGGAGTTGGTTATCAATACGACGGCTCTCATGGCGTTCCGTGGCAATGACATAAAGACCACCAACAGCTAAAGCCTTTTCTTTGAGACGTTGAACATCTTTTTTAATTTCTTCAATTTTAGCTGTCCGCTCTGCTCCCTCAGGCATATCTTGTAATTCTCGTCGAATACGCATTTCGACATTACCACCAAGCTGTATATCAGTACCACGACCGGCCATATTGGTTGCGATGGTTAAGGCTCCAGGAACACCAGCTTGTGCAATGATGTATGCTTCTTGCTCATGATAGCGGGCATTTAAGACTCTAAAGTCGGTAATACCTTCTTTTCGCAAACGTTCTGCCAATTGTTCTGATTTTTCAATAGATGTTGTTCCCACGAGAATAGGTTGCCCTTTTTCGTGTGCCTGACGGATATCACGCACAATAGCACGGTATTTTTCTTCTGCTGTTCGGTAAATTTCATCATCTTCATCAAGACGCTGTATTGGTAAGTTTGTGGGGACTTCTATAACCTCGAGACCATAAATATTGCTAAATTCTTCTGCTTCTGTTGTAGCCGTCCCAGTCATTCCAGACAGTTTTCTATACATACGGAAGTAATTTTGGAAAGTAATGGAGGCGAGAGTCTGATTTTCTGGTTGGATCGCAACATGCTCTTTCGCTTCAAGAGCTTGATGGAGTCCTTCAGAATAACGCCGTCCTGGCATCATCCGCCCCGTAAATTCGTCAATAATAACAATTTCATTATTGCGAACAATATAGTCTTTATCGCGGACAAATAGCTTATGGGCTTTGAGAGCATTATTGACATGGTGGACGATAGCAACATTTTCTATATCATACAGGCTTTCACCTTTAAGATATCCTGCTTTTTCAAGCATGTTTTCAATTTTTTCAGTACCAATTTCGGTAAAGGTTGTTGTCTTTTGTTTTTCGTCTATTTCGTAGTCTTCTGGAATTAAGGCAGGAATAAATGTATCGATGAGATTGTAGAAGTCTGTACGATCTTCTAAAGGACCAGAAATGATAAGGGGGGTACGCGCTTCATCAATGAGGATCGAATCAACTTCATCAACAATTGCGTAATGGTGCCCACGCTGAACCATTTGACTGCGATCAAAGGCCATATTATCGCGCAGATAATCAAACCCCAATTCATTATTTGTTGCATAGGTAATATCGCATGCATAGGCTGCTCGACGGGCATCATTATCAAGATCATGGAGAATCACACCTGTCGTGAGTCCTAGAAAACCGAAGATTTTTCCCATTGTTTCAGCATCACGACTAGCAAGATAATCGTTTACTGTAACGACATGAACGCCTTTGCCTTCCAATGCATTGAGATAAATTGGCAGAGTTGCCATTAATGTTTTACCTTCACCTGTACGCATTTCAGCAATGCCACAGTCATGGAGTACCATTCCACCAATGAGCTGTACATCAAAAGGACGCATATCATAAACACGTTTTGCTGCTTCACGGACAGTCGCAAAAGCTTCTGGTAGGAGCGAGTCAACAGTTTCACCTTCCATGAGGCGTTTACGAAACTCGTCAGTTTTTTGACACAGTTGCGCATCACTTAATTTTACAAATTGTTCTTCTAAAGCATTAATTTGTATAACTTTTTGGCGAAGAGCTTTGAGACGTCTCTCATGAGCGGAACCAAAAAATTTACGTGCAAAGACACCTAAACTGACCATCTCTGGCCCTTTCTTTTGATTGTTGTCACTATTATTGGATAATTCATATGCTATCCCCATACTCCGCACTTTCCAAGACATTTAATATAACGAGATGCAAATGGCGCTGTTATATTTGTCGGTGTGCAATTTTTCACTTTAGTTATAAAGTAGAGATAAGAGGCTAAGTGCACCGTGTCAACTTTAGTAATGCTATTTAATTGATACAATACAAAGTAATTTGGGATGCAATGTGTCATTTTTTTATATTATCATGTTTTCTGACTGCATTAGATGGAGTGCAACAAATTGAGATAAAAAGACGAGTTTATGCTTTTTAAAGTAAAATTACTGATTTATTTATCTCTATTTAGAGATTAAAATGTTACGATAAAAAATAAGAGTCTTGGACCAGCTTTCACTTTTAAGGAGTATATTTATGAAATTCAACTTTATCATGCTTTTTTTAACATCAGCCTTATTAGCAAACACAAGTTTAAAGGTGATGGCTCAAGAGAGTTTGAATTCACCGTCGAATGATTTAAAGACTTTAGAGAAAGCTTCTGAAAAAACAGTTGCTTCCTCTCATGTTATGGCAATTATTGATGGAAAGAATATTACAGCAGGGCAGTTGGATGATTTAGCGCTTGAGATAAATCCTAATTTAGCGCGTTTTCCTGAGGAACAACGCCGTATAATGGTTTTAAAAGCTTATTTGGATATGCAGGCACTTGCTAAAGCAGCAATTAGTAAGGGCATCGATAAGACTGAAACTTATGATAAACGTATGGCTGTTATGCGTGACAATGTTCTTCAGCAGCTTTATTTTAAACAGACAATTGTTGATCAGATTTCCGATACTGATTTGGAAGCTCTTTATAATAAAGAAGTTGCTGCTTTACCCAAAGAAGATGAGGTTAAAGCGCGTCATATTTTGGTCAAAACGAAAAAAGAAGCGGAAGCTATCATTAAGCGTTTAAGTAAAGGGGAAAGTTTTGAAGAGATCGCAAAAAAGAGTTCAACAGATGGTTCTGCTGCTGTTGGGGGCGATCTTGGTTACTTTAGCCATGGTCAAATGGTTAAGCCTTTCGAGGATGCTGCATTTGGTCTGAAAGTTGGCGAATACACAAAAAAACCTGTTGAAAGTCCTTTTGGTTGGCATGTTATTAAGGTAGAGGATCGTCGTTTGAAACAACCTCCTGTATTTGATGATGTTAAGGAGATGTTGCGTACACAATTGATAAAAGAGCGTTACCAAAAACTGATTGTTGATTTACGCAGCAAGTTAGATGTGAAATATCCCGATCCTAATGTTACAAAATTGATGCAATCACTGAGTCAGAGTGGAACGCCGCTTCCGGATGAAGCAACCGATGAAGAAGATACAGAATAGTAAGGAAAAAGACGTGGAGAATATCTGTACAGGCGGGGTGGAAAGATTGCTTTTGTTCAAAAAGTCTAGCATTTTTTTGTGACAGGCTATCTATTTGCAATCATTTCATCTGTTTTTATGGAGAGTAGACTATGATTTTAAAGAGATCTCCTTTATCTCCTCAAAACATACAAGAGCTTCCGCCATTATCTAGTGTGCGGATAGCAACAGCTGAGGCTGGGATTAAGTATAAAGGTCGTACAGATGTTCTTTTCATTATATTTGATAAGCCAACAAGTGTGGCAGGTGTTTTTACGCGTTCAAAATGTCCATCTGCTCCTGTGGAACATTGTCGCGCTTCGCTTCCCCATGGGGTTGCTAAGGGTATTGTTGTTAATTCTGGGAATGCAAATGCTTTTACAGGACGCAGAGGAAGGCATACAACAAATGAAATCATGAGTGCAGCCGCGAGCGCTTTGGGAGCTAAAGAAAATGAAATTTTTATAGCCTCTACAGGCGTTATTGGTGAGCCAATGGATGCATCGGGTATTGTAAGTCTCTTACCAACTATGGTGGAGACAGCAGGAGAAGGGAACTGGTTAGAAGCTGCAAAAGCTATTATGACGACTGATACATTTCCCAAACTTGCGACACGCAGATTTGAATGTGGAGGAGAGATTGTTACCATTAATGGGATTGCAAAAGGCGCTGGTATGATTGCACCAGATATGGCAACAATGCTCTCTTTTGTTGTAAGTGATGCAGCTATTTCTTCGGATATCCTTCAATCCATGTTATCAGAGGCCGTTCAAGGATCTTTCAATTCAATTACTGTTGATAGTGATACCTCAACATCAGATACACTCATGATGTTTGCAACAGGAACAAAAAGTTTTCCTTGCCTTACCTGTAAAACTGATCCGCGTTATGAGGTGTTCTCAAGACACTTAAGTGCACTTTTACATGAACTTGCACTACAAGTTGTTTGTGATGGAGAAGGTGCACGCCATTTAATTGAGGTGAATGTGATTGGTGCTACAACAAATAAAGCTGCTAAAACTATAGCCTTATCAATTGCAAATTCACCGCTTGTAAAAACCGCTATTGCTGGTGAAGATGCTAATTGGGGGCGGGTGGTTATGGCCGTTGGGAAGGCAGGTGTTGAAGTAGATCGTGATCTTTTAGCAATTTGGTTTGGTGAACATCGTTTGGCAGTTAATGGTGAACGAGATCCTGAATATTGCGAAGAGACAATAGGTGCTTATATGCGAGGGCAACACATCTCAATTCGTGTTGATATCGGTTTAGGCGTTGGTAAAGCGACTGTTTGGTCTTGTGATTTGACGAAAGAGTACGTCATGCTTAATGGCGATTATAGAAGTTAACCAATATACCATAAATTTGATATCGTTATCTGTATATTTTTTAAAAAGGATGTTTTTTACTTCTTTCCTCTTAAAGCAGAGAGCATTATAGAAGATATATGTATCTTTACTATTTCTGTTGGAGAGTAGTATGCGTGTAAAAGGTTCACTTCTTCTTGTCGTTGCATGCGCATTGTTAGATCAAGATAAGCGTGTTTTGCTTACACAACGCCCACAAGGAAAATCATTAGCCGGTTTATGGGAGTTTCCTGGTGGAAAGGTTGAGCAAGGTGAATCTCCAGAAGCATCATTGATTCGTGAGTTAGAGGAAGAGCTTGGTGTTCATGTTCATCCGAACAATTTATTACCCTTAACATTTGCAAGCCATGCTTATGAAACATTTCATCTCTTAATGCCGTTATATCTTTGTGACCATTATGAGGGAGTTGCGCAAGGACGGGAAGGGCAAAATTTAAAATGGATTTTTATTGATGATCTTGATAAATATCCTATGCCTGATGCTGATAAGCCATTGGTTCAGGTGTTAAAAAAAGTTCTTCTTTAACGAATTTGTGAAAGAAAAACATTGCGTACAGATAAGAGGCATCTTTTTCATAAGATATTGATGATAGAAGATTTGTAATTTTTATATGATCAACAGCTTAATCATCATTGGGATTGCCTCTGTGATAAACGTTGGTTTCATCAATATAAATTACCCTTACAATGGTCGATTGTTTTCTTTAATGTTGTGTTCTTTTTTATTTTAAATGCTCTTCCTTTTATCTATCAGCATTACCTATGAATGCGTAATGCAAAATCAGAAGCATACCACTTCTTTATCGTTTATGACGTCATAAGTTAGCTTTATCATTTTTGACCTTTCTCCAATGTTGCATTTGTCCTTACATTGAAATATTCATTTAATTATATGGCTTCCATTCTAAAACTGCTTTTCACATTACATGGTAATCTCTTAGTGTGATGGAACAGTTCTTTATTCAAAATAAGAGGATTTAAAATAATATAACATTAAAAGATATCATTCGGTATGCATAAACTTATTATTTGGAATCAAAGAATTATCTGTAAACAGTCATTTTATGAATAATATTCAGTAAGCTGGTTGATAGGCTTATAGAATATTCCCACAATGTACAAATATTGATAAAAGTTTTTAAATGAATTCTAAAGATCTGCTGTAAGCAAAAACCAATAATTAACCTCATTCAATCGAGACAAGTTTGTGAAACCAGTTTGAGTCTCTCTAAGATGAACAACCTGTTCTGATTTATCTTATTACTTTTAAAGTTTTAAAATGACCTTATGGAAGAATGTAACAACAGAACTTTTTGTTTCGTTGAAATCACATAGGAGTATGTATTTCGTTGCCAAGTATTGGACGGCGTTTTTCTATAGGATATTGTTTTTTTTGAGCGATACGCTTAATTGCTTCCTCTAGTGGCTCGATCATAACGTCCATAGAGAAGCCATTTGCATGGATGATATTTTCATGATCAATCATAATGGCAACATGGCCTTTCCAAAAAATCAAATCACCTCGTTGAAGTTTATCACTGTCTGTAAGTTGCTTGCCTATAGTTTTTTGCTGCATGTCAGTATCGCGTAAAACCATTTGATCGGTCATGATCATAGAGAGTTGGACCAGTCCTGAGCAATCAATTCCAAAACCACTAACCCCACCCCAAAGGTAAGGTGTGCGTATAAACATTTCAGCAACGGTAACATAATCTTCATAGACACGTCCAATAGGACTGAGATGATGGGTAATAATTGCTTTTCCATTCTCAAGTATAGAGTACATGGTGCCACGGACTTCAGTTTCATCAACAACACTTACTTTGCTTCCCATGGATAAGGCATACTCTATTGGTCCACGTAAGTCATCTTGTAAATATTGAAAAGTACGTGGCACTGAAACGACATGTGTTTGTTTTACTGTTGATGTACAAAGAGCTGCTGTATCAATATAACCGACATAACCATCTTTAAGGGATTGCCCCCACGACATGGTTTTGCTTTGTTCAAAGATGAGCAACTCTTCTCCAAATAAGCACTCTGTTTGTCTTTCACTTTTTTTATTGTTTTCTTTAAAAAGTCCAGCAACAGCACTATTAACACGCTTTTTTTCACCTTGAACAAAGCGTTGAGCCATAACGACTGTTTCAAGACGTTGATCTGCTAGATCATCTCTAAATGCATATAATCTTGGATCTTTAAAGATCATCTGTTTACCTTTCATTTTTTACTTTTAAACAGAATAATGATAACTGAAGAAATGCAGACACAATTTAAAACGATAAACAATTAATTTTAAAACTTAAGAATTATGCACTTTATGGATATTTTCATTAGGTTTCAGTTTTAAAGAGGTTATAAAGCGCACGAATAACTTGTACAGAACCACCAACAGGGGCGCCTGGCTTTTCTTTTGGAACCCACCCATAAAGATCAAAATGCGCAAAATATTTGGTTTTTTCAACAAAAGAGTTCAGAAACAAAGCAGCGACGACAGAACCAGCAAAGTTATTTCCACTTATATTGTTAAGATCAGCAATTGGTGATGATAACATTTCTTTATAGGGTTTCCAGAGTGGCATTTGCCAAAGAGGATCGCAGACAGAGTGAGCAGATTGAGAAATTTGTTGTGCCCATAGTGAATCGTTACAATAAAATGCAGGAAGATCTGGTCCTAATGCTATCCGGGCTGCTCCTGTTAAAGTAGCCATACAAAGCATGAATTGTGGACTCTCTTCATCGCCATAGGCCAATGCATCAGCAAGAACAAGCCGCCCTTCAGCGTCTGTATTGCCAACTTCAACACTCAAACCTTTACGACTTTGCAGAATATCGCCTGGTCTGTAAGCATTAGCAGAAATTGCATTTTCAACAGCTGGAATCAAAACACGCAACCGAAAAGGTAATTTCGCATCCATGATCAGTTTAGCTAACCCTAAAACATGTGCTCCACCCCCCATATCTTTTTTCATGTTTGACATGTTATTGGCTGATTTAATATTGAGCCCTCCCGTGTCAAAAGTTACACCCTTACCAACCAACGTTATTTTAGGATGATTTTCTTGTCCCCATTGCAGATCGATGAGCCGTGGCGCGGTACTACTGGCTCGTCCGACAGCATGGATCATTGGAAAATTATGTGTTAAAAGTTCATCTCCACAAATGCTTTGGACATGAGCACCATAGGTTTTTCCTAGTTTGTGTGCTTCTTTCTCGAGAGTTTCAGGATTCATATCATTGGCAGGAGTATTGATGAGATCACGAACGAGAAAGACAGTTTCATAAATTCGTTGAAGTTCATTGAGATCAACCGTTTCGTTGACAGAGATCGATAATGATTTGGAGGAAGAATTTTGACGATAACGGTTGAATTGATAACTTCCAAAAGCCAATCCAAGATAACTATTTATTTCATGGGAGGCTGTGCCTTCTAAATGCCAATGTCCAGAAGGAATCTTTTGAGCGAGAAGCCCTGTGATAAAAGGTTCATCACCATTACCAAGTCCAAATAAAACTTTTTTTAAATGCCCCGTTTCGTGAGGAATAAAGAGTATTTGTCCTGCTTTTCCAGTAAAATTATTCACTTTCATCCATGCTGTTGTTGAAGCATCAAGCGATAAATCACTCAGATTTGTTTGGTTAATCAAAAGTATGGGACAGCTACTATCGACACGTGTTGAGTTGAAAGAAATGTGATGTAAATGCATATTCATGAAATCCTTAAAGTCGTCGAAGTGCAACATATTCAACCAAATGATTTTTTCCCTTCCGTAGAATGAGATTAGATCGTGGTCGTGTTGGCAATATATTTTCTTGTAAATTTTTCAAATTAATCGTCTGCCAAAGGTCTTCAGCAATTTTTGAAGCTTCTTTGTCATTGAGGTGTGCATAACGGTGAAAATAGGATTCAGGATTTTGAAAAGCTGTTTTACGCAGACGTTTGAATCGTTCCAAATACCAGCGACGAATAACTTCTGTTTCAGCATCTACATAGATTGAAAAATCAAAAAAATCTGAAACAAAAGGAATGATTTTTCCATCTTTAGGAAGATCACTGACTTGTAATACATTAATCCCTTCAACAATTAAAATATCTGGACGATCAATGGTAATAGTTTGATTTTTCAGAACATCATAGGTCATATGCGAATAAAGTGGAGCACGAACATTCCCAATACCGGCTTTTATAGCAGAAAGAAAACAGAGTAACTTTTTAATATCATAAGAATCAGGAAATCCTTTACGATGCATACGATTTTTTTGCTGTAAAATAGCATTAGGATAGAGAAAACCATCCGTTGTAATCAAATCGACTTTAAGACTGGATGACCAACGTTTTAAAAGTTCTTGAAGAATGCGAGCAGTGGTTGATTTTCCTACAGCAACAGAGCCGGCAATCCCAATGATAAAAGGGGTTTTTTTACTTCCTTCTTGATGTAAAAATTGTTGACGCTTATGAAAAAGTTCCTGTACGGCTTCAACATGGCATGATAACAAACGTGATAAGGAAAGATAAATGCGTTGCACTTCTTTAAGATCAATAGGATCATCAATTGAACGTAAACGTTTGATTTCATCAAAAGTCAAGGTCAGTGGTGTATCCGCACGAAATTGCGACCACTCTTGTGCAGTAAAGACACGATAAGGTGAAAAACGATCAGAAATAGATTGGACCAAATCACCTTCTTGATCAATTTTTGGGAGAAGCGTATCAATCATTTGTCTTGGTCAAAATTTTTTTCTGCAATCATTAATTAAGGATAGCTAGATAAGCAGTTTTATATTCGAATGAATTTTATTTTGCATATTTTCTTCTTTAAAATAATAGAGTCTTTCATTAGCTTATGGTCCAGTCATTCCATTGGGCATTGATTTGCGCCAATGAGTATCCTTGTGCCAGAAAGGCCCATAAAAGTAAACGTGCTTTTACCGCTGATAGATAACCAGACATGAGGGTACCAGCAGCAATCATATCGACTTCTGAACCTTTATAGCCATAAGTTGTGCGTGTTGTTGAGCCAGAGTAGGTACGGCTAGCGATGATGATTGGTATTTTTCGTGTATATTGTCGTACGATGTCTGCTTCTTCAAAACTACAGTGCCCTGATCCAAAACCAGCAATAACAAGTCCAGCATAATGTTCACTTTCGAGACAGAATTTCATTAACTGTGTATCAGAGGATAAAGAGGAGTACAGGAGAGCAACTTGATGATTATAATTTTGAGGAAGATTAAATGTTTTCGGAAAAAAGTTTCGATCATTAAAATAAACCACTTTTCCTTCCAAAAGAGTGCCTAAAATACCGACCAGACCTGATTGAAATGTTTCAATTTTAACTGTATGGCTTTTTTGGACCCAATAAGGTGAGTGAATGGTATCGTTGATGACAACTAAAACGCCTCTGTTCCGACTTTGTGGATCAGCAGCAACCCGAGTTGCTGCTAAAATATTAGCCGGTCCATCAGCACCTGCTTCACAAGGTATACGCATAGCACCAGTTATAATAAGCGGTTCTGCTTTATCCCAATAAAGAGAAAGAAAAAAAGCAGTTTCTTCGATTGTATCAGTCCCTTGGGTTAAAATAACACCGTCTGCGCCAGCTTTTATTTGTTGTGTTGCCCACTCGATGATTTCAAAAAGAGTCTTAAAGGATAAAGATCCACTTGGTAATTGTGTTAATGTTTGCGCATGAATATTAGCAACTTTATTTAGATCAGGAACACTTTTTACAAGGATATCTGAGGTTAATGTTGGTTGCATTTGGCCAAAATTGTCAGCGGCCATTGCAATTGTTCCTCCCAATGTTCCTAAGGCTATTTTTTTCATAATTTTTCCTTTAAAAAACGCAAATCGTTTACAAAAACTATTTAGCAACAATTTGCATTGATAACAATGATATCATTTTTTTGTTTCAATAAATTGAATTGTGTTAACTCATTGTGTTTTGCAGTGTATGTTCTTAAATAAAGGTAAGAGTAATTGGATTTTATATTTGATGAGAAGCAATCAATATTAAAAATAGAGGTTAATATTAATGAATTTCCTTATGGCAGAACATAAGCCAAATGTAATGTATGGTACAACGATTATTACTGTACGAAAAGGTGATAAAGTTGTGATGGCTGGTGATGGTCAGGTTTCACTTGGGCAGACAATTATGAAAGGCAATGCACGCAAGGTTCGTCGCCTTGGAAAGGGCGGAACCGTTATTGCTGGTTTTGCAGGTGCTACAGCAGATGCTTTCACTTTGTTGGAAAGATTAGAAACAAAGCTTGAGCAATATCCTGATCAGCTTATGCGTGCTTGTGTAGAACTTGCAAAAGACTGGCGAACAGACCGTTATTTGCGACGTCTCGAAGCAATGATGCTTGTGGCTGATAAAAAAGTAACTTTAGCTTTAACAGGACTTGGTGATGTTTTAGAACCAGAAGATGGAGTTATGGCTATTGGTTCTGGAGGCAATTTTGCTTTTTCAGCTGCTCGGGCACTCATGGATATGGATTTAGATGCTGAAACCATTGCCCGTAAAGCTATGGATATCGCCGCTAAAATTTGTATTTACACCAATGATCATTTTACGATTGAAACATTGGATGCAGAATTATCTTCTTTAGAGAAAGCTATTTGAATGTGTGTTGTATTTTCCCCTCGTGAAACTGTTTCTGAACTTGATCGTTTTATTATTGGCCAAAATGATGCCAAACGTTCTGTTGCTATTGCACTGCGCAATCGGTGGCGTCGACAACAGCTTGACGGACCAATGCGCGAAGAAGTTATGCCGAAAAATATTTTGATGATAGGGCCAACAGGTGTTGGTAAAACAGGTATAGCGCGTCGATTAGCAAAACTTGCTGGAGCTCCTTTTGTTAAAGTAGAAGCAACTAAATTCACTGAAGTTGGTTATGTAGGACGTGATGTTGAACAAATTATTCGTGACCTTGTTGAGATTGCTATTTCTCTTGTGCGTGAAAAAAAACGAGATGAAGTCAAAGTAAAGGCTCACATGAATGCAGAAGAGCGCGTTTTAGATGTCCTTGTTGGTAAGACAGCAAGTCCTATGACTCGTGATAGTTTTCGCAAAAAACTGCGCGAAGGTGAATTGGATGAAAAAGAGATTGAAATTGAAGTAGCGGATAATAACAGCAATAGTGCTTCGACTTTTGATATTCCTGGTATGCCCGGTGCACAAATGGGAATCATGAATTTATCAGAAATTTTTGGCAAAATGGGCAGTCGTACAAAGGTTCGTAAAACAACAGTAAAAGATGCTTTTAAGCCTCTCATTGATGATGAATCTGAAAAACTCCTTGATCAAGATCAAATTATCCAAGAAGCACTTCGTGTTACTGAAAATGACGGGATTGTTTTTATCGATGAGATTGATAAAATTGCAACGAGAGATGGTGGTGCAGGGGCTGCCGTTTCACGTGAAGGCGTTCAACGAGATCTTTTGCCTTTGGTTGAGGGAACAACAATTGCTACAAAATATGGTCAAGTCAAAACAGATCATATTCTTTTTATTGCATCAGGCGCGTTTCATGTTTCCAAGCCATCTGATTTATTACCAGAATTGCAAGGGCGTTTGCCCATTCGCGTAGAGTTAAATCCTCTCACAAGGGAAGATTTACGACGTATCCTAACCGAACCTGAAGCCAGTTTAATTAAGCAATATATTGCTTTAATGGCAACGGAAGAGGTTCATTTAGAAATTACCGATGATGCGATTGATGCTTTAGCAGATATTGCTGTGGACTTAAACGCAAGAATCGAAAATATAGGGGCCCGCCGTTTGCAAACGGTAATGGAGCGTGTTTTAGATGAGATTTCTTTTACAGCACCCGATAAAGCTGGAACATCGTTTAAGGTTGACGCTGCTTATGTCAAACAATCTATAGGTGAACTTGCTGCTGATATAGATCTTTCACGTTTCATTCTTTAGCGTTATCATTTGTTTTCGTTTAGCGGCGTGCTTCGATAACTTTGAAACCGCCACTTTTCTCATGTATCAAGACTGTGCGAAAAGTGTCTTTTAACAATTTTTCATAAGGCAGGTGGCGGTTTGCAACAAGCAGCAAATTGCCGCCAGGCTTTAAGTATTTTGCAGCATTTATAATAAAATGCTGTCCTAATGCAATATCTGTCTTTTGTTGCGTGTGAAACGGTGGATTTGAAATGATTGTATCATATAAATTTGCAATCGGTTCATGTACAAGATCATGCCAATAAAAATGAATCGGACAAGAAGGAATTCTGTGTTTAAGGTGCTGTTTGGCTGCTCTCAAAGCATTATAATCAGCTTCATAGAGGTCGAGAGTCGTTATTTTTTCACTTTTTTCAAGGGCAGCATAAGAAAGAAATCCCCATCCAGCACCAAAGTCAGCAGTCTTTCCAGAAATGATTTTATTCATATGGAAAACAAGAGCAGCAGATCCAGGATCAATACGGCCGTGTGAGAACATTCCAGGACAGGTTTGAAATTTATTTGCAAAAGTGAGCGGCGGTGAACGCAATTGCGCAATCTTCTGTTTCTCTATTTGTTGTGGAACTTGAAGCCAGAATACCAGTCCATGGTTTTTAGTTAATTTATCAGTAATGGGAACAAGTGTTTTGACCCATTTCATCATTGAAGCTGCACCGGCAGTTTTATTCCCACCGATAACAATCCACCCATCAGGTTTAACACATTCTAATAAATCAAGAAAACAATTTTGATTGAAACCACGATATTTACTTAAGTGCAAAAATGCACCATCATAGTTAAGAGTTTTATCTATTTGAGGAGAACAATGAAACTGAGCATTGGCAAATTTTAAAAAGTCTGGTCGCCAAGGTGTTACAACTTTTAAATTTTGTGTCCATTCTAGAGTTGGAATTTCTGTTAAACCAATGCTCAGCCAAGATTGGCTTGGGTTGGGAAGAGGAAGGTTTTGGTTTTCAAAAGGTAAAAACAATAACACATATATCTCTTTTAAAGGAAAAATGCCATTCTGATATGAGGATGGCATTTTATTTTGTGAGAAAAGGGAATAATCACCCTTCTTTTATTGACCTATCACTTGTTATTTCTTCACCGGTCTGTTGATTGATGGTTTTCATTGATAAGCGAACTTTACCACGCTCATCAAAACCCATTAATTTAACCCAAACTTTATCGCCTTCTTTAACAACATCTGTTGTTTTTGTAACACGTTCTGATGCGAGTTGAGAGATATGAACGAGTCCATCTCGTGAGCCAAAGAAGTTTACGAACGCACCGAATTCTGCGGTTTTTACAACTGTTCCTTGGTAGATAGCACCAACTTCAGGTTCATCAACAATGGAATGAATCCAACGTTTTGCTGCTTCAATAGTTTTAGCATCGGGAGAAGCAATTTTAATTGTTCCATCATCTTCAATATTGATTTTTGCTCCAGTTTGTTCAACGATTTCTCGAATAACTTTACCACCAGAACCAATAACATCACGAATTTTATCAACAGGAATATTCATAACTTCGATACGTGGAGAAAATTCACTGAGTTCAGCACGGGCACTGGTTAAAGCTTTAGCCATTTCATTAAGGATATGGATTCGCCCACCTTTAGCTTGCTCGAGTGCAATTTTCATAATTTCTTCGGTAATACCATCAATTTTGATGTCCATTTGTAAGGCGGTAATACCATTTTCTGTTCCTGCTACTTTAAAATCCATATCCCCAAGATGATCTTCATCTCCTAAAATATCAGACAACACAGCAAAGCGTTCCCCTTCTTTAATCAATCCCATGGCAATACCTGCAACGGGACGCGCCAAAGGAACACCAGCATCCATGAGAGCAAGCGAAGTGCCGCAAACAGTTGCCATGGAAGAGGATCCATTGGATTCGGTAATTTCTGAGACAGCACGAATAGTATAGGGAAAAGATTCTTTTGTTGGCAACATGGGATGAATTGCACGCCACGCCAGCTTACCATGTCCAATTTCGCGGCGACCAGGAGAGCCAAGGCGTCCTGTTTCACCTACTGAAAATGGTGGAAAATTATAATGAAGGAGAAATGTTTCTTTATACATACCTGTTAAGGAGTCAACATATTGTTCATCTTCACCAGTTCCTAATGTTGCAACGACGATAGCTTGTGTTTCTCCACGAGTAAAAAGAGCTGATCCATGTGTGCGGGGTAAAATACTAACTTCTGATTGGATAGGACGGACTGTTGAAAGATCGCGTCCATCAATACGTTTTTCTGTATCAAGAATGTTCCAACGAACAATTTTTGCTTGTAACTGTTTGAAGACGGTTGCAATTTGATCTGCATTAAATTTACAATCTCCTTCTGTTTCGGGCATAAATTTATTGATAACTTCTGTTTTCAGTGTATCAATTGCGGCATAACGCTCTTGTTTATCTGTAATCGTATAAGCCTTTCGTATGTCCTGTTCGACCATTTCTAGCATAGATTTTTCGAGATCAGAAAGATCTTCAGGAGTAAAATCGCGTGGATCTTTTGCGGCAACTTCTGCAAGTTTGATGATGGCATCAATTACAGGTTGCAAGCCTTTGTGCCCAAACATAACGGCTCCCAACATGATGTCTTCCGGCAATTCTTGTGCTTCTGATTCAACCATCAACACAGCACTTTCTGTCCCAGCAACAACAAGATCAAGTTTTGACTCAGGCATTTCATCGATATGAGGATTGAGAACATATTGTCCGTTACAGTAGCCGACACGAGCACCAGCAATGGGGCCCATGAAAGGAACACCTGACAAAGTTAATGCGGCAGAAGATGCAATCATTGCAAGGATATCAGGATTGTTCTCGAGGTCATGCTGTATAACGGAAACAATAACTTGCGTATCATTTTTATAACCATCAGCAAAGAGAGGACGAATGGGACGATCAATCAAACGTGAAATCAAAGTCTCATTTTCGGTAGGTCTATTTTCACGTTTTAAATAACCGCCGGGGATTCTACCGACAGAATAGGATTTTTCTTGATAATTAACGGTAAGTGGAAAAAAGTCTTGGTCTGGTTTTGGGCTTTTTGCTGATACAACGGTTGCTAAGACAACAGTTTCTCCGTAGGTAGCAATCACTGCACCATCCGCTTGACGGGCGATTTTTCCTGTTTCGATCGTAAGTGGTCGCCCAGCCCATTCAATTTCTATCTTGTGCGTTTTGAACATTTTTTATCCTTAATGACCAGTGTTCATATTTTTAAGTGCTCACATTCTGGTTTTGCGTAGCATATTTCAAAGCTATGGGCAGGATAACAAGACACTTCTGTTTTTTGCAAGAAGAGCAGAGTAAATCGCAATTTAAACGCGAAGCAACTAGCAATCCTGCCCCATGATAATTATTCGTTAATTTTTAACTAAAAGCAGCAAGCTAAAAATCGACAGGTTTAAAAAACACCTCCCCATTTTTTTAGCGCCGCAAACCTAACTTTTTGATAAGGATCTGATAACGATTTTGGTCAATTTCTTTCAGGTAATCAAGAAGGCGACGACGTTGAGAAACCATTTTCAAAAGACCGCGACGAGAATGGTTATCCTTTTTATGAGATTTAAAATGGTTCGTTAAATTAGAAATACGTTCAGAAAGCACAGCGACCTGTACTTCTGGTGATCCTGTATCACCAACTTTATTTGCATATTCTGCGACAAGAGCTTGTTTACGTTCAGCTGTAATCGACATCGTATTATCCTTTCAAAAAACGAAGAAAAAAAGTCACCCACAGCCGAGATGTCGTTCAGCAAGGGTCTGTGAACAAACAAGGAGAGTTGAAAACCCTCACTTGCTTCAGCATTTATATAGGAAAGGAGATTAAAATACTAGTCCTTAAAAGTATCTTGAAAACCTTCTTTAAAGAAAGGGTTTTATTTTGAAACATTGATTTTGACAGGGTTTTATGAGAATTTTTAAAGAATTATGCATCCTTTTGAGACAAAGATTGCTGCTTTAGAGAGTGTGTATGGTAAAAAAGCAATAAATATTGATTGGAAGACAAAAGATGCAAAACATTTCAACACTGGAACTTTTCCGTAATTCGGTATTTCGAAATTTGTGGTCGTCCACTCTCATTTCTAATTTAGGCGGGCTTATACAGGCTGTAGGAGCAGGGTGGTTAATGGCGTTGATTAGCTCTTCACATTCCATGGTAGGTCTTGTTCAAAGTGCTACCACATTACCACTTGTTATGTTTTCTCTTATGGCAGGAGCGTTAGCTGACAATTTTAATCGTCGCCAAATTATGTTGTGCGCGCAGATTATGATGATGGTTATATCAATGATCTTGGCTATTTTATCCTATATGGGCTTTCTTACACCTGGACTTTTATTATGCTTTACGTTTTTGCTTGGATGTGGAACGGCTTTTTATAATCCTTCTTGGCAGGCAACAATAGGAGACATTGTGAGCCGGAAAAATATTCCTGCTGCTGTTAGTTTGAATAGTGTTGGCTTTAATTTGATGCGGAGTGTGGGCCCAGCTATTGGTGGTGCTGTTATTGCTACATTGGGTGCAGCCACAGCTTTTTTATTTAATGCGATAAGTTACATTCCTTTAATTGGTGCTTTATTTTTCTGGAAACCGAGCTATGAGAACAACAAATTACCACGGGAAAGGCTTTTAGGAGCTGTCTCAGATGGTTTGCGCTATGTTGCAATGTCGCCTAATCTTCTCAGTATTATGGTAAGAGCGTTCCTTTTTGGCATCGGGGCGATTTCAATTTTGGCACTTTTGCCAATTGTTGTGCATAAAATTCTTGGAGGCAACGCTCTTCTTTATGGGACATTACTTGGTTGTTTTGGTCTTGGAGCCATGACAGCTGGTATGATTAATTCATCTGTACGGCATTATTTTCGTTTAGAGACGATTATTGCAAGTGCATTTATCGGTTTTGCCGTTTCTTGCTTTTTTTTAGCAATAAGCCGTTCATTGATTGTAAGCCATATTGCTTTATTTCCTGCAGGCTTATGTTGGGTTTTGGCGTTATCACTGTTTAATACATCTGTACAGCTTTCTACACCGCGCTGGGTTGTTGCCCGTGCTTTAGCACTTTATCAAACAGCATCTTACGGAGGTATGGCGGTTGGAAGTGTAATTTGGGGCGTTTTGGCTGATGGTTATTCTCCAACAGTTGCTTTGAGTGTTTGTTCTCTCTTCTTGATTTTTGGAGCTCTTATGGGAGTAAAGTTTAGAATTCAGGAAATCCCTCAGATAGATTTAGATCCCCTTGACCATTTCAGAGAACCAGAGCTTTTACTTGATCTAAAAGCACAAAGTGGTCCGATTATGATTATGATCGATTATCAAATTCGTGAAAATGATCTCGAAGAATTTCTCAAAGTGATGACACGTCGTCGTCATATTCGTTTACGAGATGGCGCTCGCCAATGGGTTCTTTTGCGCGACCTTGAAAGGCCTGAATATTGGACGGAAGCTTATCATATGCCAACATGGGTAGATTATTTACGTCATAATCACCGCCGTATAAAAGCAGATGCAGAGGTCAATAAGCTTTTGCGTCACTTAAATCGTGCGCCTAACGGTATAAGGGTGCATCGGATGATTGAGCGGCAAACGATACCAAATGCCGGTGAGATGCTTTTAAAGTCCCCTGCTGATCAATTACCTTAATGATACGAGAGTTAAAAACAGTTTTTTGTAAACTATTAGATGTGTGTAATTATTTTTATGGAATAAATTAGTTAACAAGAAGAGAACAGCAGAAAAATTAGATATTACAATGAACACTTTATGCTGTTGGTGAAATGGGAATAAATTTCTGCTGAACAATCAGTTTGAGGTTATAAATATGAATATTACGATTTTTTTAAGCTAAAGCCTGCATTTTCTATTCTATAAAATCTTCTTAATATTATAGCTTTGCGTGTGTATTCAGCAATGACCAAAAAGACGATTAAAATAATAAAAACAACTCCTTGTATTTTGTTGTGCAAGCTAGGATTGGACTTATGAACGTGTTACTGATTTAGATTATGATACGAATTATTGTCAAAAGGTGAGTGTAGGGCAATATTGATATGAAAAACTCTCTTTTTCAAAGAGATAGTTGTGAGAAAGAGAACGTCAAACTGTAAAAATCCGCTTTGGCTTGAACAAGCTTTTATCGAGGGAGCCTATAGCAAGAAGTTGATCTTTGTAGAGAACGCAAACTTCCTCTTCATCAAGAGCTGCATTGTGATTACAAAGGAGCACTGGATTGCCCATCATGACTCGTTGAGCTTGCGTTTTGTTAAGGGTATAATGAGTGAGGCAATCTAGAGCTGCACCTGTTTCAATTAAAAGCGTATCAAGCTCTAAAAAGTTTTTTTTGGGGGGAGCATCATTTTCACTTGTTGTATTTTTATCCAATGCTACCGCTTTTAATTCATCCCACGTAATGAGATCATCTTCACAAAAAGGTGCTACTGCGATACGTCTTAAATCAGCAATATGTCCATAACAACCAAGATCACGCCCTATATCACGAGCTAAGGAGCGCACATAGGTTCCTTTTCCGCAGGTTATTTCAAAGAGTGAACAGTCTTTAGTAGGAGTCTCTATTAATTTAAAAGTTTCTATTTCTACTTGGCGTGGTGGAATTTCAACAATCTCACCTTCACGTGCTAAATCATAGGCGCGATTACCGGCAATTTTAATTGCGGAAAATTGTGGGGGTGTTTGCAAAATAACACCTGTATATTGGGGAAGAAGAGCAAGTATTTCTTCTTGTGTTGGACGTTTGAGGGATGTCTTCGTTATTTCACCCTCTAGATCGTCTGTTGAACGCTCTTCTCCCCAAGCGATGTGAAAACGGTAGGTTTTTGTACCTTGCATTACGTAAGGTACGGTTTTTGTTGCTTCGCCCAATGCAATTGGCAGGAGACCAGAAGCGAGCGGATCCAGTGTTCCCGCATGTCCTGCTTTTTGCGCATGAAAGAGCCATTTGATTTGAGAAACAGCTTCTGTTGATCTCATACCTTTTGGTTTATCAAATATAATCCAGCCAGAAACAGGACGCCCCTTTTTTTTGCGTTGCTGTGACATATTTTTAATCCTCAAGTTCGTCATTATGGTGAAGGTCACGTGCTACTTCAGGTGAACGAAGCAAGGCATCAATTTTTGAAAAATTATCAAAACTACTATCGAGCCGAAAACGCAATTCAGGCATATATTTCATTTGCCGTAAGGTATGACTGATTTCTCCACGGATAAAACGGCTATGTTTATTAAGGAGTTCAACGACATCAATATGAGATGCATTTTGAACAGTACTAAGAGGAGAAACAAAGCAGGTTGCAATTTTTAAATCTGGTGACATGCGCACTTCAGAGACGGAAAGCACGATGTTTTTCAAAGTATCATCGAGTAAAATACCGCGCTGTAGAACATGAGCGACTGCGTGGCGCACTTGTTCTCCTACTCTTAGTTGCCGTTGTGAAGGCCCTACATTTTTCATCGAAATTTTACCCTTGTTACAATTATTCTTCTTTTAATCATCTGAAAAGATTAAGAAAGAACAGAAGCATTGCACATAGCGCCACGTGTTTCTCATTTTATAGAGAGTAAAGCCATTGGACTCTTTTATAATGTGCGATTGATATGTTCGATGCGGAAGGTTTCAATAACATCTCCTGCACGTATGTCTTCATAGTTTTCAAATGCCATCCCACATTCTTGACCACTTTGTACTTCATTAACTTCATCTTTAAAGCGCTTGAGTGTTTTAAGTTTACCTTCGTGAATGACAATATTATCGCGGATCAGGCGAACACCCGCTCCTCGTTCTATTTTACCTTCTGTAACACGACAACCCGCAACCTTTCCGATTTTTGTAATGTTAAAGACTTCTAGAATCTCGGCATTACCAAGGAAAGTTTCGCGCTGTTCTGGTGAGAGTAATCCTGACATAGCAGCTTTTATATCGTCAACGAGATCATAGATGATGTTGTAATAGCGAATTTCAATGCCTTGAATTTTAGCAAAATCACGTGCTTGTTTATTGGCTCGAACGTTAAAACCAATGACAGCAGAGTTAGAAGCTTCAGCAAGAGAAATATCACTTTCAGTGATACCTCCAGCACCAGAATGCACAATACGGGCACGGACTTCTTCATTCCCTAGCTTTTCTAATGCTGAAGCGATTGCTTCAATGGAACCTTGCACATCTCCTTTAATAATAAGAGGAAATTCTTTAACACCTGTAGTTTGTAATCTGGTCATCATTTGCTCGAGAGAACCACGAGAACCAGTTTGTCGGGCTACAGCTTTATCACGTGCTAACCGTTGACGATATTCAGAAATTTCGCGTGCTTTTGCTTCATGCGTGACAACAGCAAAACGGTCACCAGCTTGTGGTGTCCCTTGCATACCTAAAATTTCAATGGGTGTAGAAGGAACGGCTTCTTTAATATGACGACCATGGTCATCAATCAAAGCACGCACGCGTCCCCATTCATTGCCGGCAACAATAATATCAGAAGGATGCAATGTCCCTTTCTGAACCAAAACTGTTGCAACAGACCCACGTCCTCGATCGAGTTTTGCTTCAATGACAACGCCTTCTGCTGTTCTTTGTGGATCTGCTTTCAAATCAAGAATTTCAGCTTGAAGGAGAATAGCTTCGAGGAGTTTATCAAGATTTTGACCGGTTTTAGCAGAAACTTCGACTTCTAAAGTTTCCCCTCCCATGGTTTCAACAAATACTTCATGTTGGAGGAGTTCTGTACGCACTTTTTGTGCATCAGCAGCTGGTTTATCAATTTTGTTGATAGCAACAATAATAGGCACGCCTGCCGCTTTAGCATGATTAATTGACTCAATTGTTTGCGGCATAACACTATCATCAGCAGCGACAACGAGAACCGCAATATCTGTAACACGAGCCCCACGAGCACGCATAGCTGTGAAGGCGGCATGTCCTGGTGTATCAATAAAGGTAATCTTTTGACCATTTTGCTCCACTTGATAAGCACCAATATGCTGTGTGATTCCTCCTGCTTCACCAGAAACAACATTCGCTTTTCGAATAGCATCAAGCAGAGAAGTTTTTCCATGGTCAACATGTCCCATAATTGTTACAACGGGTGGGCGTGACCGCATTTTTTGAGGGTTATCAGCTATATTAAAGATGCCTTCTTCTACGTCAGATTCTAAAACACGCTTAACAGTGTGACCGAATTCGGCGGCGATGAGTTCCGCAACATCTGCGTCAATAACATCGCCAGGTTTCATCATTTGCCCCTGTTTCATGAGAAATTTAATGACATCAACGGAGCGTTCAGTCATACGTTGAGCAAGTTCTTGAATGGTAATGGTTTCAGGAAGAACAACTTCGCGAGAAATTTTTTCTCTTGGCTCTTGATTTTGTGCACGCTTAAATTTCTCCTGCCTCCGGCGCATAGCAGCCATTGAACGTCCACGTGCGCTCCCTTCTTCATCTAAAGCGCTATTAAGGGTGAGTTTGCCACGGCGCCGCTCATCAGCTCCTTTTATAACTTTTGGTGCACGCACTTCTGATTTTGCAGGGTTAGCCCGCCGGTTATGTCGATCATCTTCTTTGTTTTCATCTGCTTTGCGCTTTTCAATAACAGGTGTACTTTTAGGAGGGATAGGAATATCTATCGGTTCTATGATGGAATGAGTAGAGGGAAGAGACGGAATCTGTGCCGATGTTTTTTCTTCTTCTTGATGTATTTCTGTCTCTTGAATTGTCTGCTGTAAAATTTCTTCACGTTCTTTTGAACGCTTTGCTTCTTCTTCGGCTCGTTCACGCATTATTTTCTCTTGAATATGCGCTTCTTCCAATGCACGAAGCCTTGCTTCCATTTCAGCAGATGAGAGATTGCTTTTAGCGACACGTTCACGAGGGGCTGCTTCTTCGAATCGTGGTTTAGACCGTTGGGAAGCCACATGTGGTTTCGTAATTGGCTGTTGTACCTCAGCCTTTTCATCAGGGCGTGTAACTTTGCGCCGTTTGGTTTCGACAACCACAGCCTTTGTACGGCCATGGCTAAAATTTTGTTTGACCGTGCTCGTTTCTAGGACTGACCGCTTTAAGGTTAAAGTCCTCTTGGCTGTTATTTTGTCGTTATTATTTTCACTCATTGTACTTCCTTCACGGCTTGTGCCGTCATCTCACCAAGCTTGCTGTGCTTGTCATCACGATAGGCGAGCAGTTTATATATTGTTTTTAGAAATCCCTCAGCAGCTTTGGTGTCTAATAAGGCTGCATGCATTACGGGATTAGCGCCAAAAGCCACTCGCATTTCATCACTTGTAAATAAAGATATGGTCTTTATATCCCGATTTGTTTGTTGTTGCATTGTGTGGATAGCTTGTGCAATTTTTCGTTTTCCATCTTCTTTAGTTTCCTTAGCATGAAGTACGAGCAGAACTTGACCAGAGCGGATAGCTGCATCAACTTTTGTTGCCCCCATAACAACGGCACCAGCTTTTCGTGCCATGGAAAGACTTGAAAGAGCAGCTTTTAGTAAAAGTGTATCAACAATATGCACAAGATTTGGTGCAACCTCAACATCTGTTTTAAAATTTCTCTTAAAGGCTTTTTGTTTTATTGCTGCTTCGATGGCAGAATGGTGAGCAGAAACCCAAACGCCGCGCCCAGGTAAATTGGATTTAAGATCAGGAACAATTTGATTGTTGGGACCAATAACAAAACGGATCAGCGTTTTGGCTGAAGCGTTTTTTCTTGTCACAATACAGGTCCGTTCATTCATTTAAAGTGTATCCACGTCAAATTATTTTTTTTCATCTTTTGCAGAGTTTTCATTTTCTGCGGGAGTTTCTGCTACAAGATCAGCTTGGTCTATCCAGCCTGCTTGCACACGTGCTGCTAAAACCATAGCTTCTGCATCATCACGTGTAATATCAAACGGGGTCAGGATACCAGAAAAGCTCTGTGTTTGACCTTCTTTACGTTCTCTCCAGCCAACCAAATCATCGACTGCATAACCTGCAAAATCTTCCATTGTTTTCACACCATCTTCGCCAAGAGCAACCAGCATAGCACTTGTTACTCCAGGCAATGTACGTAATTCGTCAGAAACACCGAGTTTTTTACGTTTTTCATCGAGTTCTTTTTCTTTACGTTCAAGATATTCGCGTGCACGACTTTGGATTTCAGCAGCAGTTTCATGATCAAAACCATCAATAGAAGCGATTTCTTCGAGATCAATATAGGCGATTTCCTCAATGGAAGAAAATCCTTCTGATGCCATCACTTGCCCAATCATTTCGTCAACATCTAAGGATTCCATGAACAGTTTACTGCGTTCGGTAAATTCCTTTTGACGATTTTCAGATTCCTCCTGTTCCGTTAAAATATCAATATTCCATCCTGTTAATTGTGAAGCTAAACGAACATTTTGTCCACGCCGACCAATAGCAAGACTGAGTTGGTCATCAGGCACAATAACTTCAATACGTTCTGCATCTTCATCGAGGACGACTTTAGAAACTTCAGCGGGTTGTAGTGCATTGACAATAAATGTTGCAGCATCGGGGGACCAAGGAATAATATCAATTTTTTCACCTTGTAATTCTGCAACAACAGCCTGTACACGACTTCCTCGCATTCCAACACATGCTCCAACAGGATCAATGGAACCATCGCGTGAGACAACAGCAATTTTCGCACGTGAACCAGGATCGCGGGCAACGGATTTAATTTCTATAATACCATCATAAATTTCTGGCACTTCCATGGTAAAAAGTTTTACCATAAATTGTGGATGTGTACGTGAAAGAAAAATTTGTGGACCACGCGATTCACGATGCACATCACTGACAAAAGCACGAATACGGTCTCCATAGCGGAAAGATTCACGTGGAATTAATTCGTCACGGCGCACAACGGCCTCACCACGCCCGAGATCAACAATAACATTGCCATATTCTACACGTTTTACTGTACCAGAAATAATTTCACCAATTTTATTTTTAAATTCTTCATATTGTTGATCACGCTCTGCGTCGCGTACTCTTTGTACAATAACCTGTTTAGCAGATTGCGCCGCGATACGCCCAAAGTCCATAGGAGGTAAAAGATCAGCAAAAAAATCACCAATTTTTGCGTCTGCTTGACGTTTGAGTGCGTCAGATAAAGTAATTTCAGTTGTATAATCTTCAATGACATCAACAATTTTAAGCAGGCGTTGCAATTTAATTTCACCTGTTTTGGAATTGATTTCAGCACGAATATTGGTTTCTTGACCATAACGAGAGCGTGCCGCTTTCTGAATAGCATCGGCCATTGCAGAAATGACAATTTCACGGTCAATTGATTTTTCACGTGCAACAGCATCTGCAATTTGCAGAATTTCAAGCCTGTTAACGCTTGTAGCCATCAATTTTCTCCTTCTTTGTGCTACACAATGAGCATTTCCCTGAGATCTTAGCTCTTGTAATTTGACGTTTTCTCCGAAACGTTACAATTATCTTCGGGAATGATTTTTTGACTTAAATCTTTATTTTTTTTTAACGCGTCGCGAATGAGTTCATCTGTCAGTACCAAGTGCGCATTTATGATATCACAAAAGGAAATAGAGATATACAGAGCTTCTCCATAAGCCGCTTTATCAGTGTTTAAGATAAATCCATCTTGGGTGATGTTTGTAAGCATTCCACGAAACTTTTGGCGTCCATCAATTTTAATCTTTGTTTCAATTTTTGCGAGATGCCCTTGCCAATCAAAAAAATCAGATTTTCTTACCAGTGGACGATCAATTCCAGGAGATGAGATTTCTAAATGATATTTGCGATCAATTATATTTTGTACATCAAGAAGGGGAGAAACAGTTCGACTAACCATTTCACAATCTTCTACAGTCATAGAGCCATCTGCGCGTTCAACCATAATCTGCAATGTTAAACCATTTAAACCAAGAAGTTTTATGCGAACTAAACGAAAACCTAAAGGCTTAAGTACAGGTATGACAAGAGCAGCGATACGCGCTTCAATACCATTTTCTTCAAACAAACGTGGTTCGTCAAGAACACTTATTTTTTCAGTCTCGTTCATATATTTTATCCAAGTCGGTTTCATCAGTTTTATGACACTAAAAAAGAGCGGGTCCAACGGCCCACTCCTCATCATAAGACCAAGAATTTAGCTACTGATACTCCTAAATTCAATTTTTTTCAAGTTGTTTATAAGAAAAGCATCTCATCATTTATTTCTTGATAAAGGTAAGATAAGTAGGTGTTCTTCCTTCGCGCAGAGCTTTTGTTTCATAGCGAGTGCTTAGCCATAGCGGATAAGGAGTTTTCCAATCCTTAGGATTTTCAGCTTTCCATTCAAAACTGTGATGTTGTGTACAATGATAGAGGGTCCAGTTTACATAACTATCTATATCGCTAGCAAAGCGAAATTTTTTACCTGTTTTAAGAACACGAGCAAAACGATTAAGGTTTTTCATGTTAATAAAACGTCGTTTCCAATGCTTTTTTTTAGTCCACGGATCTGGATAGAAGAGATCTATTCCGTCAAGTGATGCATTTGGGAGCCAATCAAGGAGGAGTGTGGCGTCATCATCATAAAGACGAATGTGATTTTGATGCTCTTTATGTTGTTCAAGAGACATCAACATTTTTGCCATGCCATTGATAAAGGGTTCTATGCCGATAAAACCAGTTTGTCGAAAATGCTCCATTTGATAAAGCAAATGTTCACCTCCACCAAAGCCAATTTCAAGATGAACTTCTGTTACTTTATCGAGAAACAAAGACGTTAAGTCTAAAGGTGGAGCGGTATTCAAATCAATATTAAGAGTTGGAAGAAGTGTTTTTATACGTGCAAACTGACTGTCTCGTAGTCGTTTCCCTTTGCGTCGACCAAAAAATGCTTCACAGATACGTGTATTATGATCAATCATAATCTTGTCATTGTTTGAAGTGTTTTAATGAGGTCAGTTTTCTCCCATGAAAATGAACCATCATTTCCTGGTTTGCGTCCAAAATGACCATAAGCAGCTGTTTTTGTATAAATAGGTTTATTGAGGTCAAGATGTTTTCGGATTCCTGTTGGTGAAAGGTCCATTATTTTGCGAATAGTGGCTTCAAGAATTTTTTCATCGACTTTTCCTGTTCCATGGAGATTAAGATAAATGGATAAGGGTTGCGCAATGCCAATTGCGTAGGAGAGTTGAATAGTACAGCGTTCCGCTAGATCAGCTGCAACAATATTCTTAGCAAGATAACGCGCAGCATAAGCTGCAGAACGGTCAACTTTTGTTGTATCTTTTCCTGAAAAAGCACCTCCACCATGAGGAGCTGCACCTCCATAAGTGTCAACAATAATTTTTCGCCCAGTTAATCCGGCATCACTTTGAGGACCTCCAATAACGAATTTCCCTGTTGGGTTAATGTACCAACTACATTGATCAGAAATGGGAATATCATGCAAAGCTTGACGAATATAGGGCTCAACCACTGTCCGGACTTTATTGGAATCCCAACTTTCATCCAAATGTTGTGTTGAAAGAACAATGGATGTTACCTCTATAGGTTTTCCATTTTTATATCGTATTGTTATTTGGCTTTTGGCATCTGGTCCTAATTTTCCGGTTTCTCCTTCATTTTTATGGCGGGCTGCAGCAAGAAGTTTAAGAATTTTATGCGCATAATAAATTGGCGCAGGCATGAGAGCAGGTGTTTCACGGCAAGCATATCCGAACATGATCCCTTGATCACCTGCTCCTTCTTCACCATGTCGATCTGTAGCATTATCAACACCGCGTGCAATATCAGTTGATTGTGGGCGTAAGAGAACATCAATTTTAACAGTTTTCCAATGAAATCCTGCTTGCTCATAACCAATTGCGCGAATAGCACGGCGTGCTATTGCCCGAAAACGGGTAGGGTTGATGAGTGGCAACCCCATTTCATCGTAGATAAATTTCTTATTTTTATCTCTTTTTAAGAGTGTATCAGGAACACGCACTTCACCCGCAATAACAACACGGTTTACACTAACAAGAGTCTCACAAGCGATTCGCACAAGCCATGGATCCGTACCGGTTTTCTGAGCTTCTTTAT
This sequence comes from Bartonella sp. P12B, assembly GCF_055796185.1. Taxonomy (NCBI): domain Bacteria; kingdom Pseudomonadati; phylum Pseudomonadota; class Alphaproteobacteria; order Hyphomicrobiales; family Bartonellaceae; genus Bartonella; species Bartonella sp. P12B. The sequence continues at coordinate 165,479 of NZ_JBTTDI010000002.1, read as the reverse complement.
AAATCATATCAACGATTTCATCTGAAATACGATCACAAATTTTGTCAGGATGCCCCTCCGATACCGATTCACTCGTAAAAAAATAATCTTGGTGCGGCATAGGAACTCCTTCAAAAAAGAAAAGCAATGTCTATTAAAATTGCCTCTATTTGCCAATGCCACGGCAAATGGTCAATGCTGATTATAAGATAGGAAAAGAAAAGACGTAATTTTTATTTTATAGTTTGTTTGTCAAATCTTCTTCCGAAAGTGCTTTTGCTAAATCAATAATTTTTCGACGCACTTTAGCATCAGATATATTAGTAAAAGCACGCATGAGCTGAATTCCTTCATTACTGGAGCAAAAATCCATAAAATCATTTTCACTTTCAGCAAAGCCTTCTACTTGCTGCGTATTAAGGCTTTTATCGAAAAAATAAGAAACAGGAACATCCATAATTTCTGCAATTGCTTGAAGGCGACTTGCACCAATACGATTTGTGCCTTTTTCATATTTTTGAACTTGCTGGAAAGTGATGCCTAGCTTTTCACCTAGTTTCTCTTGGGTAAGTCCTAAAATATTACGACGTAAACGAATACGAGTTCCAACATAAACATCTATAGGATCAGGCTTTTTTCTAGTTTCAGTCATAATGCAACTCTTTATTTCCAGCACTCTACTGCTCAATCAACATCAAATTTATTTGAGGTTGATTTAGCATATAATTAAAATAATATGTAACAATTTTTCCCAATATTACTGGTACGCACAACACTATACCGTATATGGGCATTTGATCATTTAAACTGTTTTGTAGAACCAAAACCGATACGGCACAATAGCATAAGAATGAATAAGATGAAAGTAGAGAATATCCTTTCTTTATTACTTCCTATAGGGATAATGGGTGAGGGAATTGGTGAATCAATAATACCAACAACATTTTGTTGGAGTGCTACAACGATTCGTCCATAAGAATCAATAACAGCCGATATTCCATTATTGGCTGCTCGTATGAGGGGAATTCCCAGTTCAATAGCACGAAGCTGTGCTTGTTGAAGATGTTGATATGGGCCAGGCGTTACACCAAACCATGCATCATTCGTAACATTAATAATTGCTTGAGGAGAGGGACCTTTAAAATTCATTTCATTGGGAAAGATTGCTTCATAACAAATCAGTGGAAGATAAGAAAACCCGTTTGGCATCGTGACAGTTTCGCGCACACTTGCAGCACTATATCCACCAATATTATCCGCAAGGATATGCAATCCGATTTTTTTTAATAAATTCTCATAGGGAAGATATTCACCAAAAGGAACCAAGTGAAGCTTATCAGAAGTATTTAAAATGTTACCTTTAGCGTTAATAACTGCAATCGTATTAAAATATTTTGTTTGTGCATAAGACGGATCATCAATGGCGCGTATAGCACCAATAATGGCTGATTGTTTGGATTTTAGAAGAGAGGCAATGCGCATTGTAGTCGGAGAGTTGTCATAAAGAAGGTAAGGAATAGATGCTTCAGGCCATACGATAAAGTCGGGTTCTGGATTGTGATCGGCTGTTGGTGTTGCACTCAAACGCATATGAGCCGCAAATATGTTTTCTCGTGTTGTATTGCTTAATTTTATGTTTTGCGGAATGGAAGGCTGAACAATGCGTACCCAGTAATTATTTTTTTTGGTATCTTCTGTGTTAGCTACAGTATTGAGACGATAAAATCCAAAACCACTGTGAAGTAATATAAGTGATATGCAAAGAAAAAGTGCGGCTTTCTTTTTTTCATCAGTTAATAAAACAGTGGGGAGACTGTAAACTAAAACGGCAAGAATATTCATTCCGTAAAGTCCAATGATTGCATCAGATTGCATGAGCATTGGGGTTGGCATAGCTGTATAGCCAAGAGAATTCCATGGGAAACCTGTGAATAAGAATGCGCGTAACCACTCTGCTAATCCTAGTGCAAAGGCTAAGACAAAGAAGCGTGCTATCCCTTTTGTCCATAATAAACCGACAATAAAACCAGAAAAAAACCAATAAAAAGAAAGGTAAATGGGAGGAATTAAAATGGCAAACGGCACTGCCCAACCAAAAGAAACTGGGTCGGTTAATAAAGCATTGCACAACCACCAAAGGCTACAAATAAAATAACTAAAGCCAAAAGTTCCACAGCTTAAAGCGTAGGTAAGAAAACGCCTTTTATTATTTTGGATTGTACGTATTGTGTCAAGAAGAATAATAAAGACGGGAAAAGTTAAAAAACAAAGAGGTGTCAAAGAGAAAGGAGGAAGGGCAAAAGAAGTAGTCGCCCCACAGAGAAACACCCACATTTGTCGCTTCCAGCTGGTAATAGAAAACAGGAAAAGGATGAAATTGTTTAAAAAAGTTTGATTATTCTTTAGAGTTGGCATTGTTTTTTAAATTTTCATTTTCTGGAATGCGAAAAATGCGCAATCGTTTAATCCGGCGTTTATCAGCTTCTAGAATACGAAATCGATAGCCAGGTATAGCTTCAACGACTTCACCTTTTGCAGGAATACGATCAAGAATAGAGACAATCAAACCACCAATAGTATCGACTTCATCTCCATATTCTCCGATGATAAAATCAGGACCAAGCGCTTTTTCTACATCTTCTAGTTCGGTTCTTGCATCAACAAGCCATTTATTATTTGGTTCACACACGATAGCATTGTCTACATTGTCATGTTCATCTTCGATATCACCAACAACCAATTCAACAATATCTTCCATCGAGACTAAACCATCTGTACCTCCATGTTCATCAATAACTAAAGCCATCTGTGTTCGTGTCGTTTGCATACGTGTTAATAATTTGCTTGCCAGCATGGAACTAGGCACAAAGAGAACTGTTCGAATCAAATCTAACTCACCGATTGGAGTGTGTAGGTCCTTGTGATTTAACTGAAGCGAATCGGATTTCTGCTCGGTTTGAGTTGAGTTGATAATAAAGCGATTCATATAATTAAGAATATCGTGGATATGAATCATTCCTCGTGGATCATCTAAAGTTTCAGCATAAACAGGTATACGAGAATGGCCAATTCTTGCAAAATATTTAAGGGCTTCCCCAAGAGGGGTATTAATTTCCAATGCTTTGATTTCAGAACGTGGAATCATAACATCAGCAATGCGCGCTTCACGCAAATGTAAGATATTATGCAGCATAGTCCGTTCTTCAGGTGAGAAGGGGGTTGTATCTTTTTCATTGTTAGTATTGAGTGCAACAGACAGATCATCGCGTAATGACGTATAATTACGGCCACGTAAAAACGAAAACAAATGATTCAGCAAGGAGTTTTTTTCTGTATGATTAGTCTGCTGAGAGTTATGCTCTTCAATATGAGACGATGCTTGACTGTTATGTGGTGTATTTATTTTGTCTGCCATGATTTAAAATCTTAAAACTTTCTTTTATAGTAGAGACATCAGAGGCTTTAAATTGTATGATGGTGATTTAAGAAGGTTAATTTTTATCATTTTAAGACATTTCCGTATAGGGATCATTTATGGAAAGCTTTTGAAGAATTTCTCTCTCAAGCTTTTCCATTTGGTAAGCCTCGTCATTTGTTTCATGATTATAGCCAAGCAGATGGAGAACGCCATGAACAATCATATGCGTTAAATGATCTTGAAATGATTTTCTTTCTTTTTTTGCTTCAAGCGCAACAGTTTCTTGTGCAATAACGATATCACCCAGTATGGGTCTAGGAGGATCTCCAACTTTAAGTGGAAAAGCGGGAAAGGACAATACATTGGTAGGTTTATTTTTATTGCGCCATTGTGCATTTATTTGTGCCATATGTTTGTCATCGGTAAAAAGTAGGCTGACTTCGCTTATAACATTTCCCAATGAAAGATGATGCATTGTTGTTGTTAATACTTTTTCAGTGATATTATAAAGTACTTGTTTATCATTCCAGCCTGAGCTCTCGACCATTATATCAATAGTAATCATGATAAATCAAACTCACTTTTAAAATGAAGCGCTTGAGGATGACATTTTTTGAGCTTGTATACCAGAATCATAATCATAAGCTCGGACGATAGCGGTAACAAGGGGATGACGCACAACATCTTTTTCATTAAAACGAATGATCACAATATTTTCCACCTGTGAGAGAATGCGTATTGCTTCGATTAAACCTGATTTTTGTCCGTTAGGCAAATCAATTTGGCTTATATCACCGGTGACGATCATGCGTGTTCCTTCTCCAAGACGTGTGAGGAACATTTTCATTTGCATGGGTGTGGTATTTTGTGCCTCATCAAGAATAACAGCGGCATGGGCTAGTGTACGCCCACGCATGAAAGCAAGAGGGGCAATTTCTATGACGCCGGAAGCCAAAATGCGCTCTACTTTCTCGACAGGCATCATGTCATAAAGAGCATCATAAAGTGGACGTAAATATGGGTCGACTTTTTCTTTGAGATCACCAGGTAGAAAGCCAAGATGTTCTCCAGCCTCAACAGCAGGACGTGAGAGAATAATTCGTTCAATGATACCGCGCTCTAAAAGCATTGCAGCGTGAGCAACGGCAAGGTATGTTTTGCCTGTTCCTGCTGGTCCTACACCAAAAACAAGTTCACTACGTTCCATTGCACGTATATAAGCATCTTGAGTGGAGGTTCTAGCATGGATCGTTTTTTTATGAGTACTCAAGTGTGCGGGGATAAGTTTTTTTATAGGTTTGATTGTTGTTGAGGCTTCTTGCTGTTCCTGTAGCAAATTTGCCATGGCAATCACTCCTTCTGTATCTGATAACGTAAGCTCTTGATGTGTTTTGGCGCGTTCATAAAGCTGTTGTAATACATACTGTGCGCGTTTTATAGCAATAACATTTCCTTGAATGAGAACTTCATTACCGCGCGGATGAATGTTAAGTCCCAGTTTTTGTTCGATATAAGTAAGATTTTCATCGAGTTTACCAAAAACCGTTTTGGCATATCTATTATTTTCAAAAATTAAAACGACATGATTAATATCTGGCAGACTTGCTTTTTCCAAGACACCAACATTTCTATGGCAAACTTTCACCTTTTCTTTAATGTATTTTACTTTTTCGGTTGAAGTTTTCAACCTATTCTCCCTTATTTACATAAATGTTGCACACTTTCTTGAAGAAACTTTATAAAAGCAAATTACCTTTCATAGAGTACACAAACTCTAGATGTAATAATTTTATTCCAAAATAAAAGAGCTTTTTAAAATCTATTTCGCAATCAAGGCATTTGAGGCATGTTTATATATGTGCCATTTCACCAATAAAACTGTTTGAGCTTGTATTTTTAATATGGATTGCCACCACGGTCCCTGTAGAAGCTTCTGTATCTACAACTACAGGTAAAAGCCAAGGTGAACGACCTATCATTTGTCCCGAATGACGTCCAGCTTTTTCGATAAGCACATCGGTTGTTTGACCAACTTTAGAACGCAAAAATGCATTTTGCTGTTCAAGAAGCAGCACCTGTAAATGCTGGAGCCGAGCGTCCTTCACAGTTTCGTCAACATGATTTTTCATTGTTGCACCAACTGTTCCAGGTCGCGGTGAATACTTGAAAGAATAGGCCGAACTATATTGTACTTGTTTAATAAGTTTAAGTGTGTCTTCAAAGTCTTCATCTGTTTCTCCTGGAAATCCTACAATAAAATCGCCTGAAAAAGCAATATCAGGTCGCGCATTGCGAATTTTTTCAATAAGCTGAAGGTAATGAATGCTTTTGTGTTGGCGATTCATTGCTTTTAAGATGCGGTCTGAACCAGATTGTACAGGAAGATGCAAGTAAGGCATTAAGATGTCAAGATCTCGGTGTGCGGCAATAAGACTATCATCCATATCTCTTGGGTGACTTGTTGTGTAACGGAGACGCTTTAAACCATCTAGTTTGGCAAGATGATGGAGGAGGTCGCCGAGGCGCCAAGTCTTGCCATTTGCACTTTGTCCGTGCCAACCATTTACATTTTGACCAAGCAGTGTAATTTCTTTGACACCTGCTTCGATGAGTTGACGTGCTTCTTCGGTAATTTGCTCGACAGATCGCGATATTTCGGCACCGCGTGTGTAAGGAACAACACAAAAAGTGCAAAATTTATCGCAGCCTTCCTGTACTGTTAAAAATGCACTAACGCCCCGCTTTCTTACAGCGCGTTTATTATGAGCTGGTAAATAAGCAAATTTATCTTCAACAGCATAGTCTGTTTCAATAACCTTTTTTCCCCGTTTAGCTTTTTCTAACAAGTCTGGTAAGCGATGATACATTTGCGGACCAATGACCAGATCAACTGTTGGAGCACGGCGCAAAATTTCACTTCCCTCTGCTTGTGCAACACAACCCGTTACACCAACCATCAGAGGTTTGTCAGGGGTACGTTCTTGACGCATTACGCGCAAACGTCCAAGGTCAGAATAGAGTTTTTCTGCTGCTTTTTCACGAATATGACAGGTATTAACGAGAATAAGGTCAGCGTCATTTGGTGTTTGTGTTGTAACATAACCTTGTAAACTGAGACTGTCAGTCATTCGTTGACTGTCATAAACATTCATTTGACATCCGTAGGTTTTGATAAAAACCTTTTTAGGAGGAACAGGAGGCATATTCTTAGGATCTACTTTATTCATAACGCATGTCTAAATGTTTTTAACAGAAATCTCAATCTATTTGCTTAAAAGTTTTTTGCATAAGGATCGCATCTGTCCGCCTGTTGTGTGATTGGTAGTAGGCAGGACGTTTAGCAATTTTTTCAAATTTAAAACGTTGGTAAAGATTCAAAGCAGAAAGATTCGTTTCTTCTACTTCCAAGAAGAGTTTTATGGCTCCTTCGTGGTGAAGATGACAAAATATGCTATCGATAAGCAAGGAGCCAATTCCTTGTCGACGGAAATGTGGATGAACAGCAATTGTGATGATTTCTGCTTCATCAAGAATGAAGCGGTAGAGGCAAAATCCTAAAATTTTCTCTGGTTCATTAATGGGGGTGGCTTTATATCCAAAGATAGAGTGATCTGTTAAAAAATGATCAAAAGCTTGTTTTTCCCAAGCAGGGGTGAAACAATTCTGATAAATCTGATGAAGAGAAGCACTATCATCAACGTGGAGTGGAGCAGCTCTAAAATGCTTGTTTGTCGATGAAAATTTAAACATTATTTTTTTCGTGGTAAAGCAAAACCGGTTTGTTGTTTTGCGTCAGCATTGCGTAAATAGAGTGGGCGAGGTGGATCTTGTGGTTTCTTATTTGCTGCAAGGTGAGCATAGCTTACAACATCAGCTGTTTCGCAGAGGGTTTGATCTCGCACAATATTTTTTTTAAGCTTATTGTTTTCAATATAAAGTTCAAGGGTGCCAGCTGCTGAACCGGTTAATATTGTTGTCTGCGGTAAATCTTTGATAATATTTTCAATTGTTTTTAATCTTGGTTCTCCCAAAGGTGTGAGATCTTCCTTGAAATTTTGATGGTAGAACATCTCTCTTCCTGCTTCAATAACAACAGTGATTGCTGACGTGGTATTTTTATTTCTTATTTGTGCTGCTAATGCTTCGAGTGCACTTACTCCAATAGCTGGTATTTCAAGCGCTAATGCCAAAGCTTTTGCTGTTGCAACACCTACGCGCACACCGGTAAATGATCCAGGACCAATATTGACAGCAATGCGATCAATTTGATTAAGAGTAACGTTAGCTTGATCAGTTATTTGTGCAATATGTCCAATGATTTTTTCGGCATGTCCTTTATTTATGCGCTCGCTGATACGGGCAATAACAGATTTACGACGGGTAAGCGCAACAGCGCAATGGACTGAAGCTGTATCTATAGCAAGAATAAGCATAAAAATATTCTCATTGAATAATATGACACACAAAAGACTGCTGTATTTTTAAATTTCGTTTGTTTTTTACTATATTTTGATTTTGCAATCTTTTTTAAGAAGATGCATATTTAAAATATTATATGGTTCAAATCAATTAATTTTATCATAATAAGGCTACAAGCAGCAAGGATTAGTATGGAGCAGGTTGAAGCTAAGATAACCCGCCATCCTGCTTTTTTTAATGAACGAATATCAACGCCTAATCCCAATGCTGCCATTGAGATAACAGTAAACAACTGAGCAATAATTTTGAGAGGGTTAAGAGCTGTTGTAGAAATAAGACCACTTGAGCGGACAAGCATCATAAGAATAAAACCGATGATAAACCATGGGACGAGTGTATGTAAACGTAAGCGTGTTTTTGCGGAGCGGCGATAAATAATTGATAGAGTAATAATAACAGGGCCTAACATTAAAACCCGTACTAGTTTGACAATTGTTGCAATTTGAACACTTAGAAAAGAGACAGATGCTGTTGCCGCTAAAACTTGTGGCACAGCATAAACGACCATGCCGGCAAGCACGCCATATTGATTAAATGATAAATCGAGAAGTGGCTGTAAAAAGGGTAAAAGTAAAATGATAATAACGCCTAAGAGTGCGGTAAAGGCAATTGACGCGGCTACATCTTCATGCTTTGCATTAATGACAGGTGCAGTTGCAACAATGGCGGAATTACCACAAATGGCATTACCACATGCAACCAGCATTGCTAAATGTGGAGAAAGCCCAAAAAGCCGTCCAATAACAAAACTGATAAGAATAGTGATAAAGAGAATAAATACGATGCCAACAAGCAAACTCCAGCTAGTTGAAAGAACAGCATGGATGCTAATACTTGTACCTAGAAGAACGATAGCGATTTCGAGAAGTGTTTTTGCGCAAAAATTTATACCTTTTTGAAAATATTTTGGAAAAGTAAAACAACTACGAGCAATAGAACCTAGTAATATTGCTAAGACAAGGCTTTCAAGCCACGTTTCTGCAAAAAGCTGTTTTTCTATAATTTCTAAGCCATAGGCTAAAGCGGATATAAGGAGACACGTTAGAACACCAGGTCCAAGATCTTTCAGAAGAGAGGGGCTTTTTGGGGGCATTTTCCTATACAGTAAAAAAGGATAGACAAGGAAGGTAATAGGCAAGTAAGGGTAGTTTCAAAGATTGGTTCTCGCTTGTAATGCAGCAGCTAATGTCCCATCATCAAGATAATCCAATTCACCTCCTACGGGTACTCCATGAGCAAGACGAGTAATTTTAATAGAGAAATTGGAAAGCTGATCGGTAATATAGTGAGCTGTTGTTTGTCCTTCAACAGTAGCATTCACGGCTAAAATAATCTCCGTAATTGAGCTCGTTACAACACGCTGTATTAAAGGCGCAATGTTGAGTTCATCTGGACCAATCCCATCTAAGGGTGAAAGCCGGCCGCCTAAAACATGATAACGGGCTGCTAAAATTTTTGCACGCTCAAGAGCCCATAAATCAGCAATATCCTCAACAACAATAATTGTCGTATCATCGCGTCGGGGATCTGTACAAATTGAACAGGGGTTAGTTGTATCTACATTGCCACAAACAGAACAAAGACCAACTTTGTCTATAGTTGCTTGTATTGCTACTCCTAAAGGTTCCAATAAGGATTCCTTTTTTTTAATAAGATGAAGCGCAGCACGACGCGCTGAACGTGGACCAAGACCTGGTATCCGTGCTAACAGCTGAATGAGACGCTCAATCTCAGGTCCTGCAATGTATTTAGACATATTTTTATCTCACAGGATTAAATAAATCCGGTTATATTAGAGTGGAAGTTTTAAACCTGTTGGAAGTGGTAGCCCTGCTGTCATAGCTTTTGTTTTTTCTTCTATAGCAATTTCAATTTTTGTTTTAGCTTCATGATGTGCTGCTATAATGAGATCTTCAAGAATTTCAACCTCCTCAGGTTTGAGTAATGAAGGATCAATTTGAAGCGCTATTATGCTATTGTTACCATTTATAGTGATATTTACAAGACCACCGCCTGCAGAGCCAATGGCTTGCATATTCGCCATTTCTTCTCGCATTTTTTGCATTTTTTCTTGCACTTCTTTAGCTTTTTTCATCATATTCATCATTTCACGCATAGAAAGAGGTATCCTTATTCATCGTTTATATCATTTTCATTTTTAAAGGTATTAGAGAGTAAATCAAGATCGTTTTCTTGTTTATTCAAACGAATATCGACAATTTTTGCTTCTGGGAAATAGTCAAGTATTTTCGCAATATCAGGATCTGTTTGCGCATTGGAAAAAAGAGTTTTTTGGATAGCCAAACTCTCTTCTTGTAGGGTTGGTCCTCCTCCTTCATTAACAAAAGTTACAGTCCAGTGTTTCTTGGTCCATTGAAAAAGTGTTTTTTCTAGATCACGAGCAAGTGAAAGTGGAGCATTTTCGGAAAGTCTTAAGGTAATATGCCCTGGTTGAAAAGATACAGGATGAACAAATTCTTTAACAAAAATTTTGAAAGAATCATCATTATACTGTTCAGCTAATTTAACCATATCGCGCAAGGAATCGATAACGATGGGTTGCGATTCAGTCATCTCTTTTACTGTTTGTGTGGTGGAATGCGATAAATTTACAATATCTTGAGATGGATCAACAGATGGAGAAGTTTCAAAAGTTTTTGTTATTTCAGGAATATGAATGCTTTCAGGATTTTGAATTTTGGCTGAATCTTTTTGTTGTAAAGAATGGTCTAATTGGTTTTCCAATGATGTTTTTATATCTGATTGATTTTGTGATGTTTTTGAAACGTCTGGAGCAGAAGAGGTATACTCAGTTGTTTCTTTTGTCGTATTATTTACATTTGTGAACTCTTGGTGGGAAGCATTTGGAACAATTGTGAGAGGTGTTTTTTCTTGTGAAATTTTTTTCAAAGCTTCATCAAGGGTTGGCAGATCAGCAGTATGTGCAAGACGAATAAGTAACATTTCGGCGGCTTGAAGCGGATGCGCAGTTTGACTAACTTCCTGTAAGCCTTTGAGCAACATTTGCCAGTTTCGAGATAAAATAGGGATGGAAAGTTTTTGTGAAAAATTGAGGCTTCTTAAACGTTCATTTTCAGTAAGCGAGGAATCTTCTGCTATGTTTGGAGTAAAACGGAGACGTGTTACAAGATGATTAAAATCGGCCAATTCTGTCAATATAGTGAGAGGATCAGCGCCTGCATCATATTGGTTGCGTAATTCATGCAATGCATCGACAACATTGCCTTTCATGATGAATTCAAAAAGATCAATAATACGTGCTTGATCAGCTAATCCTAACATTGTGCGCACAGCAACAGCACTAACATTGCCCTGGCTATGAGCAATTGCTTGATCAAAAATGGACAGTGCATCACGTACAGAGCCTTCTGCAGCGCGAGCAATCATAGAGAGTGCCTGCTCTTCCACCTCTACGTTTTCATATTTTGCAATTTGGCGCAAATGTGAAACTAAGATAGCAGATTCAATACGCCGTAAGTCAAAACGCTGGCAACGTGAAAGGATTGTGATGGGAACTTTGCGAATTTCTGTTGTTGCAAAAATAAATTTTACATGCGCTGGTGGTTCTTCAAGCGTTTTCAATAAGCCATTAAATGCTTGTGTTGAAAGCATATGCACTTCATCAATAATATAAACCTTATAGCGTGCAGAAACCGGACGGTAACGTATTTGTTCAATAATTTCACGAATATCATCAATACCTGTATGCGAAGCTGCATCCATTTCTATAACATCGATATGACGTCCTTCAATGATTTGCGTGCAATGTTCACCAAGTGTATCCAATACGGTTGTTGGTTGGTTAATCTCTTGTGTTTTATAATTGAGGGCACGTGCTAAAATACGTGCTGTTGTGGTTTTACCCACTCCGCGAATTCCTGTTAGCATCCACGCTTGTGCAATGCGACCTGTGTCAAAGGCATTTGTGAGGGTACGCACCATGGCTTCTTGACCAATGAGGTCAGAAAAATTCTGAGGTCGATATTTGCGAGCAAGAACACGATAGGTTGTTTCTACCGGCGTATTTTCCATCAACGATTCCAATTTTGAAACTCTTTATGCGTATATTTTTATAACACAAAAGCACAAGTTGCTACTGTACTCTAATATAAAAGGATTTTTTCTCAATCAAATTATTTTTTGAAGAAATAGAACAATTTTCTTAAAGACAGCTCAAAGTCTTTATTTTTCACACCACCATATCATTTTAAAACAGTGGAGACGTTTTATTGAATGATAAAAATATAATTTATCCGATAAAAAGGAGGCTGGTACGATGACCCGTACCAAAACTCGTTGGGGCTGCTTCTTTCCAGACCTGACCCAGTTGGCGAGTAGTTCGTCCACTACCAACCTCCCAAGCCCATATTGTCGATTTAAAATGAAAAATCAAGCTAAGAAACAAAAAATATGATAAGAACGACAAAGAAGTGTTCTTTTGAGTTCAATCTTGCACTATGAATGACCAATGGATACGAATTCATTCACTTTCATTCCAAGAACTCATCATAGAGTGATGGATCTGAACAAAAGTGTTGATTTTGTGCGATATTGAGGAGACGCTAATTAACTAAGTCTGTTTTAGAATTTTAGGCAAGAATATGTATTTTTTGAAGTTTTTTAAAAATTATGAGAACTTTGCGGTGACAAAAAAGAAAGGCTCAACAGATGAGGGTACTTAATAAGCTGAAATTGGAATATTGGGGGGAAAATATTATTACAAAATAGCACAACGCAATCTATATTATACTGCTTTAAATGACGGATGAATTCTTGATGGAGATAATGTCCTTGTTAAAAAAATCTATACTAATGAAAATATAAAATAATTTAATTGGTTATAAAATTTACTCAATATCTAACGTATTGAGTGTTTCGCAATTTAGTTTGAACAGTTTGATTTTGTTAAATAAATACAAACCCTCATAAAAAAACAGGTATCGATAATTCACGACACCTGATTTTAAAAACTTACTTCAATAATTGCGGAAATCTACATGAACTTAAAGGCTCTTGGAAATCTTATCAATCGTAGTCTCCTGTATCACAATTTTTCCCAACAACCCTTTTCTTAGTAATATTTTTAAAAACATAATTTCCTGATGGAGGGAAGCTTATTTGGAGAGATGTTATACTTTGAAGCCTAAAGATTCGCTGTTTTTTATTATGCTTTATCTTTTTTTCATCGTCAGCAACAATTTTCAATTTGTTTAAATCAGAAGGGGAAGAGTAAGATAAAGTAAAAGATGCTTTCTTGGGCTTAAACACCTTACAAGAGTATTCAACGCCGTGATGCATTTTATCGGATGTACCAATCTCAACACTTTCACCTGGCGCAAAATCCCATTCTTTCTCACCAAAGCCAGCAAAAGCAACACTGGAGCACATAAGGATATTGGCAATCAATAATCCTTGACTGAAGATTTTTTTCATTTTTTTCCTTTTATCCCAGAATATGAATTGTAAATTATTCTAGAATGTGGATTATAAATTAGTTTTCGTAAAGAGAAAAGATAAAATTTAAAACGAAAAGTGGAGCTAAAGTGCATTTTCTAATTTTGTAAATTTTATAAAAATCATTTTTAGCTTTTAAGTCCAAGACAGTTGAAGGCAAATTAATGTGCTCTGGTAGCAATTGAAGTTATTTTTTGACCTTATTTGGAAGGTTTACAGGTTTCACTTTGAAATAAATTGCAATAGAAAATGATATATTTTTTAAAAGAATTCTTTCCTATATGAGGAAAATGGGGTGACGAAAGAAAAGTATGGGTTGTTACTTGTATTGTGTTTCAAGTGTGTCCTTTCTTACGCACAAAAATTATCCAATTTAAGTGTCTTTCATACATAGAGTGCTCGATCGTTTTTAGCCGGATAAATACCGATAATACGAAATTCAGCGGAAAAGAAAGATAGTTCTTCTAAGGCGAGTTGCATCATAGGTTCTTCAGGATGTCCTTCAATATCAACAAAGAATTGTGTTGCATTGAAATTTCCACCAATTTGGTAGCTTTCTAATTTTGTCATATTGATACCGTTTGTAGCAAATCCTCCCAGAGTTTTATAAAGGGCAGCTGGCACATTGCGCACTCGAAAAAGAAGACTGGTAATGATTTTTTCGCCATTTTGGGGTTTTGGTACATGTTTTTGAGAACGCGAAAGGATGACAAAACGAGTAATGTTATGGGGACTATCTTCAACATTTTTTTCAATAATATCAAGACCATAGAGTTCAGCTGCGATCAGAGGAGCTAAGGCTGCTTGTGAACGTTTTGCATCTTTTTTAATAAATTTTGCGGCTCCAGCTGTATCAGCAGAGGTTACAGGGATCCAACCATTGTTGCGTATAATTTTACGGCATTGTGCAAGGGCGTGTGTATGGCTATGGACGGTTTTAATTTCTTCAAGCGTAACACCCGGTAAAACCATGAGTTGAAAATGTATAGGCAAAAAATATTCGCCAATAATATAAAGGGATGACTGCGGTAAGAGGTGATGAATATCTGCAACGCGTCCAGCAAGAGTATTTTCAATAGGAATCATAGCAAGATCAGCTTGCCCGCTTTCTACCAAGTTGAGGGCATCTTCAAAAGTAGTAGAGGGCACAGCATCCATATTGGGAAACATATTGGAGCAAGCAATATGAGAATTTGCACCATATTCTCCTTGGAAAGAGATCTTATTAGTTTTTTTAAGTATTTTCATGCTAGAATCTTACGGACTCGTTCAAGATCACGTTGTGTATCGACGCTTAAGGGAATAGTCTCAATTATTTCTACATCAATACGCATATTATGTTCTAATGCGCGTAATTGTTCAAGCTTTTCACGTTGCTCAAGTGGAGAGGGTTTAAGCCCTACAAATTTTTCAAGTGCTTCGCGTCGATAGGCATAGATTCCAATATGGTGGAAAAGGGAGCCATCTCCGTAAGGCGCTGTTGCACGGGTAAAATAAAGAGAACGAAGGCGATTTTGGGAAAGCGGTGTACCAATAACTTTGACAACATTAGGATCTATCCTCTCATCTTCCTCAATGATTTTGGCACACAAAGTTGCAATATCAGTAAGATTATTTTCTAGAGGGCGTAAAGTACTGGTGATCTCATGAGGTGTTATTGTTGGGAGATCACCTTGTAAATTCAAAATGGTATTGTAGCGTTGTTCAGGATCAATACGCGTTAAGGCTTCATAAATGCGATCAGATCCAGATTTATGATCACAAGAGGTCATGATACATTCATGCCCATAAGTCGTAACAACTTTGGCGATATCATTATGATCTGTTGCAACGAGAGTACGTCCTATTGCAGCTCTTTTTGCTTGTTCAACAACATGAACAATCATTGGTTTTCCAGCAATCTCGGCGAGAGCTTTTTGGGGTAGGCGGGTTGAGCCTATGCGAGCAGGGATAAGAATAATAGGTTCAAGTGCCATTGTAATGTTCCAAATACCGTGTGTCATGCATTTATAATATTGTATCTTATAAGGAAAAAGCTTAAACTACAAAGTAGTAATGAAAAGATGAACATTTAAGTTTTTATGAATCGCTCGACTATCGTCTATTTTGTTTTTGCTTGCCTTTTTGTGCTGATTATGGTGGTAGGGATTTCTACACTCAGCAATATAATCTACGATAATTCTCCATCAGTTCAACATCCTCATCCAGTTGCAAAGAATGAAGCATTTAAAGAGAAACAGCATACATCTGAGAGTTCTTTGTCTCTAACAGATCGTCTTCAACAAGCTAATCTTGAAAATGGGCGTAAAATTTTTCACCAATGTGCTATATGCCATACCTCTGGACGCAATGAATCTGGTCGTGTTGGTCCAGTGCTTTGGGACATAGTCAACCGTCCTTTGGCAGCGGCACCAAGCTTTGCGTATTCACGAGTGTTGCGTGCAAATTCTAATCAAAAATGGGATTTTGTAACTTTAGATCGTTATATACAATCACCACGTAAAGCGTTCCCAGGAACCATTATGTCTTTCCGTGGGATCAAAAATGACCAAGATCGTGCTGATCTTTTGCTTTATTTGCGTAGTTTATCTGATCATCCTGTTCCTTTACCAATGGATAATAAGGAAGAAAAACCAAGTCAGACCAAAGATAAACTATTTGATAAATAAATCATTGTTTTATAATCATATTTTGATTATCAAGAATAAAGACAGATTACCAAAATTCATTTGCTAAAAAGGTAGAGGTTGGTGGATGTATTGAATTTGAGTGCTGTTTAAAATTGTGCGTTAGTGACAAAGTTTCCTTCTGTATTTTCTCTCTATTGTTGGAATGTAACAAAATACACCTATGATTGATTGAATCAAAATAATCCAATTAAAGTTGGAAAGTACAAGCATCAGGCAAAATCTCATTGAGAGTTTCGTTGAAAATAAAATTGCTTTCATCTCCATCAAAGAAAGTGAATAAATCTGTAGGGTACGCCATTTGCGTTTTGTTGAAGTTAGCTAACTAAGTGCCATAGAAAATAAAACCTGATAACATCAAGCTTCGCGTATTGTTGCCTGAGGCAAAAGAGAGTTCTTATGCATGAGGTTTTTTCTATTTTCTAAGGAACTCGATGCGTATTTTGTAAGAACATTCATGCTAGGTCACATAAAACATATTGATAATAATGATGTTTTGATTCAAGCTCATTTTTATCACAGGAGTGATGAATAACGGAAACAATATTTAAGAAGAGGGGGGGTATTATGGATCATATAGGTTTTAATTGATAAGGAAGATTCTTTTCCCTAAAATAATTTTTCAGGGGAAAGTTTATTTAATGAATAAATGGGGGGCAATGGAACGTCAATATATTTTAGGAAAATACATCCGTGTTCTTGTCCGTAAAGAGAATGCAATTTTCGGTGCCGGTTCAAAGCAGTTTGTTATCAATAAGAAAAAAGGCTGGGAAAATTTTGTACTTCTCGCGGCACAATGGATCGAGAAAAAGACGATAGAGGAAGCTTATAATTCGCTATCATCAATCATGTTGAGAGAAGACTTTAACCGCGCGTTTGACTTTCTTTTTTCCAATCATTTCGTTGTGTTAGCAGAGACATCGGATAATATTTTCAATAATCGATATTCGAGAAATCATCTCTATTATCAAAGTTACGGTATGAATCCAGAGTCTATTCAACGTATCTTTTCACAAAAAGTGGTAGTCATTTTAGGGGATGGGGGAGTTAGTAATCATGTATCAGCGATACTTGCATCCTCTGGCGTGGGAAAGTTAATTCTTGTCGACAATGATGTAATCGAGATAACCAGTCTTACCAGACAAATTCTTTTTACTGAACAAGATATTAGTCTTCCTAAGACGACTGTTCTTCAGCGTGAGTTTATACAAAGGAATAGTCAAATAGAGATTAGCGAATTACAAATGTCGATCACTATAAAAGAAGATATTAGCAAATTGCCTAAAGCCGATTTGTGGATCATTTCTGCTGATGAACCTGACCATTTAGTCCCATGGATAAACGAATGGTGTATAAAAAATAAACAAGCTTATATAAATTCCGGCTATGTCAATGATATTGCTGTATTTGGACCTTTTTATATACCTGGAAAAACCGGTTGCTATGTATGCGGTTCATCGATAGGAAATCTTCCCGAAAAAAGCGATGGTTTAATCTATGAGGTTTGCGCTGCTATTAATAATAATTTTAAAGTTGCGACGTTTCCTCCTGTGAATGCTCTTTCAGCGGCTATGTGTGCTAATGATGCTCTTAAATTTTTGGGTGGTTATGGTGAGCTCCTGTCCATTGATCGCCGTATAGGGATATGGAGCAGCAAACTTTTCACAGAAGAGCGTTGCTTAGAAAAGAATCCTCATTGCAAAGTTTGTGGGACAAGTTGATGAACAGACCTCGAATACTTGCTGTAACCTATGGATCTTACCATGCAATACGAATGCTCATTGGTGTTTATCACGCCATTTTTCTAATGTCTATGGGGGTTACTCTATCCCAATTGGCTTTGCTGCAAATTGCCTTTTCAATAACTGTTTTGCTTCTTGATTTTCCTTGTGCTGTTTTAGCTGACAAATATCGACATAAATACTCAGTCACGGTTGGAGTTTTTCTGACAGGAGTGTTTTATTTTCTTTGTCTTCAAGCTCCCAATATGACAGCGCTTATGATTGCACAAATTCTCTATGCAGCGGGAATTTGCCTCATTACCAGTGCCATTGACGGCTGGATTTACCATTCTTTAGGCAGTAAAAAAGACCGCTTTTCTCATTATGCACATCTCGCTCACCAGATAAACTCTCTTGGTAGCATTGTCAGCGGTATCATAGGAATTGCAACGATATATTATTTTGGGCAATATTTCATAGGATATATTATCTCAAGCCTGATGATGGGAATAATTTTCTTTATATTCCTTATCATTCCTGAAGAAAAAATATTCATGAGTGAAGGAACAAAAACCAAAACTATCCTACAAAATGCTAAGGAAACACTCTGGATATTTCAAAACACTGTGGGAGGAGCATGGTTTATTTTGCTGATGTGCCTGTTCAGCGCGGGCATTCAGGTTATTTATCACTTTTGGCAACCGATAATACTCTCAGGTGGCAAAATTGACCACCTTAATAATTCACAGATGCTGGTACTCATGTTCTGCCATGCTGGCGCTTTCTCAGCTCAGTATTTTTCTAATTCTCTGATGTCTAAATATCACGTACTCGATAAAAAATATAAAAACTCTATAAAGTGTTTTTCATTCTTTTCTACCCTGATGTGTATGGCTCTTTATTTTTTTGTCCATAGCAGTCAAATTGCTGCATCAATTATCGCATTTTCATTGATTCATGGATTTATTTGCACTGTACCGATAGGTGCAAAGAGTTTGTTTTTTTCAGAGCTTAACCAAAAACAAACTCAACATATTTCCGGCATTGTCGGTGCTGCATCTTTTAGCGGAAGAATATTCTCAATAGCGGCATTAAGTACCATTTCTTTTCTCCCTGCAACAATTCCACCGTCTTATTACCTTGTCTTACCGACTTTAACTTTTTTTATGTGTGGCGTGGTAATCATCAAGTGGATGTCGTTGCCTACTAAATCTGTTTTGAAAAAAACTATATGAAAATACAGTTAAAAAAGCGATTGTTTCCGAAGTTTTATAGATCAGAAAAACGATTAGGATGCATTATACTCATGAAAGAGGGTAATCTATCACAAGAATTTTTTCTATTTTGTAAATTATTGATGAAGTGCATTGAAATCGTACAGAATTTTGTCCTGCTAAAACTAGTTTATTTCATTGAATATAGTTTTTGAGATTTTTTGAAAAACTGCAATTTTGCTTTTACTCAAGAGTGTAGAGAAAAGAACTTGCTCAGAATTAATGAGGATAATGAAAAAGGGGTATTGGTCTATTGAAGTTTTGCACGAAATTGATGGCTTTTCCCCCGCTCTGTTATCCATATGTGTTTTCACGTAAAAAGAGGCAGTGAATTACTCTTGCTCATGCAATACTTCTCAAACCACACTTTATCACGCTTGATGAACCAACGTCTTCTCTTGATGTGAGCATGTCGGGACTGATTATTAGTCTTTTTCGTCAACCACAATAAATAACTCTTGTATTATCTGTTGATGATCCATGATTTAAAAGTTGTCAAAGTGCTTGCACATGAAATGAGTATTATGTGCAATGGAAAAATGATTGAACATGGCTTTGCCGATCGTATTTTTCTTTTTCTCAAAATCCTTATATGCACGCCTTGATGTTTGTTTTATTTGCGCTGGAATTTGATCGTTCATAGGTAATGATATTAAATTGTGCGGACAATCCATTATAGAGGAGAATTTTTCCTACTAATGGTTCACCAATGTTTGTGATAAGTTTAATGGCTTCCATGGCTTGGAGTGTTCCAATGACTCCGGGTAAAGCACCGATGATTCCGTTTTCAGCACATGTTGGGAGAGTGTCTGGAGCAGGTGGATTGGGGAATAGGTCTCGATAGTGAGGATTATTGTCTTTATAAGGCATGAGCACTGTCAATGAGCCATTAAAACGTTCTACAGCACCACTGATTAAGGGTTTTGCGCATTGGGCAGCATGATCGGCAAGTAAGTAGCGTGTGGCAAAATTATCACTACCATCAACAATAATATCATAGGCATTTAATAATTTATCCACATTACTTTTATCTAAGCGTGTGTTATGTTTTTCAACAATAATATGAGGGTTTATCGCTTGTATAGCGGCTTTAGCGCTCTCAGTCTTTAATTGATTAATTGTGTTCGTTTTATGAATAACTTGGCGTTGTAAATTGGAAAGCGAAACGATATCATCATCAACAATTCCAAGTGTACCAACGCCTGCAGCGGCTAAATAGCTTAGGACAGGAGCACCAAGTCCTCCCGCTCCAACAACAAGGATGCGTGCAGTTTTGAGCTTTTGTTGACCAGCTCCTCCGATTTCAGGCAAAAGGATATGGCGTGCATAGCGTTTTATTTCCTCATGGCTTAATTTTGTATCCGCTTCTTGTATCATGAGCTTTCTCTTGTCATAGTTCTTTCATTGTTTACTAATTTTATAGCGCGTAGACTAGTCCGCTTTTAGTATAGGGAGGTTTTATTCATGAAAATTGCCATTCAGATGGATCACATTTCAACGATTCGGATTCAAGGAGATACAACATTTGCACTGGCTTTAGCAGCGCAAGAACGCGGACACTCACTTTTTCATTATACACCAGATCATTTATCGATGCGCGATGGTTGTGTGATGACACGATTAGAGCCGTTGATTGTACGCGATGAAGAGGGGAACCATTATGACTTAGGAGAGCCTGTACGCACGGAGTTAACGGATATGGATGTGGTCCTTTTACGCCAAGATCCGCCCTTTGATCTCAATTATATCACCACGACGCATTTGTTAGAATGCATTCATCCTAAGACACTTGTGGTGAATGATCCAAAGTGGGTCCGCAATAGCCCAGAAAAAATTTTTGTTACTGAATTTTCTGATTTGATGCCAGAAACATTAATTACAAAAGATATTGAAGAAATAACGAATTTTAGAGCTACGTTTGGCGATATCATTCTTAAACCACTCTATGGCAATGGAGGGGCGGGTGTTTTTCATTTGAAACAGGATGATCGCAATTTATCATCACTCTTAGAAATGTTTGCAAAAAGTTATCGCGAACCTTTTATTGTGCAACGTTATATAGATGCTGTGCGAAAAGGGGATAAACGAATTATTTTGCTTGATGGTACTCCTGTTGGAGCGATTAATCGTGTTCCGGTGGAAACAGATGCACGCTCTAATATGCATGTTGGAGGGCGTGCGGAAAATGTTGATTTAACAAAACGTGATAATGAGATTTGCGAACGGATTGGCCCAGCTTTAAAGGAACGTGGACTTCTTCTTGTAGGAATTGATGTGATTGGAGATTATATAACGGAAATTAATGTGACATCTCCTACCGGTATTCGTGAAATTAAACGCTTTGGTGGTGCAGATGTTGCCCATCTTTTCTGGGATGTCGTTGAGTTAAAATGTGCTCATTAAATTTATTATTTGTTATACCGTAAATGTGAATTACAATCTGGATGATTGTATGATAAGAGTGGAAAATATTGGCTCAAGTTCTAAGGAGTTTATGGATGAGCAGAGTATTGTCAGTTGGAGTGGGACTGTTTTTTGCAATGCTGTTGTCCATTAATGTCGGCAATGCACGTGATCAAATACAGATTGCGGGTTCATCTACAGTTTTACCTTATCAAAAGATTGTTGCTGAAGTATTTGGAGAAACTTATCCAAACTTTAAGGTTCCAGTTATCGAATCGGGTGGAACAGGAGCTGGTATTAAAGAGTTTTGTTATGGTATTGGGGAGCATACAATTGATATCGTTAACGCTTCACGGGCGATGAAGCCTAGTGAATTGCAGTCTTGTTTTGATGCTGGTGTAAAAGATGTTGAAGAAATACGCATCGGGTATGATGGTATTGTTTTTGCAACAGATATAAATGGTCCTGATTGGAAGCTACAACCAGTAGATGTTTATAGAGCACTTGCTGCTCGGGTTATTATAGACGGAAAATTGCAATCCAATAACGTCTCAAAATGGAATGCAGTTAATAAAGCTCTTCCTGATTGGACGATAGCAGCTTATATCCCTGGAGAGAAGCATGGAACGCGTGAAGTTTTTGAAGAGAAATTGCTAGCCGAAGGCTGTAAAGCGAGTGGAGCAGTTGAGCTAATGAAGACTTTAGGAATGGATGATAAAGCGATTCATACTGCTTGTGTTGCTGTACGGAGAGATGGAAAAGCTATTGATATTGATGGGGATTATTCTGAAACCTTTGCGCGTTTAATTTCTAATAAAACAGGGGTTGGCGTTTTTGGTTTATCTTTTTATGAAAATAATGCTGATAAGTTAAAGGTTGCGGAGATTAATGGGTTTGCACCAACCGTTGAAACAATTACACGCGGCGAATATCCGGTTTCTCGTCCACTTTTTTTCTATATTAAGAAAGCACATGTTAGTATTATTCCAGGTTTATGGGAATATGTTAACTTTTTCCTTTCTGATCAAATGATTGGACCAGATGGTCCATTGGCTGAATATGGTTTGGTTGTTGCTTCTGAAAAAGAAAGACAAGCACAACGTTCTGCTTTTTCTTCTGGTAGAGTGATGAGTCTGAAATAATTCTCTGAATTTGCGGTATAGAAGTTTTCTATGGTATTTTTTTGTAAAAATTGAAAGACAATATGCGCATTTCTGTTATTATTTTTCTTCTATTTTTTCTCGGTTTTCTGGGGTTTTATATTTCTTATATGCGAGCTCGCTCTCTTGAATACGCACAATACAAGATGCATTCTCGTGCCTATTATTACGGGTGGTGGACATTTTTGATAACTGTTATTCCAGCACTTATTTTTTTAATTTTTTGGAAGAGTGGGAGTGCAATTTATTTAGAGTATAGTGCTTCTCGAGAGGTTGAAGCGTATAGTGTACGTGCAACCGAGCTTGTGAATCATGATCTTATTTTGGGAACTATTCGAAATCTGGTCAAAATGGTTCATCGCTTTGAGGGCGATTTTGTTACTGCTTCGTATGAAGAAGTGCAGGCACAATTATTGGCAAAAGGATCTATTTTACCCCATGGGGTATCAGAGGATGTATTAAGAATAGCACAGTCATGGGTCTCTTCTTCTAAAAAATTACAGTTAATTGGTCATAGCTTTCTTTTTGTCATTGCATTCTTTGGTTTTATCTTTGGAATTATCCAAATTGCTCCACGTCAGCGTGCGCGCAATAAGGTTGAATGTTTGATTGTCGTTGGGTTGATTTGCGCATCTATAGTTGCGATTTTAACAACAGCAGCCATAGCACTTTCCATGTTTTTTCAAACGATGAGTTTTTTTCAGTCTGTACCCTTATCAAATTTCTTTTTTGGAACGGTTTGGGATCCACGTTTTTCAGTGAGTGGTTCGGGCAATGAAGTGGGACAATTTGGTCTTATTCCGCTTCTTGCGGGCACGCTTTATATTGCGCTTGTGGCAATGCTTTTTGCTGTTCCTATTGGGTTGTTTTCAGCTCTTTATATGGCCGAATATGCTTCTACTCGATTACGATCAATTGTGAAGCCATTGTTAGAAGTGCTCGCTGGTATTCCAACCATTGTTTATGGTTTTTTTGCTCTGAAGGTTGTAGGGCCATTTTTACGTGATCTCTCTGTCTCTCTTTCTGGTGGTGCTGGTTTTATTATGGCCCAAAGTGTTTTAACGGCTGGAGTCGTGATGGGAATTATGTTGATTCCTTTTGTTTCCTCTTTGTCGGATGATGTTATAACAGCTGTTCCACGCATTTTGCGTGAAGGATCTTATGGTTTAGGAGCAACGCAATCTGAGACGATTAAGAAAGTTGTTATACCGGCAGCGCTTCCAGGAATTATGGGGGCAATTTTATTGACAGCATCACGTGCAATTGGAGAAACAATGATTGTGGTTCTGGCGGCAGGTGTTGCTGCGAACCTAACACTTAATCCATTCGAAGCAATGACTACGATGACAGTTAAGATAGTTAACCAATTAACAGGTGATTTTGAGTTTAATTCTCCACAAACTCTTGTAGCTTTTGCTTTAGGGATGACGCTCTTCATCATGACTCTTTTAATGAATATTCTTGCTCTTTATATTGTGCGTAAATATCGGGAACAATACGAATGAATGAAAAAGTTCTTGTCTCTCGTCGTAATATTGGCCTCAAGCGTCGATATTGGGCTGAACGTCGTTTCCGAGCGTATGGTTTGATTGCTATTTTTATTAGTTTATTTTTTTTATTTTCGCTTTTGTGGTCTATCATCAGTCAGGGTTATACAGCTTTTTTTCAAAGTGAAATGACGTTATCGATTTATTTGGATGAGAAAATCATTGATTCAAAGGGGCAACGTGAAACGAATCCGCAGATACTCATAACGGCCAATTATCCTCTTCTCGTACGGAATGCTTTGGCAAAAAAACTTGATATAGATCAAAATGATCGAGCACTATTACGAGATATTAATCGTATGTTTTCAAATGGTGTACGTGTTCAACTTCGTGAAATGGTAACAAAAAATCCAAAACTGATTGGAACAACGCAAAAAATCAAAGTTTTAGCTGCAGCAGATATTGATTCTGCTTATAAAGGACAGATTGATTTACATGTAGCGGAAAAAAACCGCAAAGTTTCTAATCGCCAAGTAGAATGGATAAAACGTTTAGCACATGATGGTACGCTTTATAAAACATTTAATTTTGGTTTTTTTACATTTGGCGCTTCAAGCCGTGCTGAAACTTCGGGATTAGGGGTTGCGATCATTGGCTCTCTTTATATGATAGTCATAGTTTTATTGATTTCGCTTCCAATAGGGATAGCAACAGCTCTTTATTTGGAAGAATATGCACGCAAAAATAAATTTACAGATTTTATCGAGGTTAACATCAATAATCTTGCTGCTGTTCCTTCGATTGTTTTTGGTCTTTTAGGACTTGCTGTTTTTGTTAATTTTTTTGGGTTACCACGTTCAGCCTCTTTTGTTGGTGGGCTTGTCTTGGCTCTTATGACACTCCCTACAATTATTATAGCGACACGATCTGCTTTGCGGGCTGTTCCTCTCTCTATTCGCGCAGCTGCTTTAGGATTAGGGGCATCGAAAACACAAATGGTTTTTCATCACATTGTTCCTTTAGCGGTTCCTGGTATTTTGACGGGTACGATCATTGGTGTAGCTCAGGCTCTGGGTGAAACAGCCCCGTTGCTTTTGATTGGAATGGTTGCTTTTGTTGTCAATATTCCTTCTACCCCCATGGATCCAGCAACAGCTTTGCCTGTTCAAATTTTCATGTGGGCAGGGGAAGCAGAGCGTGCTTTTGTTGAAAAGACATCAGGTGCTATTATCGTGTTAATGATTTTTCTTGCGATCATGAATATTTCTGCTGTTTTTTTACGTCGACGATTTGAACGGCGCCAGTGATTTCGATAAAGCAGTAACTTTGATAAGGTTTATGTTTTAAGGTAAGGTGAGTTTTTGTAATGAAAATAAAAATGCGCGGTCAAGATGTAAAGGTTTTTTATGGGGAAAAAGAAGCACTTCATGGTATTACTCTTGATATCCCTGAACATCAGGTTACAGCTTTGATAGGTCCTTCAGGTTGTGGAAAATCGACTTTTTTGCGTTGTTTTAATCGTATGAATGATACGATTGAAGGCGCTAAAATAACAGGTCTTATTACCTTAGATGGAGAGAATATTTATGACCAGAAGATTGATGTTGTGGAATTGCGTGCTCGTGTCGGGATGGTTTTTCAAAAGCCTAGTCCTTTTCCAAAATCTATCTTTGAGAATGTTGCCTATGGGCTACGCATTCATGGTTTAGTTAAATCGCGTGCCGAATTGCATGATAGGGTTGAAAAGAGTTTAAGACAGGCAGGTTTATTTGAAGAAGTAAAAGATCGTCTTCATGAGGCAAGTACAAGTTTATCAGGAGGACAGCAACAGCGTTTATGTATTGCGCGTGCCATTGCAATTAGTCCTGAAGTTATTTTGATGGATGAGCCCTGTTCAGCTCTTGATCCAATTGCGACAGCGCGTATTGAAGAGCTTATTGATGCGTTACGACAAGACTATACAATTGTTATTGTGACACACTCCATGCAACAGGCAGCACGTGTTTCTCAATATACTGCCATGTTTCATTTGGGACATTTGGTAGAAGTTGGTGCAACTGAAATGATTTTTACCTCACCAAAAGAACAACGTACGCAAGATTACATTACAGGGCGCTTTGGATAGGTAAATTGAGGAGTATAAGCTATGTCTAGGAACCATACTGTCCGTTCTTATGATGCAGAACTAAAATATTTGAAAGCACGGATTACAGCAATGGGTAGTCATGCAGAAAGAATGATTGAACGTTCTGTTGCATCAATTGTGTGTAGTGATCTTCAACTTGCGACGGCAGTTATTGCCGATGATTTGTTTTTAGATGAAGCAGAACGTGACATTGATGAAAAAGCAATTACCATTATTTGCAAACGCCAACCGATGGCTGTTGATCTGCGTGAAATTATTGGTGCCATTCGTATTTCTTCTGATCTTGAACGGGTTGGGGATATGGCCAAAAACATTGCTAAGCGAACGGTAGCGCTTTCAGAAACACGTCAATCTGCTGCTTTTTATCATGGGCTTGAAACGATTGCAGCTTTAGCACTCAATCAGTTAAAGGAAGTATTGGATGCTTACACGAGCCGTTTATTGGAACGTGTTGACGCGGTACGTGAGCGCGATGGTAAAATTGATGCTTTATATACGTCTCTTTTTCGTGAGCTTCTAACTTATATGATGGAAGATGTACGCAATATTACAGTTTGTACGCATTTACTTTTTTGTTTAAAAAACATTGAACGAATTGGTGATCATGTTACCAATATTGCGGAAATGCTTCATTATATAATAACGGGTTACCATATGTCTTCTGATCGTCCTCGCGATGATCTTACCTATAAAGTTGGGGTAGGGGAGAAGAAAATAGATTAGATTTTCTTTCAGCTTTTAGAATGAATTTCTATAAAGATGAAAACCACTTAGGCACTTTTTTTACAGTATGGCTTTAGATGGAATAGGAAAGATAACTTATGGATAAACACAAGAGACAATGTGGAAATTGGGGTAATATTACGGATTTTTATTCTCTTTAGATATATCTGAGTTCAGAGAAATTATAACCTGCTTAGTTTGGGGTGGAGTAAAAACTTCTTTCTAATCATTTTCTCAAATTTGTATTAAAGAAGATATCCGTATTTATTTTTGATACAGACTCCTTTAGTATGACAATCTTTTTGTATGCGAAATCGTTCAAACGCTTTCTGAAGCAGAATATTTTATCCACTCTTAAAAGATGAGGGGTGAGATTGTGTAGCTGTTTCCATCGTTAATAATGACAATATTGATCGGTTAACAATTTTTTATTTTTTACTTCGCATAAATACCTTTTAATTACTTCTTGTATTAAAATTTTACTAAGTTGTAACAATTAACTGTATACTTTCTTTGAACATACATTTAAAACATGTTCAAATTGTGAATGCTTCAAAGACGTGAGAATTGTGTTGTATAAGATGAAAAGAAATTGTTGGACTGTTTTTATAACCTGTTTTCTAGCACCATTTGTTATCGTGGGATGTGCTGCAAATCATTTTGGTGTTGATAAAGTGAATGAAAATAAGAAGACGAAAACAGCAGTGTATCCATTGACTGAACGCCAATGCCTTATGCGTGCAATGTATTTTGAATCAAATCGTACGAGCTTTGAAGGAATGATTGCTGTTGGAACGGTTGTTATGAACCGTGTTAATTCAAGTGCGTATCCAAAAACGATTTGTGGTGTTGTTGGTCAATATAAACAATTTGCTCCTGGTGTTTTAACGCGTCCTATGACGGAGCCAGCATCTGTTGCCCGTGTTAAAGAGGCTGCTGATGCTGTTTTACGTGGCAGAAGGGATGAAAAACTTAAAAACGCCAAGTTTTTTCATACAGCAGGTTTATCTTTTCCTTATAAAAATATGCATTATGTTCGTGTTGCGGGGGGAAATGCTTTTTATGAAAAGCGCTCCCGTGATGGATCGCTTCAAGTTCCTACCAACGACCGTCCTTATGATGTTGCTTATGCTTTTGCGCAAGAACGTTCTGGTAATATACTAAGTATCATGGATACAAGCTTATCAATTAAAGAAATAAAAGCAGAAGAAAAACAAAATACATCTTCTTCTATAGAAGTAGCGCAGGTGAATAAAGCGCGTATTACACCTTTTGTTACAGTACAACTTAATAAAGTTCCTATTCCTACAGATCCACCGCATCGTATAGATCAGGGCGGGGAAAGCAAAGCGACAGTAGCTTATGCAATGCCCTCATCAGATCAGTTGAATTTAATTATTACAATGTTAGAAAAACGGTACAGAAGCCGATAATTTTTTCACAACCAAAGTAAGGATATTGGTAATGTACTTTGATATTCATGAGGCGGTTTCGCCTGAAAAGCTTAATCGTCTTGCAGAAATTACGGTAAAAGTTGGGTTAAATTTACAAGAAGGGCAGGATCTTATTTTGACTGCTCCAGTTTCAGCATTACCTTTTGTTCGGCGTATTGCCTATCATGCTTATAAGGTTGGTGCCGGTGTAATTACACCACTTTTTAGTGATGATATGTTATCGCTTACACGTTTTGAAAATGCACATACTGCTAGTTTTGATTGCGCACCTTCTTGGCTGTATGAGGGAATGGCAAAGGCTTTTGGAAATGGAGCTGCGCGTTTGGCTATTGTTGGTGATAATCCTTTACTCCTTTCCAATCAAGACTTTGATAAAGTTTCGCGTTTAAATAAGTCTACGTCAATGGCTTATCAGCCTGCTCTCAAAAAAATATCAAATTTTGCCATGAACTGGTCGATTGTAGCTTATCCAACGGCAGGATGGGCTGAGGCTGTGTTTCCTTCTTTACCGCTTAATGAGGCGATTAAGAAGTTAGCGGATGCAATTTTTGCAGCTTCACGTGTTACGGAAGAAGATCCAGTGCATGCATGGACTGTGCATAATGCAACTTTAAAACAACGGTCATCTTGGCTCAATGGGCAGCGTTTTTCTGCTTTGCATTTTACAGGGCCAGGGACTGATTTAATGGTTGGTTTGGCAGATGATCACGAATGGCATGGTGGTGCATCAACGGCTAAAAATGATGTAGTTTGCAATCCTAATATTCCGACAGAAGAAGTTTTTACCACTCCTCATGCTCATAGGGTTGAAGGCTTTGTTCGTTCAACAAAACCACTTTCATATCAAGGAGCACTCATAGATAATATTGAGGTGCGGTTTGAAGCGGGACGTATTGTTGACGCACGTGCTTCAACAGGCCAAGAAGTTTTGCAACAGGTTTTACAGAGTGATGAGGGTGCGAGTCGATTAGGTGAAGTTGCTCTTGTCCCACATTCTTCACCAATTTCTAAGAGTGGACTTCTTTTTTATAATACATTATTTGATGAAAATGCCGCATGTCATATCGCTTTAGGGCAGTGTTATTCCAAGTGCTTTTTAGATGGAGCATCATTGACCTCAGAGGAAATTGCAGCGCGTGGTGGGAATAAAAGTGTGATTCATATTGACTGGATGATTGGATCTGGTGAAATCGATATAGATGGCATTACGCAGGATGGCACGAAAATTCCTGTATTTCGTAAAGGTGAGTGGGCTTAGTATTATTGTTTTTTCAGTGATATTTTGTTAGAAAGCGCATAATTTTTTAAAAAAGTGATGCCTGAGCTTCCTGAAGTAGAAACCGTTCGTCGTGGTTTAGAGCCATTTGTAACTGGTGCAAAAATTGTATCTGTCAAGCTTCATCGAAAGGATTTGCGATTTCCTTTTCCTGAGGCGTTTCCTGAACGACTTATGGGAAGGACAATTATAGAACTTGGTCGGCGCGCAAAATATTTATTATTTCATCTTTCGCAGAATGAAACAATTTTAAGCCATTTAGGAATGTCAGGATCATGGCGTATAGAAGATGATTTTTTAACCCAAACATCTTCTGTTACAGGGAAATTTGTTAAGCATGATCATTTTGCCATGGATATTCAGGTAAAGGATGGCAAGGTTTATCATCTTACCTATAATGATCCTCGTCGTTTTGGATTTATGCTTCTAATAGAAACAAATAGGCTTTATGAGCATCCACTTTTAAAGAAACTGGGGCTCGAGCCTATGAGTAATATGTTTTCGGGTCGTTATTTACAAAAGGCTTTTGTTAATAAAAAAATATCTCTTAAGGGAGTTTTACTTGATCAGTCTATTGTCGCGGGTCTTGGAAATATTTATGTTTGCGAAGCACTATGGCGTAGTCGTTTGTCACCACAGCGTGGTGCATTTACATTAGCATTAAAAACTGCACATGCACGTGAATTTGCAGATTCTCTAGCTCAGAATATACGCAATGTGATTTCTGAAGCAATTTTGTCTGGTGGATCTTCATTACGTGATTACGTACAGGTAGATGGTTCTCTTGGTTATTTTCAACATGCTTTTTCAGTGTATGGGCGCGAAGGAGAAGAATGTTTACACTGTGGAATGCCTATTATACGCATTTTTCAGTCGGGGCGTTCAAGTTTTTACTGTTCACAGTGTCAAAAATGAAAGAGGTCTCTTGCAAAATTCTACGAGAGGCTTAAAGTCATATCGATAGTTAATTAAGGCTTGAGAGGTTTTTTTATGCTTAATAAAGTACTCACACATCTTGATGATAATATAGAAAAGAGCCTTGAACGCCTTTTTTCTTTTTTACGTTTTCAATCGATTTCTACGGACTCAGCTTATAAGGACGAATGTCGTCAAGCAGCAGATTGGTTAGTAGAGGATTTAAAAAGCATTGGTTTTGAGGCTTCACGTCGTGATACTCCGGGGCATCCAGTGGTCGTTGGGCATCATCCAGGCCCTTCAGATGATTGTTTGCATGTTTTATTCTACGGACATTACGATGTGCAACCTGTTGATCCCCTGAGCTTATGGGAAGATGATCCATTTACACCTTCTATAAAAGAGAGAGATGGCGAGAAAGTTATTTGTGCTCGTGGAGCTTCAGATGACAAAGGCCAATTTATGACATTTGTTGAAGCGTGTCGTGCATATAAGAAAGAAACAGGACAGCTTCCTGTTAAAGTTACTATTTTATGTGAAGGTGAAGAAGAAAGTGCTTCTCCCTCTCTTGTTCCTTTTTTAAAAGCAAATAAAGATGAACTTAAAGCTGATTACGCGTTGGTTTGTGACACGTCGATGTGGGATGCAAATACCCCCTCTATTGCTCTTTCTCTTCGGGGAATTATGGCAGAAGAGATTATTATCACAGCAGCTGATCGTGATTTGCATTCTGGTTATTTTGGCGGAGTAGCAGCTAATCCTATTCGTATTTTAACTAGAGTTTTAGCAGGACTTTATGACGAAAATAATAAAGTAACAATTCCTGGTTTTTATGACGGTGTAGAAGAAACACCTTCCCATATTTTGCAATTATGGAATGAGCTTAATTGCACTGCTGAAAAATTTCTTGGTCCTATCGGTCTTTCCGTTCCTTTTGGGGAAAAAGGGCGAAGTATTTTAGAACAAATATGGGCACGTCCTACAGCAGAAATTAATGGTATTAGTGGAGGCTATGAAGGGGAAGGGATTAAAACGGTTATTGCTTCTCAGGCAAGCGCAAAAATATCGTGTCGTTTAGTCCATAAACAAGATCCAGAGAAAATACGTCAAGCCTTTCGTGATTATGTCCGTAACTCGATTCCTGCTGACTGTACAGTGACATTTAAGAACCATGGTTCTTCTCCGGCATTGCAGCTTCCCTATGATTCCTCTTTTATCAAGGCGGCAAAGGATGCTTTATCCCAAGAGTGGGAAGTTCCTACTGTATTGATAGCTATGGGTGGTTCAATTCCAGTTGTAGCAGATTTTCAGTCAATTCTTGATATGGAAAGTCTTTTGGTTGGTTTTGGACTGGCTGATGACCGTATTCATTCACCAAATGAAAAATATAACTTAAAGTCGTTTCATAAAGGGCAACGGTCTTGGGCACGTATTCTGGCAGCGTTAGCAAATAGGAGGGTAAATGACTGAGATCCGCGTTCATCAAGGTGATTTACCAAACTTAGATAATTATCAAATTGATGCTGTTGCGATTGATACCGAAACTTTGGGATTACAACCATACCGTGATCGTTTATGTGTTGTTCAGCTTTCTTCTGGGGATGGTACTGCTGACGTTATACAGATTGCTAAAGGGCAAAAGAGTGCTCCCAATTTGGTTAAATTACTTGAAGATAAGGCTATCACCAAAATATTTCATTTTGGGCGTTTTGATCTTGCTATTTTAGCGCATACGTTTGGCGTTATGCCTGATGTGGTTTTTTGTACAAAAATTGCCTCGAAACTCACGCGTACCTACACGGATCGTCATGGATTGAAGGAAATTTGTAGTGAATTGCTCAATGTGAATATTTCTAAACAGCAGCAATCTTCAGATTGGGCAGCAGAAATTTTATCACGCGCACAAATTGAATATGCCGCATCAGATGTTTTATATTTACATCGTTTAAAGAATATATTTGAAGAACGTTTAAGACGTGAAGAGCGGGAAGATGTTGCAAAGGCATGTTTTCAATTTTTACCAGTGAGAGCAAAACTTGATCTTTTGGGATGGTCAGAGGTTGATATTTTCGCGCATAGCTCAGTTTAAAAATTAGCTTTTTAATAAAAATAAAAAAGTCATTAATGTTACAGAACCACACATCCGTAGTATATATGGGCGTGTGGTTTTCTTGTGTTTTTTATGAGAGTATTTTATGGCCTAATTTTTAGAATAAAGAGTGTTGTTGAAACTTGTACAATAAAGGTACATTATTTTTCTTTTATTTTAAGGTTTACAAAAACAGACAATTTCATAAGGGAATAAAAAAGCAAAAAATATACGTAATAATCTCATAGAGAAAGCTTTCTATATGAATATGATTTAATTCGTATTGTATATACGCAATAGAGTCTCTTTCCGAGAGAAATACATTGATCAATATTCGTTTCATTTATTGTCTATTTGAGAAGGCATATTTTCATTGGTTATAAAACCAATGATTTTTGTATTGGCAAAGCTTAAAAATATTTTTTTAAATAAAACTGCTCCAAAATTGTGCTTTTTAGGATTTGAGCTTTTTATCTACTCAACATACCATTTTTTTATGGAAACTTGAAATGTTAGCACTATGTAAAATCCATTATGGATACTTACAAGGAGTTAGATCAATGAATCTGAAATATTTTATTACAGCGTTTACTACTTTTTCTTCAATTTCTATAGCCCAAGGAGCTGGCTTTATAGCTGCTCAAAAGTTATTGCAGGCAATGCCTTTGGCGTTTTCTCCTAATGAACGAGAGAGCGATAGCTTGTCTAAAGTTTTTCAAACAAAGTTTTCTTGTTTTGATAATGACGAGCCCAAGCTAGCTGTTAAGTTAGTACCCATATCCTCATCAGCGAAAAGAAGAGGTCTGGGATCTAGAAACAAAAAAGGTCGACCAAAGTTGTTTACCAAAAGTCCGATGAGTTTTTAATAAGCGAAGAAACAAAGTTAGGAGATGCTATTTTATTCTGGATAGGCGGCGAGGGGGGGATATTTTTGGTAGCTTAAAGAGAGGTAATTGTTTCTTTGTGGTTTAGTTGTTGTGCCATTATGATAGTTGGAGAATGTATCATTTATGAAAAATCTAAGTGTGCTGATTTCGATAAAAGAATGAAAGGTGTGGTTGCACAAGAGAGGGTTACAATGTCCTTGGGGTTAGAGGGGAAATATTTTTTGTCGTAGGAATTTTTGCTGTAAGGAGGAAAAGGAGGTGGTTTGATAAAAGGGCATAAAAGTGATGAAAAATTATTCTACAAGATTGTGTAAATATTCTGAAAAAAATTTTCAGAATATGAAGAGATGAGAGTGTATTTTGAAAAATAAAGAGGTGTAAAAGAATTTTATTTAAAGAAAAAGATATCTGTAGTTGTGAGGAGGAGTGCTGGGGTTATCTGCTCTCTATGTGGTTTTTGCAATGCTGTATGCGGAGGAGCGGATTTTCTTTAGCAGTGTGTGAAAGTGATCAACGTGTCAAGACATTGTATAGAGTCATATGAGTGTTAAAATAGAAGATATTGTTTGGGTACATTTTATAAGCGTATTTCATTTTGCAATAATCATCAGTCCCTGATGCTTACGGAGAATGTTGTTCAAGACTTTAGAAGCTCCATAAAGAAACAACATTAAATTTGATTGAGAAGATTCATTTCTACGTTTTCATAGCTTCCAAATTCATTCGTTATAGATCAGATGGATAAGAGAGAAGGGGGATGCTTTTTGTTTTTTTTATGAGTGTATCATTTTTACTACAGATATCTGAAAAGGGGGCTCTATATGGAATCGTGTGTTCAAATATTCAGCTATGGAGAAAAATTATGAATATGAAATGGTTAATAACAGCTTCTGCTTTTGCTTTTGTTTCAGCTTCAGCGGCACAAGCAGCAGATGTTATTGTTCCCCCTAGTCCTACACCCGTTGCACCGGTTATTGTTCCTTCCACTTTTTCTTGGACAGGCTTTTATCTTGGTGGTCAGATTGGTGGTTTTTCCAGTAAAACGAAGATGGATATCCTCAATAATGGAAAAACCATTCCGGTGCAAGACAACCTTTTGCCTAAATTGTCAGGTTTCATGGGCGGCCTTTATGCGGGTTCCAATATTGATCTTGGCAACGGTCTTATTTTAGGTGTTGATACAGATATCATGTGGTCTGATAAAAGCGACACTAAAACGGGAAAAGAGTTTCTGATTAATCCGGATCACGAAGCTTATGTCAAAAAGATCTTGAAAGAGTCTGGAATTAAGATTGGTGACAACGAATCCTTAGTTGGTGGTAAACGTTCTAGCAGTTTTACTTTTAAGGAAAAGTGGTCTGGTGCTACGCGGGTGCGAATTGGTTTTGCTGCTGAACGCATTATGCCTTATATCGCTGGTGGTATTGCCTATACACAGCTTCAAGATATTGCTTCGATATCAATAACAGGAAAGGATACAAATAAAGTAATAGCTTCTGGTAACCTTTCTGATGAAACAAAAACGTTTGTTGGCTATACTCTTGGTGCTGGTGTTGATCTGGCGATGACCAATAATATTATTGTTCGTGCGGAATATCGTTACTCAGATTTTGGTAAAAAGAAATATTCAAAAGATAGATATGAAGTTTCTTACAAAACCAATGATTTTCGCGTTGGTGTAGCTTACAAATTTTAATGTATTTGCAAGCTAAATCATGCAGGGGTTCTATCTTTGATAGAACTTCTGTTATGTTCTATGACTATAGTGTTATATCTTTCATAGCACATGCAAAGTATTGTTCTTCATTGTTTTGGATAAACCTTTTAAAGCACAAAAATGAAATCTCTTACAATACCAGTAAGGTCCGTATATGCAATTGACAAATTGTAATGCGTGACGAATCCATTAAGCCGCTCTCTCTTTGGATAGAGGCTTTATTTTTTATGACTATACCCTTTTAATTATAGATTTTTTTGCATGGTTGCACAGTATTGCATTATTTAGGAGAAAAATTTATGAATATAAAATATTTAACGATAACCTCTGTTATCGCTTTAATTTCAACTTCTACGGCACAGGCTGCTGATGTTGTCATCCCACATGAGGTTTCCTCTCATCGGGGAACTTCCATTATCTCTGCTCCTGCATTTTCTTGGACCGGCTTTTATGTTGGTGCTCAAGTTGGGAATTTTTCAAGTAAGGTTGAGATAACTGATTCTGGTAAGAAAAATGAGTTTTTTAGTAAAGATAACACACCGAAACCTTCAGGTTTCATGGGTGGGATTTATGCAGGATCCAATATAGATCTTGGAAATAGTCTCATACTAGGGATTGAAACAGATGCAGTTTGGGCTGATAGAGGAGATACAAAAACACTCTCTACAAAAGAGCTTGAAGCTACTGATCTTGAAGATTTTAATGCGGCATTTGCAGAGGCTGGTATTAAGTTAAGTGACGTCGAAAAATTTGCAGAAGGCGATACTGGATCATATATCTTTACTTATAAAGAAAAATGGACTGGTGCGACACGGGCGCGTATTGGGTTTGCGGCTGCTGACCGCATTATGCCTTATTTTGCTGGTGGCATTGCATATGCGCAAATGCAAGGTATTGCTATGATTTCAGGAACAAAGAAATCGGTAGATAATAAACCAAGTAAAACAGTTTCTGGTACTGTAGGCGATAAAACAAAAACGATGGTTGGTTTTACCCTTGGTGGTGGTATCGATTTCGCAATGACTGATAATGTTTTGTTGCGTGCGGAATATCGTTACTCAGATTTTGGTAAAAAGAAATTCAAAGATGATGACGCTGAATTTAACTATAAGACGAATGATTTCCGTGTTGGAGTAGCTTACAAATTTTAATGTATGATAAACAAATTATGAAGAGGCTCTCTTTTTTGCGGAGTCTCTCTTATCTTCTGTGACTATATTACCACACAATACATATTATTGCATCTGTGGAAAGTTGCTAAGTGTTAATTCTAGTAAAAAGGAATGTGTAGATAATAAGTTACAATTTATCTATAATATCAGTACGTTATAAGTTTTTATAACTTAAAATCTTTCCTATAAACGCATATGCTAAGAGGTTCCGTTTCTGAACGGGGCCTTTATTTCTATAATAGTGTCCTTTTTGCTACAGATTTTCTTTCAGTAGTATTGTAAGATTACTTATAAATAAATTAGGAGCAAAATTTATGAATATAAAATCTTTAATAACGACTTCTGTTGTCGCTTTGGCTTCAGCTTCTGCGGTGCAGGCTGCTGATGTTGTCATTCCTCATGAAGCCGCACCAGCAGTTATTGCTGCCCCTGCGTTTTCTTGGACAGGTTTTTATCTTGGTGCGCAGATCGGTGGTTTTTCAAGTAAGGTTCAAATAACTGATCCAACTACAAAAGATAAACTTTTCGATAAAAAAGAGACACCTCAGCCTTCCGGTTTTATGGGTGGGATCTATGCTGGTTCCAACTTTGATCTTGGAAATGGCGTCATTCTAGGTGTTGAAACCGATGCAGTTTGGGCTGACCAAGGAGAAGCAAAATCAATTGTTGTTTTTGGCGGTAATGCAAATGTTACAGATCCTAGCGAAGATAAACCTGTTGTTACAGACCCTAGCAAAGATGAACCTGTTGTTACAGATCCTAGCAAAGATAAACCTCTAGTTGCGAAGGCTTTCAAAGTTGGCGCAAGAGTAGATTCAGCAGGCGACGCCAACGCGGACAAGGACAAGTTTACTTTTAAAGAAAAGTGGTCTGGTGCTACGCGGGTACGTATTGGTTTTGCAGCTGCTGACCGCATTATGCCTTATGTTGCTGGTGGTATTGCTTATGCACAGATGCAAGGTATTCAGTCGTCTTCATCAAAAGATGCATCTGGTAAGAAAACTTCCACTAAAGACTTTGATAAAACTATGACAATGGTTGGTTATACTCTTGGTGGGGGTATTGATTTCGCAATGACAGACAATGTTCTGTTGCGTGCAGAATATCGTTACTCAGATTTTGGTAAAAAGCAATTTGAAAAAGATAGTAAGGATTTCCACTACAAGACCAATGATTTCCGTGTTGGTGTCGCTTACAAATTTTAATTGAGCACAAAACTCAGTTATTAGTACAAAATTAATTACCTAGAGGCCTCGTTAAAGACGAGGTCTCTATTTTTTTGTGAATGTGACATTTTTGCTACAGATATTTTAGAATACATACACTATATATAACCCGTTTTGGATATTTGGAGATATTTTATGAATACAAAATGTTTAATAACGGCATCTGTTTTTGCTTTAATTTCAGCTTCTACAGCGCAGGCGGCTGATGTAATGATCCCTCATCAGTCAACGCCAGTTTCTTCGCCAGCTTTTGTCGCTCCTACTTTTACATGGACGGGTCTTTACTTGGGTGGTCAAGTTGGTGGTTTTTCAAGTAAAACTGATATGAGTATTGTTGGTAAGCACAAAACTACACCGCTAAGTAAAGATTTATCCCCTAAGATTTCAGGTTTTGAAGGTGGTCTTTACGTAGGTGCTAATATTGATCTTGGCGATAACTTCGTTTTTGGTGTCGATACGGATTTAATCTGGTCTGGACAAAAACACACAAAGTCTATCACTCTAGGTTCATCTGATAATGCTGAAGTGGACAATTTAGTAACAAGATCTCGCAGGTCAGTAAGAGAAACACCCACAGCATCAACATCAGTGTCTGCGGCATCGGTGTCCACAAAGACAGCTCAAGTACAACAAACACAAGGCACAGCACGAACAGTCACAAAGCCAGCATCCACACCAGCAGAAAGAGTACCTGCACCAGTACCAGCAAAAGCAGCACCAGAAGCCGCGGCAGAAACACCAGCAAAACCAGCGGCACCAGCAAAACCAGCGGCACCAGCAAAACCAGCGGCACCAGCAAAACCAGCGGCACCAGCAAAACCAGCGGCACCAGCAGAAGCAGCAGCACCAGCAAAAGCAGCAGTATCTGTAGGGTCGGTAGCAACACCGGTTTCGCCACAGCCGACATCATCCTCAGCATCAACAGGAACACCGGTTGCACGATCGCTACCAGCATCAAGGAGTGGTGCGCAGCCAGTGTCGGCTAAATCAGAGGATTCCACACCAGCGAGAACTCCACTATTATTGGCGAGATCAGCATCAGGAGGATCAGCACAATCGGAATCTTCTACAAATCAAGTTTCAAAAGTAGTTTCTAATGGTGAGGCAGGCAAGGGTAGTTCCGGTCACGCTCATGGTATGCAGAGTATTGGTGGACATGGTCCTCACGGTGGGAGCAATGGCTCACACGTGCACGGTGGTGCACCCCACGGTGTTGGTGCTAATCCACATAGTTCTTCCAATCCCCATGTTTCTAATCCTCATGGTGTACAGAGGGGGGGTGGGCATGGTGCGCAAGTTGCAAAAGATGCGGATGAAAACGCTAGCAGTGTATATGGTATAGAGCAAGTGAAGAAAGAAGTTTCTGAGCTTGGTCTGGCACAAGAAGGTGGAGCAGTAACTTTAAGTCATACTTTGAAACAAAATTGGTCTGGTGCTACACGGGTACGTATCGGTTTTACTGCTGATCGCTTTATGCCTTATGTTGCAGGTGGTATTGCTTATACGCAGCTTCACGATACTGTATCGATATCGTTTAAGAAAGAGGATGGAAAAGTCATTTCTTCTAAGAATTTAACCGATGAAACAAAGACGATGATTGGTTACACCCTTGGTGGGGGTGTTGATTTTGCAATTCTGGACAATGTTATTGTGCGGGCGGAATATCGTTACTCAGATTTTGGTAAAAAGAAATTTGCGAAGGAAAAACTTGAAATAAATTATAAAACCAATGATTTCCGTGTTGGTGTAGCTTATAAGTTCTAATTTTTTGTAAGAATAAACTTTCAAGAGGCTCTGCTGATAGTGGAGCCCTTGTTTTTTAAAGAAGATTATTTTTGGGTTTTCTTTCTTGATAGTTTCATGATAAAGGCCATAAAATGTAATGATGTATCTTCTTGATCACTGTTTAATACGAAAGATGAGCTCGGCTTTCCCTATAATTAAAAAATCAGAGTTGCAGGGATCAGGGAAGTTATGCGAAAATGAAATCGTAAAAGTGGACAGGAATATTTCACAATGACTGTGAAAAATGAAACAATAGATTATTCGAAAACTCTTTATTTACCACAAACAAATTTTCCTATGCGTGCAGGGTTGCCGCAAAAAGAGCTTGAATTGATAGAGCGATGGGAGAATATGAGGCTTTATACGCAATTGCGTCAACAAGCGAAAGACCGCCCACTTTACATCCTTCATGATGGTCCGCCTTACGCAAATGGCCATATTCATATTGGTCACGCTTTGAATAAAGTTCTAAAAGATGTGATCGTTCGTTCATTCCAAATGCGCGGTTTTAATGCAAATTATGTTCCTGGTTGGGATTGCCATGGACTTCCGATTGAATGGAAGATTGAAGAAAAATATCGTGCACAAGGGAAAAATAAAGATGATGTGCCCCTTAATGAATTTCGTCAAGAATGCCGCGAATTTGCACAACATTGGATAACTGTTCAAAGTGAGGAATTTAAACGCCTTGGCGTTACCGGAGATTTTAAGACGCCCTATACCACAATGGCTTTTCATGCAGAAGCACGTATTGCCAGTGAATTGATGAAATTTGCTCTGTCAGATCAGATTTATCGTGGTTCAAAGCCTGTGATGTGGTCTGTTGTAGAGCGTACGGCTTTGGCAGAGGCAGAGATTGAATATCACGATCATGAATCAGAGGTTATTTGGGTTAAGTTTCCTGTTTTTAAAACAGATTCTAGCGATTTGTACGGTTCTTATGTCGTAATTTGGACAACGACTCCGTGGACAATTCCTGGTAACCGTGCGGTGAGTTATTCGTCGCAGATTTCCTACGGTGTTTATGAAGTTGAAAGCGCGGAAAATGATTTTGGTCCTCAAGCTGGAGAAAAACTTCTTTTTGCTGATGCGTTGGCTATGAGCTGTGCAGAAAAAGCAAAACTTGTTTTGAAGCGTTTACGCGTTGTTTCTGCTGACGAGTTTAAAATGCTTATTCTTTCTCATCCACTCAAAGGTTTGGCTGGGGGATATCATTATCAGATTCCACTGCTTGATGGTTCGCACGTAACAGAGAGTGCTGGTACAGGTTTTGTTCATACAGCGCCAAGCCATGGGCGTGAAGATTTTGAAATTTGGAATGCTTATAAGCCTTTATTGAAGCAAGAGGGGATTGATACGTCTATACCGTTCCCTGTTGATGATGCTGGTTTTTATACGAAGGATGTTCCTGGTTTTGGTCCGGATCGTAAAGAGGGACCCGCACGCGTTATTGATGATAATGGAAAAATGGGGGATGCCAATAAAGAGGTTATCAACGCTTTAATTAAAGCAGATCGGTTATTTGCACGGGGTCGTTTAAAACATTCTTACCCTCATAGTTGGCGTTCAAAAAAACCGGTTATTTTCCGTAATACGCCACAATGGTTTATTTCAATGGATAAAGATCTTGGAGATGGATCGACTTTACGCAGTCGTGCTTTGGAATCTGTTTCTATGACGCGTTTTGTTCCTTCTTCTGGTCAAAATCGTTTAGCTTCTATGATAGCAGATCGTCCAGATTGGGTTCTTTCTCGCCAGCGCTCTTGGGGCGTTCCTATTTGTATTTTTGCCAATGAGGATGGCGTTATTTTGAAAGATGAGAGTGTGAATCAGCGTATTTTGCAGGCTTTTGAAACAGAAGGGGCGGATGCATGGTTTGCTGAGGGAGCGCGTGAGCGTTTTTTAGGTGATCGTGCCCATGAGTCATGGGTACAGGTTCACGATATTCTTGATGTTTGGTTTGATTCTGGAGCAAGTCATAGTTTTGTCTTAGAAGATCGGGCTGATTTGCAATGGCCTGCTGATGTTTATTTTGAAGGATCTGATCAACATCGTGGATGGTTTCAATCTTCTCTTTTGGAAAGTTGTGGTACGCGCGCTTGTTCTCCTTATAAGACGGTCATTACACACGGTTTTACTTTGGATGAGAATGGCAAAAAAATGTCTAAATCCCTAGGAAATACAGTCGTTCCGCAAGAGATCATTAAAACATCTGGTGCTGATATTTTTCGTCTTTGGGTCATGACAACGGATTATTGGGAAGATCAACGTTTAGGCAAAAAAATTCTTCAAACGAATGTGGATTCATATCGTAAACTACGCAATGCAATTCGTTGGATGCTTGGAACGTTGGCACATGATGAAGGAGAAGAAATCTCATATTGCGCATTACCAGATCTTGAGAAATTTATATTGCATCGACTTTTTGAACTCGATCAATTGATTAATCGCGCTTATAATGAATTTGATTTCAAAAAGATTATGCGTGCATTGCTGGATTTTTCAATCATTGAATTATCAGCATTTTATTTTGATATCCGTAAAGATTCTCTTTATTGTGATGCACCGTCATCACCAAAACGTAAAGCTTCTTTGCAAGTTGTGCGCGAAATTTTTAAGCGCATGGTAACATGGCTTGCTCCTATGTTGCCTTTTACAATGGAAGAGGCTTGGCTGGAGTATTATCCAGAAAGTCAATCAGTACATTTGGAACAGTTTTTTTCTGTGCAAGAGGAATGGCAGAACGAATCCTTGGCTGAACGTTGGAAAAAAATTCGACAGGTTCGTAAAGTTGTGA
Organism: Bartonella sp. P12B; assembly: GCF_055796185.1. Classification (NCBI taxonomy): domain Bacteria; kingdom Pseudomonadati; phylum Pseudomonadota; class Alphaproteobacteria; order Hyphomicrobiales; family Bartonellaceae; genus Bartonella; species Bartonella sp. P12B. The sequence goes on along the minus strand of NZ_JBTTDI010000002.1, from coordinate 123,209 downwards.
CGGGTGCTTTAGAACTTGAACGAGCTAACAAGCGTATTGGCTCATCGTTAGAAGCAGCACCTATTGTTTTCGTTTCTAATCCAGCTTTACTAGAGGCGTTAGAAAATTTGGATATGGCAGAAATTTGCATCACCAGTGCTTTAACAATTAGACAGGATGTACCACCTGAGGATGCTTTTACTCTAAGTGATGTTGAAGGTGTTGGTGTGTATCCGGAGAGGGCATTGGGCAAAAAATGTGCTAGGTCATGGCGTTATACACAAGACGTTGGGAGTGATCCAACATATCCTGATGTTTCTGCTCGCGATGCGGTTGCTTTGCGAGAATTACAAATGCTTGGCAAGATTTAAGATTCTGAGATCAAGCGGTAGAAATGCAAAGTTGTAAAGATGCATCATTATGGCTTGAATTCTGTCGTTGATGCAGAGAGTCTTTTATGGTAATAATGAAATTCATTGTTTTTCCGTGGGGGGATGGTGTGTGTAGAGCAGATCTCCAGTAAATCGCGGGAAGATCAATAAGCTATATACTTAGGAAAATAGGATAAGCAGTGAAAAAGCGTGAAGTGAAAATATTGCCAACAAGCATTTTAGGCATATGTTTTATTTTAACAGGATGCGGTCTATCTGCTCCTACATATGGTACAGATAAGGCGGTTTCATTACAGTTTTTTGAAGATGTTGCTAACCTTGCTTCACTAACACCGACAAATGACAATAGTCAGCTTGTAATGAAGCCTCATCCGGAACTTGTGATTCCAGATCCCAGTTCTCGTAAGTTTTTGCCATTGCCACAGCATGATAGCTCTTTTGATGGAGCAGCAACAGCAAAGCAGCAATTGGGTGAAAGGAGGGGGCCTGTTCTTCTTAAGAAAGATTCATCAGCTGACGAGCATGCTAGCACTATTGGTTCAGAAAGTATTTCACGGATGAATGCCAAACAACGGCATGAATATTTACGTCGTCAAAGAGCACGAGTCGGAAGTGCAAAATATCGTCGGTATCTCACTGAGCCGCCTTTAAGTTACCGTCAACCAGCAAAAATTGCTCCTGCTGGTCAATCAGAGATAAGGCCGAAGCGTTAAAAAAAGCGTAAGAAAAGAGGTGCTTCAAAGAGGAATTCTGATGAGAAGAAGAATTGGGGCTAGAGCATTCTAATGTTTTTAGAGAGAAGCTGGTGTTAAGAAGATGCGTTATGTTTAACACCGCTTTTGTGCAAAGAAGTCTTTAAGCAGTTGAGCAGCTTCTTTTTCCTTGAAACCAGAATAGATCTCAGGTTTGTGGTGACAAGTTGGTTGCTGATAAAAGCGAGGACCATGTTCAATAGCACCTCCTTTGGGATCACTTGTTGCGTAATAGAGACGTCGTATGCGCGCAAATGAAATGGCTGCGGCACACATAGCACAAGGTTCGAGTGTTACATACAAGTCGCAATCAGAAAGTCTTTCGCTTTGAAGTTTTTCACAAGCCATACGGATTACACGCATTTCCGCGTGTCCTGTAGGATCATATGGGGCTTTTATGGAATTACCGGCACGTGCAATGATTGTCTTCCCGCATGTGATAATGGCACCTACAGGGACTTCATCTTTTTTTTTCGCCTCTTGCGCTTCTAAGAGAGCTATTTCCATTGGTGTCAAAGTCATACTATTCTTTCTACTGAACGATAGAGAGGACTCTTATAAAACGAAAGAGTTATAATCCTTTTTAATGATAGAGATATTATTTTCTTTAAATATTTAAAATAAACTTACAAGTAAACAGGTATATTATTACTGCTAAAGGATAGAAAATGATAAATGATTATGTTACTCCCCCTTTTCAGGGTAAACGGTATGGTGCAGAAAAATGATTTGCTGAACGTACTGAAAGATATTGGTGTGAAGAGCAAATGAATGAAAATGAAAGTGAACGGATTGCTAAAAGGCTAGCGCGTGCAGGTGTTGCTTCACGTCGTGACGCAGAAATGATGATTTCTGCAGGCCGTATTGTTGTTAATGGTAAAGTGATAACAACGCCTGCTTTTAATGTTACGCGCTCTGATGTTATTAAAGTTGACGGAAAACCTTTATCTCCTATAGAAAGAACGCGATTATGGCTTTACCATAAGCCAGCAGGTCTTGTCACCACGCATCGTGATCCTGAAGGGAGACCAACAGTCTTTAGCAATTTGCCGAAAGGGATGCCTCGTGTTCTTTCTGTGGGGCGCCTTGATATTAATACAGAAGGACTTTTATTATTAACCAATGACGGTGGTTTAGCACGTATATTAGAGCTTCCTATAACGGGATGGGTGCGCAAATATAGGGTGCGTGCTCATGGAAGAGTTAAACAGAGTGCACTTGATAACCTTAAAAATGGCATTGCGATTGATGGTATTTTCTATGGTTCGATTGAGGCATCGATTGAACGTGAACAAGGGACAAATCTATGGATTTCTGTAGCTTTGCGTGAAGGAAAAAATCGTGAAATAAAAAATGTTTTGGGTGCATTGGGATTATCGGTTAATCGTTTAATTCGTATCTCTTATGGTCCATTTCAGCTCTCTGACTTAGAAGAGGGAGCCGTTCGTGAAATAAAAGGGCGTATGTTACGTGAGCAATTGGGTGAACGTTTAATTATGCAAGCCAATGCAGATTTTGATTCTCCTATTCTTAAGCCATTTTCAAATTCTGCAATTGTTGCAGAAAAACAAAGTGATAAAAATCCATCTAACGCCAATGATAGCTGGATTTTTTCGAGTGGAAAAGATGTGCAACGCAGACAGCGAGGTGGTTCTGCTGAGTCTGGTCAATCACGATTTGGCACGAAAACTGATGAGAAATTTATCCGTAAGGATAAGAGTGAGCAAGAAAAGACAGAACGTATTTACCCTCGTTCGCGCCGTTCTAATGTTTGGATGGCTCCTGGTGCGCGGCCACAAAGTGCGCGTAAGAAGTCTCCATATAGTGAGAAGAGCTCTCATGATCATAAAAGCAAATTAGTTGGTCAAAGATCTTTCCATAGAGGTAAGGAAGAGGCATCAGAAGTTTCGCTGCGGGAAGAAAGAGGCACTCGTTTTGATCAAAAACGGGGTAAAAAATCTTTTGGTGAGACACGTTTTATTGGCAAGAAGGAGCGTTTTTTAAAGAAAGAAGAAAAGGTTATGAAAGGCAATAATGATGAGCGTTCGTTTGAGAGTAAACGAAGGGTCAAATCATTTGATAGTGCCGTGAAAAAATCTAAAGAATATAGCAGTGATACAAAAACAGCAAAAAAATTTGGAGGACCACGTGCGGGTCGTCGGCGGTAAGTTTGCTGGGCGTGTTTTGTTCGCTCCTGTAGGGCAGTCGATTCGCCCAACCAGTGATCGTACGCGCGAAAGCCTTTTCAATATTCTTGCTAGCCGAGAGGAGCAATTTTGGACCAATAAACGCGTTCTTGATCTTTTTGCAGGAACTGGTGCTTTAGGGATAGAGGCTCTATCACGTGGTGCAAAAGCTGCAGTTTTTGTTGAAAACTCAGTTGAAGGGCGTGGACTGCTTCAAAAGAATATTGAAGCGCTTGAATTGCAGTCTATTGGGTGTATTTTGCGTCGTGATGCAACAAAATTGGGCAATATTGGGACAATGCTTCCATTTGATGTTATTTATGCAGATCCTCCCTATGGCCATTGTTTAGGTGAGCGTGCTTTTGTGGAGGCTTTGAGGGGAGGGTGGGCAAAGGCTGATACACTCTTTGTGCTTGAAGAAAAGAAAGATGTAATTATTCATTTACCTGATATATTTTATCTCGATGATGAGCGTTTTTATGGGGAGACAGCAATACGTTTTTATAAACTACGCGCATAATTTCAGGCTTGAGAACATTCTTGTTTTTCTTCGATAGAATGAGAGAGATTAATTTTATATATCCTTTTTCATGCCACTTTTTTATGAAGAAATTACTTTATTAATTAAGCGTCGTTTTTAAAATCACTCAAAAATAAAGAAAAATTTATACGCCTATTTTTCATCACTAACGTACAATTGTTGATTTTTAATACGATACATTTAAGGATATAAGCAGTTTGAGAGATCTTCTCATGATCATAACAATATGCTAATTTCAGGCAAGCAATCGAGGCAGTATAAAAAGTGTTATTGCCCTTGCAACATTGTTGCACATGTATAAAACACTCGATAACATTATAAAAAGATACCTTCTTTAAAAGTGTTATTTCAATAGCTTTTTATACTTTTGTAAAAAAATATTTTTAAAATAAATCTGCTGTTTTTTACAGCCTTGATCTAATCTCTTGGCAAGTTTTACCAGACATAGTATTTTTTCTTATGATAATTATCTCATCTGTTTAAATTAAAAGATAAGAAACGTATAAAATTACGATTTTAAATTATTAAATCTTCTAAGGGGGAAGAAGGTATGACTTACGCAATCAACAAAACAGATATCTGCGATGCAATTCATGCTCTTCGCTTACGTCTTAAAATCCTTGACCTGATTAGCAAAGCAAAATCCGGACATATAGCTAGTAGCCTTTCCTGTATTGATTTCATTTATATTTTATACAAATACATTTTGCAAATAAATCCAAAACGTATCCATGATCCCAATCGCGATCGATATGTTCAAAGTAAGGGACATGCGGTTGAGGCATTGTATATTGTCTTATCAGAAATGGGGTATTTTAATCCTCAATTTCTGGAGACTTATCTAAAATTTGGTTCTCATTTTATAGGCCATGTAAGCAAAAAAGTTCCAGGTATTGAGCAAAGTACAGGTTCTCTTGGTCATGGCTTGTCTCTTGGGGCAGGTATGGCTCTTGCTGGGCAGCTTAATTCTCAATCCTACCGTGTTTTTGTACTTCTTGGTGATGGCGAAATGACAGAGGGATCTGTCTGGGAGGCTATACTCTTTGCAGCGCATTATAAACTCAGCAATCTTATCGCGGTTATTGATAGAAATCGGTTACAAATTACTGATACGACTGATATTTTAATGAAGACAGAGCCCTTAGCAGATAAATTTACCAGTTTTGGGTGGCATGTTATGGAAATTGATGGGCACGATATAACACAACTGAAAAAGTCCTTAAGCTCTCTTCCATCTCATAAGGATCAACCAACAGCAATACTGATGAACACCATAAAGGGGAGTGGAATTTCCATTATGGAAAACGACTTATGCTGGCACCATAAAATTCCAACAGATGAGGAATACAATATTGCTGTCAATGAAATTCAGACCAAAATTCAATTAATGGGAGGATGAGCGTGAATACTCCTCATCAAGAAACGCAGACTGCTGTGAAGTTTTCAAATCTCGAGATTGTAAATAAAACACTTATCAATATAGCACGATTTGATAAGGATGTTGTTGTTTTAACTGCTGATTCACGAATATCTGGAAAGATTGATCAATTCGCAAAGCTCTATCCGGAACGTATTATAGAAGTTGGCATTGCTGAACAAAATTTGGTAGGCGTTGCTGCGGGACTTGCCTCGTGTGGAAAAAAGCCCTTTGTTGTTTCACAAGCTTGTTTTTTGACGACGCGTGCACTTGAACAAATAAAGGTAGATGTCGCTTATTGCGAAAATTCTGTTCGATTGATTGGAATTAGTGCTGGGATTAGCTATGGACCACTTGGAGCAACACATCATGCCATTTCCGATTTTGCTTCGCTTCGCGCTATTCCTAATATACGCATTATTGCTCCTGCTGATAATAAAGAAACAGAAGCTGCAATTCTTTCTACTCTAAACGATCCTATGCCTGTTTATATCCGTTTAGGAAAGCATGCTGTTAAAAATATTCATCGTGATGCTTCAAAAATTGATATTCGTAAAGCTTCTGTTATAAGAAAAGGAAAAGATATTCTTTTTCTTGCCACTGGAGAGACCGTTCAGATTTGTCTCGATGCAGCTGAAGAGCTCCAAAAGTATAAAATTATCCCAACAGTTGTCAGTATACCAACGATTCGACCTTTGGATAAGGCATCTGTACGAGAACTATGCAAACTTCACAGATCTGTTCTTGTCTGTGAAGAACATAGTATCAATGGAGGACTTGGAGATGCAATTGCCAGATTACTTATGGAACAGAGTATTTCATGCAAATTTATATCATTGGGAATACCGGATGAATCAATCTTTAATGGAAGCCAATTAGATATTTTAGCAAATTATGGAATTAGTAAAGATAATATAACGAAAACAATATTAGCAATGAAATAAGATACAAAAAGGTTAAATCACATCTCACTATACTCGCTAGTTAAAAAACAATCACTGAGAATACGAAAAAATAAGACAAATAGGTGTTCGAAACCGCACTTTTTCTGCTTTTAATGCAAAAAAACTCTCTTTATCTAAAGAGAGTCTAATACACATTCTTCATTGTTTAAAAGTATCTATATTCACTAAACTCTCACCTGTAATGTCTTTAATCGTTTGTGCACCGGTCAATGTCATAGCAACCCGCATTTCATTTGCAAAAAGATCAAGCAAATGAGCAACACCTTTCTCACCAGCTGCTGCAAGCGCGTAAACAAAAGCACGGCCAATCATAACGGCATCCGCACCTTGAGCTATCATACGGACAACATCAAGGCCAGAACGAACACCAGAATCCACTAAAATAGTCAAATCACCTTTTACCACCTCTGCAATTTTCGGCAATGCGCGCGCTGTTGATAAAACACCATCAAGTTGGCGCCCTCCATGATTGGAAACAACAATACCATCAGCACCAAATTGTACTGCTTCTCGTGCATCTTCTGGATCAAGAATACCTTTTAAAATCATTTTTCCCTTCCAAAAATCTCGAATCCATTGCAGATCACGCCAACCAATTGATGGGTCAAAATTTGCACCAAGCCAACCAACATAATCGTCTAATGCAATCTTCTTTTGCAGATAGGTAGAAACATTTCCAAGATCATGTGGACGCCCCATAACACCAACGTTCCAAGCCCAATGAGGATGGGTAAAAGCTTGTAAAATACGGCGCAACCCAGCATAAGGCCCAGACATTCCCGAATGCGCATCACGATAACGTGCACCAGGAACCGGCATATCGACTGTAAACACTAAGGTTTGCACACCAGATTCCCAAGCACGCTCTAATACATCACGCATAAATCCACGATCTTTGAGCACATAAAGTTGAAACCAAAATGCACTTCCAACTGCCTTCTGAACTTCTGCAATGGGGCAAACTGAAACTGAGGATAGGGTAAAAGGAATACCTTTTGTAACGGCTGCACGGGCAGCTTGTATCTCACCACGGCGTGCATACATGCCCGTTAATCCAACGGGTGCAAGTATAAGCGGTAAATTAAGTGTTTGATCAAGAATCTTAGTTGAAAGATCAACTTTACCAATCTGCTTCAAAATCCTTTGACGCAGTGCAAGTGCTTGAAGATCGGTACAGTTCCGTCGTAGCGTTTCTTCAGCATAAGCACCGCCATCAATATAGTGAAAAAGGAAAGGAGGAAGCCGACGTTTTGCTGCTTTGCGGTAATCAAATGTTGAAGAAATAATCATGATGGTACCATTGTTTCTGAATGAAAAGTGAAAACACTCTAAAACCAATAAAGATTAATCCACGCGCCTCTTCATTAGAGTGCCTCTCAAATCATCGCATTCAGTAGATGCAGGTTATAAAGATTGCAACTCAAAAAAGACATTGATAAAAATAAGATCTCTCTTATCCAAATTTATAAAAACTTCATAGTGTTTATCCTCGATCAATAATTTGAGCGTTCATATGTTATGAAGAGAGCTTTTTAAAATTAAGATGCTTTTCCTTATGAACCAACTCTTTCTTTAAGAGATATTTTTCCGGTCATTTCTTGTAATTTATGAAACATGCCTCAAAAAGATTCTTTATATTTTAGTTCATTAGTAACAGAGACAATTATTGTGTTAGCACATAAAATCAAAAAGGTCTTTGTTAGAATTGAAAGCCAAGCCGTTGAATGCATCCAATAATCTTCTCATATTATAAATACTTAAAATTAAATTAAGTTTCTTCTTCATTGAAATTTATGAAAATACTTTTCATGATTCACAAGGAGCAATTTCAAAAATTTTGAATATTAATGCATATTGATAAACAAATTTCTTTTTCTATCAAGTAATTTTCTGGTTATAATTGTAAACAGAGGAAGCAACCTAAAAAAGTATCAAAATATTGTTGTGCTGTATAAAAACCATAAATTCTGTAATGACAGTAAAAGACATGGACATTTTCAGTTAAATTTTTAAATGGGGTCTATGCTAGCAACCGGTTTTGCATCCTTAATTTTAATTTGCGAAATATACAAACGAAGAGTGCAGCATATCTATGAGAAATCGAAAATGCTTTTTCTGCACGAAGTTTATCAAAACCTATGTTTCAAAATCATTTAAAATGTTTAGAAAGTTTTAATCCCTGTGCTTGGTAATGTGATCCAGTATTCTGTCCATAAAGTGTTAACGGCCGGTGAAGCATATGTTCATACACTAAGCGACCAATAATTTGACCATGCTCCAAGATAAACGGAACTTCATGGCTACGCACTTCTAAAACCGCTTTTGCTCCTTTTCCACCTACTTCCATATGTCCAAATCCTGGGTCAAAAAAGCCTGCATAATGCACCCTAAATTCACCAACTAAGGGATCAAAGGGGGTCATTTCAGCTGCATAAAGTGGAGGGACATGAACAGCTTCTCGTGAAACCAAAATATAAAATTCATTAGGATCAAGAATCAGTTCCCTTTGACCACGATCAAAGAGAGGTTCCCAAAAATCTAGAATGTTAGCAACAGCACGTTTATCAATATCAATAACACTTGTGTGACGTTTACCACGATAGCCGATAAGCCCATTTTCATCCCCCTTTAAATTAATAGAAAGCCCAATACCATTCGCACTAATATTAGGAAAATCTTCTGATATCAGCGTTTCATCTCTATGCAAAGCGTGGAGTTCAATTTCATTTAAAGAGCTGCATCCTTTACGAAACCGAAGTTGAGATAAACGTGAGCCGGTACGGACTAAAATAGGAAATGTGCGTGGACTAATTTCAAGATAAAGTGGACCATGATAGCCGGAACAAATTTTATCAAATTCTTGTGCATTATCTGTAATCACACGCGTAAAAATGTCTAATCGACCAGTAGAACTTTTAGGATTAGCAACAGCTGATAAAGCCTCTGGTAAAACCAAACTTTCTAAAAGGGGAACAATATAAACACAACCTGTTTCTAAAACTGCTCCATCTTGCAAATCAAATTCGTGCAATTTTAACCGTTCGAGTTTATCTAAAACTTTTACATTGGCTCCAGGCATAAAAGAAGCACGTATACGATAGGCTTTGCCCCCTAAACGAAGATCAAGACTTGCAGGTTGTATTTGGGTTGTCTCAAATGGACAAAGAGCTTTGAGAACTTCATTATCAATCAAAGTTTGTATATCATTATCTGCCAAAATACCGCTTATACGCGTCATAGTCTTATGCCTTCCATTTTTACTTTATTTCTTTTTGGCTCAGATGATTGATTAGCGCAAACCGTTTTGAGGTTATAAATTTCTTCCCTTTTGGTTTTGCCAATCAATTTATTGCTACAATTTATACAAGAATGTTACAAACAATAAATAGTACTTGGTACAACATTTCTTGAAAGTAAATAAGAGTTCTTTTACAAATAATATTTCTAACCCACACCCATTCTTGAATGTTGCACAAATAATGCTATCATAGCTCAGAGTTTCTATTATAGAATCCACAAGAATCCTGTTAGAATTTATTATGATCATACGCCATCTTAGCGAAAATATTATTAATCAAATTGCCGCTGGTGAAGTTATTGAACGGCCAGCAAATGTTGTCAAAGAACTTGTTGAAAATGCTATTGATGCAGGAGCAACTCGAATCGAAATTGTTACGGCAAACGGAGGAAAAAATTTTATAAAGGTAAGCGATAATGGCTATGGTATTCCGGAAGATCAGTTAACACTAGCAGTTTCTCGCCATTGTACCTCAAAAATTACTGATGACGTGCATAATATCTGCTTTCTGGGGTTTCGAGGAGAAGCTTTACCCTCGATTGGTTCAGTTGCTAAACTTAAATTAATCTCACGAACGAAAGATGCCGATAGTGCTTATGAAATTGCTGTTACAGCAGGAAAAATTATTGGGCCAAAACCAGCTTCTGGAAACGTTGGAACGATTGTTGAAGTTCGTGACCTTTTCTTTGTGACTCCAGCACGGCTAAAATTTATGAAAACTGATCGTGCTGAAGCAAATGCTATTACTGATATGATTAAGCGAATTGCGATCGCATTTCCACATATTCGCTTTTCTCTTTCAGGTTCAGACAGAACTTCTATGGAACTATCTGCTACTGAAAATAATACACGAGGACAGTTACAACGTATTACGCAGATTATGGGTAAAGAATTTGCTCCCAACAGTATTGCTCTTAATGCTGAGCGTGAAACAGTACGTTTAACGGGGTTTGCTTGTTTGCCATCCTTTAACCGTAGTAATAGCCTTCATCAATTTGCTTATGTTAATGGGCGCCCAGTACGAGACAAATTTATTTGGGGTGCAATTCGAGGAGCTTATGCTGATGTCATGACACGGGATCGTTATCCTGTCTCTATCCTTTTTATTGATTTACCACCCGCTGATGTAGATGTTAACGTTCATCCAGCCAAAGCAGATGTACGTTTCCGTGATTCAGGATTCATTCGCGGTTTAATCGTTGGAGCAATTCGTGAAGCGCTGCATCAAATTGGTGTTCGTCCTACTTCAACGCGTTCTGAAGCAATGTTAGCAGCCTTTCAAACACAACAGTCATTAAAGCCTTTTCAAAGTACTCACCAACCTTTTTCTCACAATCCGCAGCACCAGCATTTAGCATCCGCCTCAATGATTCACAAACCATTGGATATTACCAGTTCTCTTGGTTTTAAAGAAGATGCTACTCCTCTTATGGAGGGCTTAGATATACCAAGCGGTGATGCCTACATTTCTAGCCCAATACCATCATCAGAAGAATTATCTTATCCCTTAGGAGCAGCTAGGGCCCAAATCCATAAGAACTACATTATTGCTCAAACTCAAGAGAGTTTGATCATTGTCGACCAGCATGCTGCTCACGAACGATTGATTTATGAAGCGCTCAAGAATGCACTTTATTCCAAACCGCTTCCGTCACAATTGTTGCTTATCCCTGAAATTGTAGAACTCTCTGAAGAAGAAGCAACATGTCTTTTAACCCACAAAGATGCTTTGCAGAAGTTTGGTTTGGGAATAGAACCATTTGGACCTGGTGCAATCGTTGTGCGCGAAACACCTTCCATGTTAGGAGAGATCAACATACAAGCGCTCATTAAAGATCTTGCAGATGAGGCCGCTGAATATGATACAACAGATAATTTAAAAGCAATGCTTGATTATGTTGCAGCAACTATGGCTTGTCATGGCTCAATACGATCAGGGCGTCTTTTGCGCCCTGAAGAAATGAATGCACTGTTACGACAAATAGAAGCAACCCCTAATACAGGAACGTGCAATCACGGTCGTCCTACTTATATTGAACTTAAATTGGCTGATATAGAGAGACTTTTTGGTAGAAAATAAATTTTTATTTATTGCTTTTTAGCAAGAAAGAAATATTTTTAAATTCACTCTCGACTTTATAAGGTATTCTATGGCACTTTTCCTCAGTTATTTCTCATACAAACAGGAAGGGATTAGAAAGAATGTTTTCCAATGATGAACGTGAAGCAAAAATTCATTATACCAATAATGGATATAAAATCATAGAATATGGAACTTATACCCGTTGTGCTGTAAGCGGACAAAAAATCCCTATAGATGATTTAAAATATTGGAATCATCAGCGTCAAGAAGCATATGCGAGTTGTGAAATTTCCTATCATCGCGAGCTTGAATGTAATCCATATCTCAGCCAATTGTTAAAAGCACAGAAAAAATAACCAGTTGAAAACTATAAATTCAGTCTTTTCTTTCAAAAATGCAAATTAAAGGGGATGTTTACGCTTTCTAAAACGGGTTATGACCTCTTCAAGCAGCATACGGCAAAAATCTTTTTGAGAAAAATTGACTTTGACATCAAAGATAATAAGATTTTTTAAATCTTTTTGTGCACTGTTTGTTTGTATACGGACATAATCCTTAGCTGTTGTAGCGAGCCATAAGTTTTGCATTTTAGCTTTTTGTGCAAGATTCTTTAAATCTGCGTCGGTAAAAAAATAGTGGTCAGGGTAAGAGTAAGTTTGCTTCACATGACCAGACAGTTCTTTAATGGATTGAAAAAATTTATCTGGATTGCCAATACCTGCAAATGCCAAAAATGATTTTCCTGAAACCTCACCAGACGCTAATGATTTAAGGTGCGCATGATGCAAAGTTTTCCCCGCACGAGTGACTAAAAAAGCAACCTTATCATGTGTATCAGAGTGTCCAATCAATAAAACACTGTCTGTTAAAGAAAGTTGTGTTTTTAACGATACACGCAAGGGTCCTGCTGGAAAAACAGCTCCATTACCAAAACCACGCATTGCATCTACAACGAGTAATGCGTAGTCCATGTAAAGACGGCGGCTTTGAAATCCATCATCCATTAAAATAAGATTACATCCTTCTTGCTTGAGTCGTTGTGCTGCCGCATAACGATCAACTGATATAGCAACAAAAGCATGCTTTACAAGTAACAGAGCTTCGTCTCCAACATTGCGTGCATTATCATCTTTCTCATTTACAAGATGTACTCCCTTAAATGCTCCTCCATAACCCCGTGATACAACACCAGGCATGAAACCAAGCTCTTTAGCAGCTTTTGCAAAAGCAATGACAACAGGGGTTTTACCAGTACCACCACATGTAAAATTGCCAATACATAGAACTGGAAGATCGATAATAGGGGGTTGTTGTGCTATACGGCGCTGTGAACAATAGCCATATATCCAAGAAATCGGAGCTAATAAAAGACGTAAAAAGCTTTTTTCTTTCCACCAAAAATGAGGTGTCTTAATGCGCATGCTTCCCCTGATATTGATTTAAACCTGTTTGTATTACAAGAGGTTGTAAAAATGGCTCAAGAAGCTTTAATGTTCGCTCAAGTGCACCCGTCATACCGGTTGCTACTTCATAGGCTTTATCAACCATTTCTTGTCGCAATACCTCATTTGTTAAAAGTTTATATACCTGAATAGCAAGCTGTTTTGTGTCTTGAATCTTATATGCTGCATCATGCGTTAAAAATTGTTCAAACATTTCTTGAAAATTTGAAACATGAGGTCCAGTTAAAATAGCCGAACCAAGCAAAGCTAATTCCAATGGATTGTGTCCACCATCTTCACATAATGACTTTCCGATGAAAGAAACTTTCGATAAGCGAAGGAAAAGTCCCATTTCTCCAATCGTATCTCCCCAAAAAATGTCTGTATTTGCATCTGGAACAGCATTGCTACTTCTACGGATAAAACGCAAGCTTTTATTGTCACATCTTCGAAAAAGATCTTCTAAACGCTCAGGATGACGAGGTACAATGATTGTCAATAAATCTGGCAAATAATTTTTAAGAATCTCATGAACCTCAAAAGCAATTTCTTCTTCCCCTTCATGGGTTGAAACAGCTGCCCAAACTGGACGATTGCCAATGGCACTACGATAATATGTGAGTAAATCTTGATCTTCAAGCGGTAAAACATCAGCCTTAAGATTACCAGAAAACGCTACAGATTTTACTCCAAGTGCTTGATAATAAACGACATCTCTTTCGTTTTGGCTAATAGCTAAGTCGATATGCTTAAAAATATGTCTGGCAAGAACAGGTCGTTTTTGCCAAGCTTTGAAAGAATGTTCAGACATACGAGCATTAACTAAAATTTGTGGAATATGCTTTTTGGCAAGTTCTTTAATACGAAGAGGCCAAATCTCCGATTCACAAACTAATGCTAAATCAGGCTTCCAATGACTAATAAAACGACGCACAGCCAAATCTAAATCCAACGGAGCGTATTGATGAATGAGCCGATTACCAAACTGCTTTTTTACAAGAGAAGAAGATGTTACAGTGCCGGTTGTTAATAATATATTGATTTTCAATGATAAAATATAATTAATAAGTGGGAAAAGTGCAAGAGTTTCTCCAACGCTAGCCGCATGCAACCAAATTAATGGACTTTGAGGACGGACTTTATGGCTTTTACCTAAACGCTCTTTTTTGCGACCCCATTCTTCTTTTTTACGTATAGCGCGAAGAAGCAAATAGAAAGGTACAATGGGGCGTAAACAAAAGCCAATCATTCGATAGATTAAAAGAGCCGTACGTGCCTTTAGTTCCATCATTAAAACCACCTCATTCACCTAGTTTAAGACGTTTATAAGCTTTTTTCTATTAAACGATTCTTCCCTCTGTTTATTGCATCAATTTTTTCCAACAAGTAGCGAAATACTAATACTTTTCACATTTTAGGTAACAAAAACGCTTTATTCATGAGAATAATTTGAAAAGCAGAAACGTAATTTTATTCCGTGCTTTTTCAAGAATCTTCCCTCATGAAAATGCATGTACACAAAGTATGATAGGACAGGTAAATAATTTGGCTAATAAAATAATCTTTTTTCTAGTTTTATAGGATTTATATCCACAATTACGGTATCTTTTATCAGACTTAAGAGCGCTGTAAGCATGAACACTCTCACCCCCATCTTTATAAGGAGGCATTTTATTTTATATGATCAAATTATGAATAAATTTAATCTTTCACTTTTTTACAAAGGGCACATTCATCTCTAAATTTACAAAAGAAAATTATCCAAATCGCGCTTTTATGAGTAAATATCGATTTATTCATAAAAAGCATCTTAAAATACACTGCTTCTTTTTCTGATTTTTTTACGCATCACTCATTTCATTATCAAGAAAGCGATGCAAATCTACAATATAATAACGCTGTAATGCATTATCTACACTGCTTTGTGCTTTCGCTTGCCATGCTTCTTGAGCGGATTGATAATCTGGAAAAATACCAACGACATCTAAATCATCAAGGTTCTTAAATTGATTGCTATTAAGGTTTTTCAATTCTCCACCAAATACAAGATGCAAACATTGTTTTTTTTCGTTGTCTTCAGTCATATGTGCCTCCATATCATTAAGAAATTTTAGCGTATTTTTATCTGTGATTAAACTAACTTTGCTTTATGAACAACATCTATCATATCCTGACAGCAATTATTTTTCCCCGCAATTAAAAGTCCATAGTGGTGAGGTTCAATTCCGTAGGATATGAAAGATGCATCAAGCGATAGGAAACATCCTCCGCATTCTTGTAAAATAAGATCTGCCGCGGCAATATCCCATGCATGACAATTCGGACGAACTAATACGATATCGATTTCATTTTGAGCAATAAGAGCAATACGATATGCGAGAGAAGGAATGTGACGATAAAGACTGACTGTATTGAGAAAATCATCTGGCAATTTTTGAGCGAGCGATTTATCAAGTGAGATTTTATATTTGCGATTAATCTGAGACGCCAAAAGGGGAAGCTTTATACCATTTAACGTCGCCCCTTCACCAATAACAGCGGCATACACATCTCCCTGTGCGGCACATTGCAAGACACCAACGATAGGACGTCCGTTCTCAATAATGGCAACTGAAACACACCAATAGGTGCTACCAGAAAGAAAACCACGAGTCCCATCAATAGGATCAACCACAAAGTAGCGCGCGTAAGCTCCTTGCCCTCGATCATCTTTTGTTTCTTCTGAAATCCAACCATAATGTGGACGTGCTTCAAGAAGTCTTTCTTTCAAAAAGCGATCAACGGCAAAATCTGCTTCACTGACTGGTGAATTACCTTCTTTTCTCCAAACGTTCAACGTACACCCAAAATACCTCATTGCTAAATCCCCTGCTTTTCGACAAACATCAAGCAAAAGGTTTAAATCAGAAGAATGATGCGTGTTATATTCCTGCAAGGGTCATCCCTTCAATTAATAATGTTGGAGCTGCTGTACCATAACGCCGATCAATATCGTTTGCAGGCGTTAAATGCGCTAACATATGAAGCAAATCAGACCCTAGTGTTACTTCACTCACTGGATAAGTGATTTCACCATTTTCAATCCAAAAACCAGAAGCACCCCGACTATACTGACCTGTAACAAAATCAATACCATGTCCGAATAATTCTGTAACATAAAAACCACGTCGTAAATTTTTTATCATATCGTGAGGCGATACTAAACTCGGTTCAATAGAAAAATTGGTACTTGCAGGCTGGACCAATGAGGCTGAACGCACGCCACGACCATTGGTTTTAAGACCTAGTTCACGCGCTGTAGATGATGAAAGAAGCCAGTTTTTTAAAATACCATTTTCAATAATATTTAATGTTTGTCCCTCTACGCCTTCTCCATCGAAAGGACGAGAAGCATTTCCACGCAATCGCAAAGGTTGATCTTTCACATGCACATTCGGTTTCATCACCGCTTTTCCCAAGAGATTTTGTAAAAGACTCGTTTTGCGAGCCACGGACGCTCCATTCACCATAGATGCAATATGTCCAGCAATTCCACGAGCTGTACGCGGATCAAAGATAACATCTACCCTCCCTGTCGAAGCACGAACTGCTCCTAAACGTCGAACAGCTCTCATTCCTGCATTTTTTCCCACAATTTCTGCGGCCTCTAAATCAGAAAAATGTAAGGCTGTTGTATAATCATAATCGCGCTCCATCGCTGTACCCTCACCAGCTACAGTACTACAAGAACGTGAAAAACAACTGGATTGATAAGCTCCACAAAAACCATTGCTAGTCACAAGAACAAATCCACTACGACCATAAGCTGTCGCAGCTCCACCAGAATTGCTTACTCCTTTAACATCAAGCGCTGCTGCCTCTGTTTTTAAAGCATCTTCTGTTAAGAAATGACTATGTGGAACAAAATCATCAAAAAGATCAAGATCTTTAGGATATTTAACCAGAGAATCTTTATCTGCCAAACCTTCAAATAAACTGTCAGGAGAAGCTTTTGCCATTGCAACAGCACGTTCTGCAAGTCCTTGCGGATAAGCCGCTAAATTAGCAGAAACACTTGCTACTTTTTTGCCAACAAAAACTCTTAATGTAAAATCATTGCTTTCTGAAGCTTCTGTTGATTCAACTTTCCCAAAACGGACTGATACACCGCTAGAATATGTATGAACAACAACAGCATCAGCAGCATCTGCTCCAGAACGCTTTGCTGCTTCAACCAACAAAGCAGCTTTATCAATCTGGTTTTTGTCTGTCATCATAGACTCCCTTAATATATTCTTATATGGGTAAGCAATTGGGCGAATTTATATAAAAACGCAATTCTTGTATGCTCATCAATAAAATTGTGTATCATTCATGCCTTGTTTTTCTTGTAACAAATCGAGCATTTTTCTTGTTAGCTTCTTTTTAAAAACACAATAAGTCTTAAAACCTCGTTAGTTTCAATCTTTTTAATTCTCTTTTGTGATCTAAAAAAATCAAATTCACGTTTACAAAAAAACCAATAGAAAATTGCATGATAACGCTTAATTTAAAAATCAAAAATTGCAAAATGATCTAAACCATTTACATATCCACCATAAAGAATGAAACTAATTTTCATGTTATTTTCATTTTCTCTATAACACTCTTTCATTTCTAATCAAGCATAAGGAGATACTTTGCTGATAAGTATTGCAACACATATTAATGGTTCAAAGATTTAATTTTAATAGAGGATTAGCTTGCAAATTGTTTTCTTTTTAACAAAGATCAATTGTCATTATGAGTGAGTATAGCTATGAAAAATTTTTATTTCCAGTAAGAGCACGATGGCTCATTTCAATCATGGCATCGCGAAGATGCAATTTAATCTTCGATCCAATAATGGCTCCAAATAATGGAGCAAGAAAGCCAAACATAGTTACCGTATGACGAATTTTGTTATTTAAGGAACCAGATTCCATTGAATTAATATACTCATGATCAAAAACCATACGCGTAAAAGGGAGTTTAGCATAATCGGAAAAGCAAACATTTTGAATAACTTTATCAAGTGTAAAAGACACTTTAGGTCCTTTTTTAGGTTTCATCTGTCCTACAGTTCCTGCTTTGAAATCACCTGAAAGTTTTACCCACTCAAGCTCGTGGTCCCAACAAGGCCAAGTCGCAGCATCTTCCCACATAGACCAAATTTGCTCAGCATTTGCTTCTGTATTAATTTCTTCGCTATAGGTCCATTTAAACATTTGAGTTCCCTTTATAAAAAAATTCCATTCAATAAATTAAATATATAAATATTCAGGCTAAAAGAAGCTATTCAATTTAAGAGATTCTTCCGTCTTCTAGCTCAGCCCTGAACGGTATTATCATAACAAAGAGTGAGTGGATAACAATCTATTCTTTCAGATAAGGCTTTAGTGAAATGAATCTGCTCAATTTTTTAAAGAAATCTTCTATAGATATCGTATCAAAAATAAAAAATAAGGAAAACAGTTAATACTTAACCGTCATAAATCCCCATTGCTTCGCGAATTCGGGTTGCATCATACGCCGTAATTTCAAAAAAAACTCGTTGCGCTAACATTCCCCAATGAGAATTAGTCAAGAATTTAAGACCTTTAACCTCTTTTAAAACAACTGATTTTGCTTGTTTATTAAAAATAACATCTTTTCGAAAAGGTATGAAATGAGGAGCTTGCTCTACTTGATAAATGTGATTATCCTTAAACACACACTGAAACTCTATCGTTTGAAGAACTTGCCCAGTGCCCATTTCACTACGTGGACAATAAATAAAGACTTCATCTCCTTTGGATGTTTTTCGAAGCGGACTGGTTTTACCGTGACAGACTTGAAGAAAGCCAAATTCTGCTGCAAGCTGCGCGTGAGCCCGAGAAATGACAGCAATCCAATATTTCATCTTATAGTTACCCTTTCAAAAAGTAAGCAATATTTTCTAAATTAAATAAAATCTCTTTTTTAATTTATCCAGTAACAAAAGCAACCTCTTCTCACCACTGAAGATAGTGGAGAGAATTGAGTAGCTTAAATCTGTAAATAGCTGATATGTCATTAATAATAATTATATAGACAATGTAATAAGATATGATTTCTTAATGAGAAAATTAGCTAAATAATTATTGAATTAGAATTTAAATCAGATGTTAGGATCATAAAATCATCTCAAATGAATTATCCTTACATGTCTTCGTTTTAAAAGAAGCGCAATCCATTTTGTTAATCAGCTAACTTATACTATACTTGCTATATCTTTAAATCATAAAACAGAGAAAAGTTTAACGCGAGAATTAAAAATACACTAAGGAATAATTTTATTTATTGCTAGAGCATTCGTTGAAAGATATTTTTTACAATTGTTCTAATCATAAACAAATACAGCTTACATATATAAGCAATTTATATAGGATTATGCATTAAAAATCATATAATAATCTAAAGGCAGCTTTCAAAATCTTTATTGAACTGATTTTGAAGGATTGTATCACGATAAAAGTACAATTTTTTGATTATAGTTTAACACTAAGTTTTATACTAGGAAGAGAAACATAATAATTTGTTGTTTTTATAGCTATTTTTATCATTAAATGCGTTATTCGTAAAAATCGATTTTATACCTAAAAGTTGAAAAAAACACAAAAGATAGCCCAGATAAGAGTTAGAGAGAAAATATAAGAGAAGACTTTGAAAGGTGTTTAAAGTTCTTTGGTGATAAAACAATCTTTGAAAATTGTTTAAAAAATATTGTAGTAGAAAATGCACTGACAACCGAAATTGCATAAACTGTAGAAGATAATCTGAAAATTGGCAATTAAATAAAAACTCCATATATTTCAATATAATAAAATGATGCTGTAGGATGACGTACAAGCCTTTCCCCTAACCAGACCACTGTTAGTGATCGGGGATTTATCACAGTTTTCTAAGCTTGATAAGCATCGCGGTCCATTGCTTGGTGCTCTTAACCTCATTTTCAAGCAAGTTGATGCACGTGTTGTCTTGGTTTGTATGGAAGAAAAATGAGAGTACAATCCTGAACAATATTCTTGGAAGTGTGCATGCGAAGGAAGCATATGAAGGCGTTCATACTTTTATGGGGGTAAATCGATTGTTTGGTAAACGCTATATATTCTCATCACTCGTGGTTTATATACAGGTACTTTATGAGGGCGAGCGAGATTCAAGTTATCTCTCAAGGTTTATTATACACAAGCGCAAGTGAAGATTGAAGGAAAGCTGAGAGAGAAGCAATTTTTTCAGAGAGAAAAATTATTTCTATTCTTCTTATAAAAAACAGCAGTAATTACACAAGCGAACCGACAGCAAAAATTGAAGGAGATAGAAGTGATGCCATAGCAAAGGATGAAATTAGAATAACTTCTAATTCTGTAGCGATGGAGTTAAGAGGGATACCACGTGTATGAATGCTATTGCAGTGATTGAGGGGACAACAGTACGGATGAAGAAACTCTTCATTTCAGCAAAAGATCTTGATTCAAAGTACGCTTATATGGTCGCTTCCTTTGTTTCTGTTCATCGAGATGGGAAAACTCAAAAGAACCAGCAAGTTGCGTGGTTGCAGGACTTCTAACTAAAATCGATTATATGTAGTTTTTTTGGCATTCTCCTTCTAAAAGTTATAAATGGCATTGTAGGAATGGCAGGTTCCATTTTTTCCATTGGAGATCATTCCAGTTGAGCCAATTTTATCAATGAGTAGAATGTCACAACGATCATTTGTAAGAACGGCTACCGTCTGTGGAGAAATCAAGGCTTAGTGCCTGAGATATTGAAGAGCAATTTTTATAAAGTGAGGATTAAAAACAACAATAGAATACTATTCAGTTTTATCGACTTTTGGTTTGTTGTTTTACTCTTGTATCTCTGGTCCAGAGTTGACGAAAACTCACCAACATGTGCTTCGAAAGCTATTGTCCTGCTTTCTAATTAAGTCCCAAGATGACCGATTAAAATAACTTTATTAAATATGCTAGCCCCCTTTATTTTACTTTTTAGCGGAAAAATGCATTATTTTCTGAACGCAATATTGAAAATTGATACGCAAACTAGAGATCATTTTTATGCTGTAAACTCTACCATAAAAAGCTCATTTCTTTCAAGAAAAATATCAATAACATATTATAATATATAATTATTTATACATTTACATCAAGTTGTGCACAAGATCTTTTCATATGTTTTTCTGCTTATTTTTTGTTGAATACCAATTTTGTTGTACAATAATAGTTAATCAAGAGAAAGTTAGGGGGTGAATGGAACGAGAGCTTTACTCAGAGGTCACGCAAGGAAGCTAGGAAAGAAGTATTTATTACAGGAAAACTGCCGATGCAGGAAAGGACTCACATCACTTGATTACTTTTGGAGATAAAACAACAGTTATTAAATCTACCGAAATTAACACTCCCACTCTACGTAAAATCGCCAAAAAAGTGTAAGCATAAAATATGTCAATGATTGTCATCTCTTATAGTATTAAGGGATATTTTATCCTTATTTTTCTTAATTTTTATAGCTCCAACAATTCCAGTAGAAATAATTAATGCAGACATAGCCAAAAAAGAGGTCATTAAGCCCACGAGTGCAAAAAGTCCAGCAATAAAACCAGATACTGCTTCAGCAGAGTTAGCTAAAGTTGAAAAAGTTCCAAAACTCTTACCAAGATCTTCACGACGAGAGCATAATTGGATAGCTGAAACTAAACTAATATCCACAAAAGCACCAATAAATCCTAAGACAAATGCTAATACGAGAAGCGGTTTTAAATAAAATATTCCAACTAATGGTATCATGAACATAGCAATCCCATACAAAAGCCAAAATATCATTAGCTTCAACGATGTAATCTTTAATATAATTTTACTATACAATAAACCACCTACAATAGTTCCAACAGCAATGAGAGAAAAAATATAACTAACAAAGCTTTCCTCTCCACCAACGGAAAGAACAAAAGCTGGAATTAAAAATCTTAAAATTGCACCAGTAAAGAGAATAGCAAATGACGAGCCAATGAGCGTAATAAATAAATTATTATTTTCTTTAGAAATATAGTGAAGATAGGAAGCTGTTTCGCGATAAATTTTGATAAAACTGAAAGATTTATTCTTATTTGAATTGAAATTTATGATATTAAATAACAATATAATAGATGTAAAATAAGTAAAAAAATCAAAAATGAGTACTGCCGATTTATTGGCGAAAAAAAGAAGTACCGAACAAACTAAAGGGCCAATTACGGATGCAGTTTCATCCATAATTTGTGCAATGCTATTTGCCTTTGTAAGATCATTTATTGAAAACATTCTCGGAATAGCAGCTTGAAAACTTGGTTGAAAAATACTCCTTCCTATTGTTGTCAATATTGCTGCAAAGATAAGAAAAATAATCTGTGCAGTACCTGTTACATATGTTATAAAAACAAATAATGAGGTTAATAATCTGATAAATTCACTTAAGATCATATTTTTCTTTAAAGAAAAATTATCAGCTAACCAACCTCCTATAGGACCGAAAAAGAGAAAAGGGATAAATCGAAAGAAATATACAAGACCTGTAAAAAAGACGTAATCTGTTAATTCTAAGACAAGTAAAACAAAAATAACTTCATAGGCAGAATCCCCCATTTTGGAAATAAATAGAGAGAGAAAAAACGATAATGGACTCCTTTTCGTAAATAAAGTCATATAAATCATCCGATATTAAAATTTTCTACGCTTAAAATTACATTACCTTTAATAAAATTGGTAAATATGAAATTTAAAGAAAAAGATAATAAAAATACTTAATAATTTTATAGAAGACGTAAATAAAATTTCATCATAAGACAATAATTCATATCAATATGAAGCAATATAATAATTTTTCTTTCTTATTGCGTTCCAAAAGAAGGAGGATCTAAAAACTATTAGATCAAAATTCACCATATTAATACAAAAATGCCTTATTTTTTTATAACTCTTTTTTGATAAGAATGATTAAAGTCAACACGAGTAAATAAGAAACAGCGCCTATTTTTGTCAAGAGTACTGTAAATTTCACTATTTTTTGTGAAGGGTATAAAATGCTTTTTAAGTAAATGTTGATTATATTATTTTAGTCTGAAGACAACAATGTATACTCATTGTTTATAAGGAGATATATCCCAGATGTCTTGCTGAAGCAGAAAATTATCAAAATAGGTCAGGTTTTAGTTTTGATTGCAATAGAAAATTCATCCTTTAGAAGGATGAATATATAAATGAACAAGTTTTTAGCTATAAATCACTCTATTTTAGCAATTTTTTTGCAATAAATGCCTTTAAAAGACGTTGCCCTTCTTCTAATCATCAGCAAAAACATAATTTTAATGTAATAAGACTAGCTTAGTTTTGTCAGTTCCTCAATAATAATTATCTTTTACTATAAGATTGTTTGATAAAAGAACATCTACATCTAGTCTAGCGAAGCTACTGCTAGGAACACAGTCCATTTTTCGGTTCAAGCTTCAACCTGTTCATTGATATGAGGAAAGAATTGAACAGATTAACAGAGCTATTGGATATTTCTTTATAGGAATTCAACAGAATATGAAGCTGATTCTCACAAAAGTAGCTTAAACTTATGAGGGCGTATCTTTCAACTTTTCTCGAAGAGAGTGCCCTAATCCGTTTAGATAAGGTATAAAATGAAAGGGAATGAGATGATATTTGATGATAACGATTGATATGTAACAACATGTGAATGTGCACAGATTTTTAGCTTTTTGACAATAAATATCCGTAATTGGCTGATTCAGGGTATTTTTTCCTCTACCTTAAGCGGAGAGGTCAGTGAGATGGAGAAAGAAAGAGATATTAGCATTTACGCTTAAAAAAATTACCTAGAAAATAGCAATAATTTAGGTCAACTTATATAAAAGGTGGACTAAAGTTTGTCCTTTTAAGAAAAAGATTACATATTTCAATGTATTAAAGAAATAAAATGGTGCCCAGACGCGGATTCGAACCACGG
This sequence comes from Bartonella sp. P12B, assembly GCF_055796185.1. NCBI lineage: Bacteria > Pseudomonadati > Pseudomonadota > Alphaproteobacteria > Hyphomicrobiales > Bartonellaceae > Bartonella > Bartonella sp. P12B. Next base: position 99,147 of record NZ_JBTTDI010000002.1, on the reverse strand, counting down.
ACACGCGGATTTTCAGTCCGCTGCTCTACCAACTGAGCTATCTGGGCACATTTCACAAAACATATGAAACGTGTGCGGTTATAACATTAAAATTTTCTCTGTCCAGTCATCAAAAGAAAAATAATTGATTTTTTATAAGTTTATTTCCGTATTCTAGAAATTATAACTGCTCTTTTCGTAAAATCAACTTGATAGGTATATTGCGATACGTTAGTGTACTCTCATCAGAATGTTGTCTTATCGTGGTGATAGCACAAGGAAATCTTTCTAAAGAATGAATCTAGAAATATAATTGAGAGAAATATTCTTCATAAGATTTCCGTGTGTTTTAAGCTTACGAAATAAATAGAAATGTTTTTGATCTTTGTTTAAGGGGACTTATTGGCACAGTCTTTATAAGATTAGCTTTTCTTTAAAGAAAGGCAAGCCATCATCTAAAAGGGGAGTAATAATGATAATGTTGCAAAAACCAAATTGTCGGCCAAATAATCCTAATTTTTCTTCAGGTCCTTGTAGTAAACGACCTGGCTGGACTATTGAAGTCCTTAAAAATGCATTAGTTGGGCGTTCACATCGATCGAGAGAAGCAGAATTAAGACTTGCTGAAGTCGTTGATTTAACCCGTGAGATTCTTGAAGTGCCTTCTAATTATCGTATAGGAATTGTGCCTGCTTCAGATACTGGAGCTGTTGAGATGTCTCTATGGTCTTTATTAGGTGAGCGTGGCGTTGATATGGCAGCGTGGGAAAGTTTTGGATTGGGGTGGATTGCAGATGTTGTTGAGCAATTAAAGCTTTCTGATGTGCGCCTTTTTAAAGCTCCTTATGGTGAGCTACCAGACTTAACACAAATTGATTTTGATCGTGATGTTGTTTTTACATGGAATGGAACCACTTCAGGTGTCCGTATTCCTAATGCCGATTTCATTCCAAATACGAGAACAGGGTTAACAATTTGTGATGCAACATCAGCAGCTTTTGCTCAAAATCTTGATTTTTCAAAATTAGATGTTGTTACTTTTTCATGGCAAAAAGTTCTTGGAGGAGAGGCTGCACATGGTATGGTGATTTTAAGTCCTCGTGCTGTTGAGCGACTTGAGAGCTATGTTCCATCTTGGCCTATGCCGCAAATTTTTTGTATGACAAAAGATGGAAAATTGACTGAAAATATTTTTAGAGGTGTGACCATCAATACGCCCTCTCTGCTCTGTGTTGAGGATTTTCTTGATGGGTTGAGGTGGGCAAAGGCGCAGGGTGGTTTGCGCGCATTGATGGCGCGCGTTGAGAAAAATTTTGCTGTACTCGACGCTTTTGTTCGCAAAACACCGTGGTTAGAATATTTGGCAAAAGATCCTCAGGTACGTTCTAATACATCTGTTTGTTTAGATATTGTTGACCCAGTTATTACTTCTTTGAATACTGAAAAGCGGGTGTCTTTTATAAAGGCGGTCGTGAATCGTCTTGATGAAGAAGGGGTAGCTTATGATATTGGCTCTTATCGAGATGCACCTCCAGGAATTCGAATTTGGACAGGTATAACAATTGAGGCTTCTGATCTGGAAGTTTTAACACAATGGCTTGAATGGGCATTTCAGGTTGAAAAAGCTCGTCTTTAAGTCATTATTGGCGAATTTTATACTGTGTTTTTTCAAAAAAATACGAAAGGGAATGATGACCTTTCGTATTCTTGTGACAGATAAACAATTTGCAAATATCGTACAGATTACAAAAGATCATGAGAGGAGTGTGAGTGATTTGTCAGGTATTGGTTAAGGAAACAACCAAAATCTTTAAATATTTCTACCTTTTGCGGCAAAAATAATAGATTTAAAATGAAGATATATCTTGATATTTTTACCTTTATTATCATGAATTTGAAAATTTAATGACTAAGATTAGAAAAAGCTGAAATGAAGAGTCGCACTTGCTCTAAGGTTTCGTTATAAAGAGACATTTGTTTTTGAATGCTGGTTTTATTTGACAAAACACGACGGAGAAAGTTATGGCCAATGTAGTAGTTGTCGGTACACAATGGGGAGATGAAGGTAAAGGTAAAATTGTAGATTGGTTGTCTGAGCGTGCAGATATCGTGGTAAGATATCAGGGGGGGCATAATGCAGGTCACACATTGGTTGTTGATGGAATTAGTTATAAATTATCGCTTTTACCATCTGGTTTAGTTCGTGGAAAGTTATCAATTATCGGTAATGGTGTTGTCGTTGATCCCCATCATTTTGTAGCAGAATTAAAAAAACTGCGTGATCAGGGTATAAAAATTACACCAGAAATTTTACGTATTGCTGAAAATGCTCCGTTAATTCTCTCTTTGCATCGTGATCTTGATGCAATGCGTGAAAGCGGTTTGTCTGGTTTAAAAATTGGTACGACGAAGCGTGGTATTGGACCAGCTTATGAAGATAAAGTAGGGCGTCGTGCTATTCGTGTAATGGATTTAGCGGAAGCTGAAACGCTTATGGCCAAGATCGAACGCCTTTTGGGACATCATAATGCTTTGCGTCGTGGGATGGATGTTGCAGAGATTGATTCTCAGGCGCTTTATGATGAGTTGATGCAAGTAGCAGATGAAATTTTACCCTTTATGGATTGTACGTGGCGCCTTTTAGATGAAAGTTATCGGATGGGAAAGCATGTTCTTTTTGAGGGGGCGCAAGGTGCTTTATTAGATAATGATTTTGGGACTTATCCTTATGTGACGTCATCCAATACAGTTGCTGGACAGGCATGCACTGGTTCAGGGATGGGACCTAGCGCGATTCATTATGTTTTGGGTATTGCAAAAGCTTATACAACACGTGTTGGAGAAGGACCATTTCCGACAGAGCAAATAAATAATATTGGCGAATTTCTTGGAATGCGAGGACGTGAGTTTGGCGTTGTAACGGGTCGAAAACGTCGCTGTGGTTGGTTTGATGCAGTTTTAGTACGTCAGATGGTAACGATTTGTGGGGTGCAGGGAATAGCACTGACAAAACTTGATGTTTTAGATGGCTTGGATGAAATTAAAATCTGTATTGGTTATGAGCTTGATGGTAAAGGAATTGATTATTTACCCTCTTCTATGAGAGCACAAGCTCGTGTGAAGCCCATTTATGAAACATTAGAAGGTTGGAAGGATACAACAGCACGTGCGTTAAGCTGGGAGGATTTACCAGTTCAAGCTATTAAGTATATACGTTATATTGAAAAACTGACCAAGACAAGCATAGCTTTATTATCGACTAGCCCTGAGCGTGAAGATACGATTTTGATTACTGATCCTTTTAAAAATTAATCATTATGTTTAAAATTGCTGTATAAATTCTAAATTTAATTCTTTGTGCTTTTCTATGACGAGAGGCTTGAGAGTGTATAAGAGAAAGGCACAAAATAGCATTGTTTATTTTTCATATTCGTTTTAAACTGTTAGGATAGTTGTATCGTATATAAATGACAATCAATTTAAAAGGCTAGAATAAAGCCATTTTTGGCCTTATAACTGGGATCTTTTTTCTCAGTTTGAGAAAGATTATAGAGGATATGGTAGATTTCGTTGGAATCTTAAAAAGGGCGATTAATGCGCAAAGTAATGTTACACAGCAAGTGCGTCAACGGATTTATAAGCGGGCTATCGAAACACTAGAACATCAATTTGTAGCAGCAAAAGCACCACAAGCCATAGCAGATGGGCAAAGGAAGATTTTGCAGAGTGCTATTGCAACTGTTGAAGAAGAATATTTAGCTCTTGAAAAGAATTTACTTTCTTCAGGTCTTGAAGGGAATCCTATAAATAGCACTAAAGTTGACAAGTACACGCAAAGTTCTATTTTGCAGCAAGATAATGCGTTTTTAGAGGTAGAAACACAAGAAAAGCAGGTTTTTGTTACAAGTTCAAAGGATAACAAAGTGCTTGATAAACTTAGTGTGTCCGTTACACCAGACGCAGAGCCTGTCAAGATGGAAACTTATTTAGCTTCTTCTTCGGAAGCGGATAATCCATACATTGTTTCGCATATTTTTTCTCAAGCCATGCGTCGTGCTAATCGGTCCTCAATGCAAAAACGTATTGTGATAAGTACTGCTGTTATTGCTAGTCTTGTCGTCTTAACTATTGGAGTTTGTTTTGTTGGTCGCCGTATTTTTGTATTAGATGACTATCAGCTTTCTGAGGAAAATCAGCAAATTTCTCATCCGTTATCAAAGGCACTTGCGGTTAACCAAAAATTAACGAAACGCTTATTAGAGGATGGGAGAGAAGTTGATGTTGGCTTAGATCAAGCAGCAGATTCTTCTAATAAAGAAGGAACTTCAACAGTTGTTTCCAGTAATTTCCAATCGTTTGAACAACGAGGTGAAGCTGTTTTTTATCAAGCACGTACAAATTATGATGCAGAAAAAGTAGCAACAGGGAGTGTTCATTGGACACTTATAAAGGAATTTCGTGAGAAGGGTACTTTAGAAGAACCAACTATACAAGGTGATATAACAATTCCAGATGAAGGGTTATCATTACGGTTAATTTTACGTCGTAATACTGAGGTCTCTTTTCCTGCTGCATATATTATGGATCTTATTTTTATTCCTTCTGATAATTTTTCAGGTCAAGCTATAAGTAATGTTCAAGCATTCACTTTTAAAGCAAGTGAACAATCCATTGGACAGGCTTTAACAAGGGCTATTGCAGCAAAGATTGATGATAATCTCTTTCTTGTTGCTTTGAGTGGCAATCAACCATTTCTTGATCGAAATTTACAATTGATGCGAGAATTGGATTGGGTACGTTTAGTGTTAACTGATAAAAAGGGACGAATAAGCGAATTAACCTTTGCAAAAGGGCTAAAAGGTAAGTCTGTTTTTAATGAAGTTATTGGGCAATGGCTTACGCAACCAGATAAGCGAACAATTCTTGGACAGAAAAATAAAGCATCAATGTATTAGCAGACAAAGAGCCACAATGAATTTTTTCCATCAAAAGGGCTTTGTATTTCAATTTAAGAATAGAGAGCAAATACACTTTGCTCCTGCTTACTTTTAAGAATGCACAAGCAATCGAGTTTACACTTGATCTTTAAAGTTTTATATTTGACTTTCGGATAAAACAGAAGATTTGATGAAATTTTGTACTTTTTCAAATGCACGCATTTCGATTTGTCTTACACGTTCTCGACTGATATTAAATTCACTGGAGAGTTCTTCTAGTGTCAAAGGTTTATCGCTTAAACGACGTGCTTTGAATATGCGTCTTTCACGTTCATTCAGATTATCCATAGCATTTGTGAGCATAGAACGGCGATTTTGCAATTCACTTTGTTCAATTAAAATCTGCTCTTGATTGTTGGAGTCATCCACCAACCAATCTTGCCATTCACCGTTTTCACCTTCTTTTGTGCGGAGAGGTGCATTGAGTGAAGTATCACCACCAAGTCGGCGATTCATTGAAATAACTTCATCTTCTGACACATTCAACTTCGTTGCAATTTCTTTTACGTGTTCCGCATTAAGATCGCCACTATCAAGTGCTTGAAGCCTGCTTTTTAATTTACGAAGATTGAAAAACAAACGCTTTTGATTAGCGGTTGTTCCCATTTTCACCAAACTCCAAGATCTCAAGACATATTCTTGGATTGATGCTTTAATCCACCATATTGCATAGGTCGCAAGACGAAAACCACGTTCTGGGTCGAAACGTTTAACAGCTTGCATAAGTCCAACATTGCCTTCTGAAATAACTTCTCCAATAGGCAGTCCGTAGCCGCGATAGCCCATTGCAATTTTGGCTACGAGACGCAAATGACTCGTTACCAATCTATGTGCGGCTTTTAGATCATTATGTTCACGATAACGTTGAGCCAACATATATTCTTCTTTTGGCTCAAGCATTGGAAAACGACGCACTTCTTCTAGGTAACGATTCAATCCTCCGTCACCTGTCGTCACGGATAACACATTCACATGGGCCATAAAGCACCCTCCTTTTGTATAAATTCCCTGATAAGGCAAATTCTATTTGCAGATATTATAAATATTCATCTAACCTTATTCTAGCATAATTTTCAATTTTGTTCAAAAAGAGATATTTTATTGTGAAATCTTGAAAAGGCTAAAAGTTTCAATTTATTTTTTAAAATTCTTAATAAGTTCAGCCATATCTTGAGGGAGAGGTGAAGAAAAAGACATAATTTGACCTGTCGCAGGGTGTTCAAAAGTAAGGCTAGCAGCATGGAGTGCTTGTCGGTTAAATTGATCGATTGCATTCTTAATGATGGGACTAAGCGTATTCGATTTTGTTTTAAAAGCGTTTCCATAAACAGTATCACCTATAAGGGGGTGTCCAATATAAGCCATATGAACACGAATTTGATGAGTCCGTCCAGTTTCCAGACGACATTCCAGAAGACTTGCAAAAGGTGTTGTATCTGTGGAGGTTTGATATTTTTCAAGGAGAGAAAAATGTGTAACAGCATGGCGTGTATGGGTGTTTCTATTATGGATGACAGCTTGTTTTATTCGATTATGAGGGGAACGGCCAAGGGATGCATCAATTGTCGAAATATTACGACGAGGAGATCCCCAAATCAAAGCGTGATAGCGCCGATCTAATGCACTGTTACGTCCATGATCAGAAAATTGGATACTCAGGCTTTTATGAGCAAGATCATTTTTAGCGACAACCATGATTCCAGTTGTGTTCTTATCAAGACGATGAACAATACCAGGGCGCTTAACACCGCCGATACCAGATAAACTATTACCACAGTGATAGAGAAGGGCATTAACCAATGTTCCGGTCCAATTACCATTGCCAGGATGAACAACAAGTCCAGCAGGTTTATTAATGACAATAACATGATCATCTTCAAAAAGAATGTCCAATGCAATGGCTTCACCGCTAGGTTCTGCATCACGAAGGAGTGGCATTTTCAATTCTATAATTTGATTGGGTTTTAATTTTGTTTTTGGCTCCTTTATTAATTGATCATCAATTTTAAGATAGCCTTCACGGATGAGAGTTTGCAAGCGTGAGCGTGACAGCGTATTATGATATTTTTTCGCAAGCCACTGATCAAGTCGTTGCCCAAGAGCACTTTCATCCGTTATTTGCTGTGTTATCATACAATTCCTATTAAGCTATAATATTATCCTTTACCAATATGAAATTGCTTTCGTATCAAGAAACTCTTTAATTCCCCAATCACCACCTTCACGAGCTCGTCCAGAAAATTTTACGCCTCCAAAGTAACTCCCACTCGGTAATCCATATCCGTTAACTTCTACCATACCAGAGCGGACTTGTGCCGCAATACGACGACATTTGCTACGATCTTGAGACTGTATATAGTTTGTAAGACCATATTCTGTATCATTAGCCAAAGCGACGGCTTCATCTTCTGTGTTAAAGGGAAGAATCGAGAGGACTGGACCAAAGATTTCTTCTCGGAAAATACGCATGTGAGGTTTTACATCGGCAAAGACTGTTGGGCGTACATAATAACCGCGCTCCATTCCTACTGGTAAACCAATTCCGCCTGCGACAAGAGTTGCACCTTCATCAATTCCAGATTGGATAAGATCTTGAATTTTTTCATATTGTTGTTTTGAAACGACTGGGCCAATATGATTTCCTGCTTGATGACTTGGCCCCACTTTTGTTTGTTCAGCAATATTTTTGGCTGTTTGAATAGCTTTTTCATAGAGAGCTTGTTCTACAAGCATACGTGTTGGTGCATTACAGCTTTGTCCACTGTTATAAAAGCAGTGTCGTACACCACGTTGAACAGCTTCTGTGTCAGCATCGGCAAAGATGATATTAGCTCCTTTACCTCCCAGTTCCAGACAGACTCGTTTTAAAGTATTGCTAGCATTTTTAGAAATATCTTTCCCCGCTCTCGTTGATCCGGTAAAGCTAATCATTTCTAGCTGTGGATGAGCAGAGAGATAAGAGCCAACATTGACACCATCACCATTGATTAAATTAAAAACGCCGGCAGGTAAAGCAGCCTCATCTAAAATTTCAGCAAAGAGCATAGCAGAAAGAGGAGCAATTTCAGAGGGTTTTAACACCATAGTGCAGCCAGCTAAGAGAGCAGGGATAACTTTAAGTGTTACTTGGTTCATAGGCCAATTCCATGGAGTAATCAATCCTACAACACCGATAGGGTCATAATGAAGAATTGCCTGTTCATTTCCTTCTATTAAAATGTCTTGAAATGAAAACTCTTTATAGGCTTTAATAAAGTTGCGAATATGGGAACTACCAGTTGCTGTTTGCGCATTGAGTGCCATATCGATCGGTGCTCCCATTTCCATTGAAATGGTTTTTGCCATCTCTTCTGAGCGTTTTTCGTAGATTTCTAAAATTTTTTCAACGAAGTTAAGACGTTCACGAGGCAGAGTTGTTTTCCAGGTTTGAAAAGCTTCTTTAGCAGCGTTAATCGCTTTATCTGCGTCTTTTGTATTGGCAAGGCTAATGACAGCACAAGCTTCTTCTGTTGATGGATCAATGACATGGAAATCATGAGGAGTGCTTGGATCATCCCATTGTCCATTGATATAAAATTTCCGTTTGTTAAACATGATACGCTCCCTATTTTTTCTATTTTTGTATTATTAAGTTTCGTTCTATTTGAGCCTTTTTAAACAAGAATAACAAGGATAATCTTATCAAAGGTAAAAACGCGTTTGTTTTATAACAACAAGGCTGTAAAATTTAAAGAGCACTTCTTATGCGAACGGCGTGCATTATTTGTCTTAATCCTTTTTAAAAAATGGGAAGGAAAGAGAAGTATGGGCAATTTTTCCATAATTTTTTATCATGGAGTTTTTTTTCACGAAAAATGATGCACAATTGTATTGATCATGATTTTACAATTTATCCAGTATTTGTCGAAAAAATCTCAATGAAAGAAATGACAGCATTATTTTTTGTTAAAAAATGACAGTTAGCAAAGGGTTATTAACCTTCATCCTGTAGGCTCTACGCATTCTTTTTGAAGAAGTATTTTTTCCATTGCTATAAGTTTGTTGGATACCATGCATAATTTGAAAACAAAATCTATTTCAACGTCTTCTTCTGATGAGAGTACACAAAGTGTCTCAGAAGGGAAGTTATCTACGAAGATTACGGAGATATTTCCTTATCCGGAAGTATGGAAAAAGGCATTCACTCTCGGACAAAATGTGCGCTTTACGCGAACACCAGAGGTTGAGATTTTACGTCGTCGTATTGAGTCAGATCCAGTTTTTGCAAAGCAGTTTAGAGTTTTTACGAAGAAAGAGCGAAACAATCTCACAAATATTATACATAATAAGGATACAAAAAATTCCATCCCAACAAAAAGGGTCATTAATTCACAATCGATAGCAAATAAAGCGTCTGTTTGTCATGCAACTGTTTTGAAAGAATTATCACGACAAGCTGTTAGGAAGCCGCTTGAGGAGGAAGCAGAAAAGCATAAATTACAAGTAGAAAATGTTGAGCAAAAAACAACGCCTGTTTTTCATCTTTCTGATGACGCATTTTTTGAGTGTGGATCCTTTCTATTAGAACAGGTTGATGCTAAAATTTCAAGAGAGGATGCAACATCGATTGGTTGCATGAGTCATGAGATTCCTCTCGATGCGACTTCTACTTTTGATGAGTCCATTACGGCTCTCTACCGTGTTCTTGAATACCGCTTTCCACAATTTTACGATTCCATTACATCAGAAACACCAGCGGAGAAGATTTCTCATTTGAAACATGCAAAGAATGATACAGTTAAAGAGAATCAAAAGTGTCATTCCGATCTTATTGTTGAGGATTCTGCTGAGAGGTTAATCAACATTGAGGGCCCTATAAAAAGACAAAATACTAATAGTGTTGCCGATTGTGCAACAGAAAGTATTGCCAAAAATTCAAAAGATTTTTCTGTAATGCAATCAAAAGGAAAAGTTTTTCGATCGACTAACGCATCTTTATACAATTATGATTCTACTTTTACGTCAAAGACTCAATCTTTTGATGATGCTCCTTATGAATTTCCTCCGATAAATTTATTACAGGAACCTGTTCTGCATGAAGGAACGCTGATTCCACAGGAAACATTGGAGCGTGGTGCTGGACTCTTGGAAAGTGTTTTGGAAGATTTTGGCATTAAAGGTGAAATTATTCACGTTCATCCAGGGCCCGTGGTGACAATGTATGAATTTGAACCTGCTGCTGGAGTGAAATCATCACGGGTTATTAATCTCTCTGATGATATTGCGCGTTCTATGTCTGCTATTTCTACACGCGTTGCTGTTATTCCTGGACGGAATGTTATTGGGATTGAGTTGCCAAATGCGGTTCGTGAAACGGTTTATTTACGAGAATTAATCCAAACAAGTTCTTTTCGTGAAAGCCAATTTAAACTTGCTCTTGCTTTGGGGAAGGGGATTAATGGTGAGCCTGTCATTGCAGAATTAGCAAAAATGCCTCATTTATTGGTTGCAGGAACAACAGGATCGGGAAAATCGGTTGCGATTAATACAATGATTTTATCGATTCTTTATCGCATGACTCCTAAACAATGCCGTTTAATCATGGTTGACCCTAAAATGTTAGAACTCTCTGTTTATGATGGCATTCCACATCTTTTAACACCTGTGGTAACTGATCCCCAAAAAGCTGTAACAGCTTTAAAATGGGCGGTTCGTGAAATGGAAGAACGTTACCGTAAAATGGCTAAGTTAGGTGTACGCAATATTGATGGTTTTAATGCACGCGTTGCCCTTGCGGCACAAAAAGGCGAAACGATCATGTGCACTGTACAGTCGGGTTTTGATAAAGAAAGTGGAGAAATGCTTTATCATGAAGAAGCGATGGATTTAACACAGCTTCCTTATATTGTTGTGATTGTTGATGAGATGGCTGACCTCATGATGGTAGCAGGTAAAGAAATTGAAAATGCCATTCAGCGTTTAGCGCAAATGGCTCGTGCAGCAGGCATTCACCTTATTATGGCTACCCAGCGCCCTTCTGTTGATGTCATCACTGGTACGATTAAAGCAAACTTTCCTACTCGTATTTCTTTTCAGGTAACATCGAAAATAGATAGTCGCACAATTCTAGGAGAACAAGGTGCTGAAACACTTTTGGGTCAAGGGGATATGCTTCATATGGCAGGTGGTGGCCGTATTGTACGCGTTCATGGCCCTTTTGTCTCTGACGAAGAAGTTGAATCCATAGTTGCACATCTTAAAATGCAAGGAAAACCTGAATATTTAGCAACAGTAACAGTAAGTGAAGACGATAACAAAGAGGGTGGGGTTGCTGATTCAGGTTCTGAAGTTTCTAAGGAAGAAAATCTTGGTGAAGATGGCGAAGAACTCTATAGGCAGGCTGTAAAGCTTGTTATACGTGATAAAAAATGCTCAACATCTTATATTCAGCGTCGGCTTTCAATCGGTTATAATAAGGCTGCTTCTCTCGTGGAGCGCATGGAAGAAAGAGGTATTGTTGGAGCTGCTAATCATGTTGGAAAACGTGAAATTCTAGTCACTGAGTATAATAAGCAAGACAATTTTTAAAATGCGTGATTAAAAATGTCTAATGATCATTATGTGAATGATTAAAGCTTTCGTTAGTTCATGAGAGCAGGTGTTTTTCTGCGTTTTTTGAAATGAAATATTAAAAATATGAGTGGAGACTTACAAAATAAAAGCGATATTTTTTATTGAAACTACCGGTACATAAAATAAGATGATATAAAGAAGGGATGAAAATGTTTTTTACATTTTTAGTTTATCTTAAATGTAAAGAAATTAAAAAAACTTCAAATGAGGACAGATGGCTTTTGTTCTTTTCTCTGATTATAGAAGTGCTCTTTGGTTCAATAGAATTGGGACGTATTTTATAGCTTTTCTTCTGTAGTGGACATAAGAAACGAGAGTTTTTTTTAGACGAAATGAAATATCGCAAGATATTGGAAGGGTGCTAGAAGTGCAAGTTTTATTGCATTAGATGGTTTAAAAGCATACCATTGAATTTTTATAGTTTCTATTGATATTATTGGTTTAGGCAAGGCTTTTTATTGGAAGATTCTCTGAAAGAAGAGATTTCTTTTGTCGCTAGCTTGGATGATACAACAATGTCTGTTGCAATAATTGATGAATATGCGATGGTTTTGAGGGCTTCTTCTCATTTTTCTGTTTTTGGTGAAACGGTCAAATTTCCGCTATAGACGACTGATAGTAAGATGACAGTCGAACTAATTTTACTCATAGCAGTGTGTTTACATAGGTTGGTATTCTTGAAATAAAATCAGTATTTTTTGCATGCCATTAAAATCAAATCAATTGGAGAATAAAGAGGCACTTTTTCATTTTATGCTAGAAATTTTTCTACAACGGTTTTACTTGGAAAATGGATAAAAATGGTTGATTTGGAGATATTTCAAAAGAATTATCTAAAACTTTTAGACTTTTATGGTTTTCTATTTTTAGATCTAATTTTGATAGACTTACCAGTAGATTTAATGATGAATGATATCAAATATAAGCGGTTTTATTGAAGCATTTTTACTTTGGAGAAAATAGGCCGTTCAGTAGACTTTTAATGATTATCCCAAATGACTCAAAGTTGAATTATTTGCTGTGCCAATTTTTGATGAAAGAGGGTAGTGTGAAGGATTTCATGGTTTTGGTGTTTTAAAGATGCAAGAAAAAGAGAAAAAAGATGAAAACTTGGAGGTAAAAAAATCAAGCCTTTCGGAGATAGAGCGTTCAGCTTTTCATGAAATTGCACAGCGATTGCGTGGAGAATTGCATTCATCTTTAGGATGTGAGCATTTCGGTAAAAAAACGATAGAGCCTTTATCAAATGCACAGGATTTGCCGGAAAATACAATAGAACAAGCGCTCATAAAAGAACCAGCAGTTGTTTTATCATTACTGGATACAGCGACTGATGGCATGTTTTGGTTGGATGGACAGGGTTTTATTCAAGCAGTCAGCAGTAATGCTTTGACATTGACCGGTTATGAGATCAATGAATTGTTGTCACAGCCATTATCATCATTATTTACTTTGCAAAGTTGTTCTTTGATTGAAAAGTATTTTAAATTAATCCGTATGAAAGGAAAATATCAGATTTTTAATGGTGGGGCGACACTTGAGTTAGTGACAAAAAGTCAAAAAAATATAACGGTTTCTATAACGATTGTACCTTTAGCACGGCAAGACAATTATGCTGTTATAGTGAATAATATGACAGGAGGAATTCTACCAGTAGATACAAAGGCAGAAGAGAATGAAAGGGTTGGAATTGTTCATGAAATGCGAACACCTTTAAATGCTCTCATTGGTTTTGCCGAAATTATGAGGGATGGCCGTTTCGGTACGATAGACAATGAGCGTTATCGCGGCTATTTATGTGATATTATCTCATCTGGAAAACATATATTATCACTGGTTAATCAGTTATTAGAATGCTCAAAAGCAAATTATTCTGGTTTAAATAACCAAAATAAAACGCTCCTTACAGCTGAAGCATTTGATGTGATAGCTTGTTTGCGTTCTAGTATGGCTTTTCTTGAAACACAGGCTAATCATAATGGCGTTATCATGCGTATTGCTGCTCCAGTTCATGTGCCATTTATTGGTGTATCACAACAGACATTTCGGCAAATTATATGGAATCTTCTTTCCAATGCCATTCGTTTTACACCATCGGGCGGGCAAATTATTGTTCATGTTTCTTATGGAAAAAAAGAACGTGTCAAGATTTCAGTGAGTGATAACGGTATAGGAATGAGTGATGAAGAGATTATGCAGGCATTAGAACCTTATGGTCAGGTAAAGCGCAAAGACGGACGATCTGGTGACAGCGCCTTTATGGGGACTGGTTTAGGACTCCCAATGTGTAAGGCAATGATAGAAGAAAGTGGTGGTCAATTTTTATTATTTTCAAAACCCAATCATGGAACAACTGTAGAAATGTTTTTTCCTGTGTTCCATGAGGAGAGTCACGAATAAAATTATTTTTTCTTGGCCAAAAGATCTCTAATTTCTGACAGAAGCTGTTCTTCTGGAGACATTTTTTTTGAATTTCCCTCTTCTTCTTCTTTTCGGCGCATTTTATTCATACCTTTAACAAATAGGAAAAGGACCCAAGCAATAATGAGAAAATTGATAAGTAAAGTTATAAAGTTGCCGTAGCTAATGGTTGCTCCGGCTGCTTTAGCAGCACTTAATGTAGCTTGTTTTTCACCGGCAAGTTGGATAAACATGTTAGAAAAGTCGATTCCACCTGTAATAAGTCCAATGATAGGCATAAAAATATCATTGACAATTGAATTGACTAAGCTACCAAAAGCTCCTCCTATAATCACACCGATTGCAAGATCAATCATATTACCTTTTAGGGCAAATTCCTTGAATTCTTTAAGCATTGCATCTTCCCCTTCATATAAAAGATATACGACAGTTTTAATTACCGCTTTCGATAGAAAAGAAAAGGGCGGTTTTTATTTTGTTGCTAAGATTATATTACAAAGATTAAAATTCTTGTCCAAGAGTATTTTAGCATGTTAGAAGGTCTAACACAGAGGTTCTGTTTGACTTTAAAATTAAAAATATCTCATGGAATTCAAAATGCTGGAGAGTTTTTAGTAGAAAGCTTTATTTTCTTTTTTCATTACAAATAGGAAACCGTTTTTGCTTTATAAAAGTGGTACAAAATTTTTTATGATAACATATTGAAAAAAGATATCTATTGTATGGGATTCTTGTTTTTCTTCTTATAGATTTTAATATTTGAACAATTTTGAAAGGGTAAGGAAGTTTTTTCAAAGACCAAACGGCTCGTTTTCTGCTCGGTGCATGTAAAAATAAATGTAAATGGCGAAGATATAATAAATTTTCTTGTAGAAGGGGAGGCGTTTTTATTGAGGTGATATGCTATCTTTATTGATAATTTTTTTATATTAAAAGATTTACGTGAGGTGTGGCGGATTAGTTTTATTTTGGAGAAGGATTGATGAGTTTTTTTCGTTGTATTGGTCGTTCCGCTTTATTTTCGTTGGATCCAGAACACGCGCACCATTTAGCGATTATCGCGCTAAAAAGTGGATTGAGCAGTTGTCAAAAGGTTTTTGATAAGCGTTTGTGTGTGACTGTTGCGGGTCTTGAATTTGAAAATTTTATCGGTCTTGCTGCGGGGTTTGATAAGAATGCAGAGGTTGTTGAGGCTATTTTTCGCTTAGGATTTGGCTTTACTGAAATTGGTACAGTTACACCAAAGCCCCAAACGGGAAACCCTAAACCGCGGCTTTTTCGTTTAAAAGAAGATGAAGCGATTATTAATAGAATGGGTTTTAATAATGATGGGCATAAAATTGTTTACGATAGACTTCGCACGTATAAAAAGACGGGTATTGTAGGAATAAATATTGGTGCCAATAAGGATACGGTTGATAAGACTAGCGATTATACTTCTGGTATTGCTCATTTTTATGATATTTCTGATTATTTCACAGTTAATATTTCTTCGCCTAACACACCAGGTTTACGTACTTTACAGGCTCGTGATAGTTTACATTTTTTGATGAATGCGATTTCGCAGGCGCGTAATGAACAAAAGAAAAAGTATGGATTTTCTGTTCCCATTTTTTTAAAAATTGCACCTGATTTATCAGAAAAAGAATTGGATGATATCGCTGAAGAAATGAAGCTTTCTGATTTTGATGGTCTCATTGTTTCCAATACTACGCTTTCACGACAAGGACTTAAAAATAGTCTACTAAGTGGTGAGGAGGGGGGGCTTTCTGGACGCCCACTCTTTGAGCGCTCTACTATTGTGCTTGCAAAAATGCGACAAAAATTAGGGAAGGAGATTGCAATCATTGGCGTTGGTGGTGTAAAAGATGCGCAAACGGCTTTGGAAAAAATCAAAGCTGGTGCAGATCTGATCCAATTATACAGTGGAATGGTCTATGAAGGGCCTAACCTCATTATAGCGATTCTAAAAGAAATTTTGCAACTGATACAGCAAGATGAGGTTGAAAATATAAGAGCTTATCGTGATCACAATGTTGAATATTGGGCAAAGCGTGCTCTTCCTTTGTAAAGGAATTCTTTTTTTGATAAAAAATGCAAGATTTTTTTAAAGGGGCTTGCAAACTCTTTTGATCTTCCTTATGTGACACAGACAAGGAATAAGTGTTTATGAAATAGTAAACAGTTATGATACATTTATTTTTAGGCGGTTGTAGCTCAGCTGGTTAGAGCGCTGGTTTGTGGCACCAGAGGTCGTAGGTTCAAATCCCACCAACCGTACCATTTATCTTGTTATAACTTTTCTAATTCTTATTTAGTGCGGTTTTTGCTGTGGTTAAAAGCCACAGTTATTGGCCTTTTTTGCCTTTGAGCCGTCACGGAGCAGAGACCTTGCGCGGATGATTTTTCTCAAATTTTGCCCAAAACGGAATGATATGATCAATAATCGCTTGAAATATAAACGGGTTAACTAAATCTATGCTTCTGATTGCAATTGCAACAATAAATATCTCTATCAGTATATTTATATACTTTTAGTATATTTTGTAAACCAAGAGAATCTTATCCGACTTTCATTATTATTGCTCATAATATAAACCATTAAGTTTAAACACATAAAATAAGTAAGCATAAATTTACTAAAATATCCTATATTTTTGACACAATGCCCTTGATTTTGTCAACTATATATTATAAATGCAAACTTGCATGAAAATGCATTCATATCTCCAGGGGTGTTTCGGTGGTTAATTATGGGTAAGCCATTCTGGCGCGGGGACATAAGTAAGCTTGGGGGATTTATTTATAAACTAAATTGGAGAAAATAAATGGGAAGTTCAAGTCGTTCGCGCGATTATTGCAGTGCCGATAATTTTAGTAGCAAATATAACTCTGGTACTGCGTTTGGTAGCAAGTATGGTGCTGGGGTTGGCCTTGTGGGTGGTATTGGCGTAGGAGTGGTAACGCGTAATCCTAATATTGGCATGTCCGCAGCAAGCTTGGGGTTAAGTGTAGGCGATCGATTCGGAGGCACCATAGGCGGTTATACTGGTTATGGTGTGGCTGCTGCTCAGTGTGGCACACAGTTTTTGGGTCAATCTATTGCTAATTCAGGTAGGATGTTGATGCACTTTTGATGTAGTTCTTTGAGTTATCCTAAAGCCTAGAACGGTGGTACTGTAAAAGGTGCCACCTTTATGTTTGGAATATTGCACAGGAGGATCTATGGGCGCGTTTGGTTTAGTGCTCGCTTATTTTTGTCTGTGGTTTGGCATGTATCTATTCTTCAAAACTATTGCTATTAATGGAAAAAGCATGTTATACAAGGGGAGCATGGTTGCATTCATAGTGGCGGCATTGGTTACTCCTCCCCTCGTGTATGTCTTTGAGTATATAGTCGGTGTGCCGATAACATCTCCTCCTATTATTATAATTATGTTCTTTCTTTCTTTTTGCATTGAATTTATACCCAATATAGTAAACAATATAAAGTGCTTTAGTTTATCCATTATCGCAAGTTGCCCCATTTTTTTCATCGCAGCTGGTTTTATTGTTATGAGTGATGACGTTCTGTTAGATTTTTTTGATCTGCAGCTTTCGAGCTATATTTATCTGCTTTTCATTATTCCGTTGATGATAGAGGGGGCTCGCTATGTCCTAATTGCTAAAGCTTTGAAGGAAAAATCTATGTCAATGCTAGATTTAAGCATTTGCATTGGCTGTGGGTTTGCCATAGGCGTCTTTTTTGTGTCATCACTGCTTTTATCAGACCTTCGAGAAATCTATCAACAGATAGGTTTTGCAAACAGGGAGGCAGTGAAAAAAATGTTTGATTATGCGGTGCTTGGTTTTGCTATTCTAACGGGCCAGGTTTTTTTGACATTTTTGATGGTTCTCTTTGTTACTACAAAGAAATATTATTGGTTGGTCCTTGATGTTCTTGCTGAGCTGTTTTTTAGCCTCTTTGTTTCTTATTCTGTAGCGTTTGTTCATACAGACGATAACTATGGAATGGTTATAAATTGGATTTGTTTGATGTATGTTGTTTATGTGTACGTGCGTTACATTAAATCAAAGAGTGTGAAGCTTAGCGTGATTAACCCGTTTAAAAGGAAAACTAAGTGAGAAGACAGGAGGCTATAGTTCTTTGGGTTATCCTAAAGCCTAGAGCAGCCAACCCAGGAGGGGCAGTTTCTGGAGCAATAGTAGGCGGGGTCCCGTGGCGCAGCTGCGGATATTGCTAAAGCTGGTTGGGATTGTGCTCGCTCTAAGTGATGAAATTGTTGTTTGACCTGGCTTTTTTAACAAGGTAAAGGCTTTGCTAAGGGGTACACTATCAGCCTCTTAGCAGGGAGTTTTTCTCCGGCAATAATATCTTGGTATGCTTGGGAGGGCAAGGCGCTTTAAGGAAATTATATGTCTGACTTAATTTTTGGAATGCTGCTTAGTTTTGGGATAAGTTCCAGCCCTCGTTTCCTTAAAAACAATGGCTTGTTGGGCGAGCGCGTCATTTTTGGGGGGCTAGCTGGCCTTTCCTGCGCTATCATCTTCGCTTATCCACATAGTGAAAGTGGGCTTCCAGACTTATCTTTGCTTTTGGTATGTTATCTTGCCATGCTTTTAATTCTGTACGAGCACTACTTATATAAATATTTAGTTCTTAGATTCTGTGGTGCAGTTGCTGCCTTGTGTATTGGGGCAGGTTTTGTATATTTGAGCTCTTTGTTGCCATTGCCTGCTTTGTCTGCTGCTAATAATAGCCAGCAGCAGGTGGTGCATTACATGAGTTTGGTTGCTGCAGACCATCCCTTTTTTATCCTTTTGATATCAGTTTTAACTGCGGAGCTTTTGCGTTTGTGGTTGCTTCGCGTATATAAGCCAGAATTAGCTGCGCGTGAGGTCCTTTATTTCGGGCTGGGCTGGGGTGTTCTAGACTTATGCTATAAGACCCTCCCAGCTCTTTTTCTTTACTTGAATTACCGTGTTGATAGGGCGCCACAAATGGTGGGCTATGTCGCATTTGAATCTTGTCCACAAGCGATCAGCTATCTTATTGCCGCGGGCATGATTGTATTGATGCATGTTGTAAATACGCGCTTTATGTATCTTGGTTTCCAAAATAAGCGCAAGGCCTATTTCTATCTGCCTTTTGTAATTCATTTTGCGGTTGGTCTTTTGTCTATGTTTGACATTTCTTCAGGCTATGCAATATTAATAAATTCTATTTCTGAGGCTTACAATAATGCTTGACAAATTGACATTATCTGTTATCGGCGCCGTTTTTTGTCTGGTGCTGATTATTTTTCCTTTGATGAAGAAAAAAACATTGGTTGAACGTTTGGTTTTCTTGCTCGTTGTTTTGTGTCTTGTTTTTCTTTATGTTTATGGCGCTGCGAGTTATTTTCCTTATTATGTTTTGGCGCTTTCGCTTATATTGGGGTACCGCTGGTTACTCTCTTTGGTTAAAGCGTTTAAAGGCACGAAGGCGATTATTGGGTCAAGCGCTGGTTGTTATGTGCTTTTGATTTTTTTTCTATACGAGTTTATGCGTATGATAGGCAGTTTGATTTTTGATTTTTCTGCTTATAGTACGCCTAATATTGTTTTTGCTGTTACTCTATTCCCTATAGGCATGGCGATTATGCAGTTTTTTTTGCTCTCTCATTGGGTGCCAGAGGATAATGGCAATGGTGTAGAGGCAGCACTGGGCGTGGGAATGGGGATTTGGGGGGCTTCTATAGGGCTTGCACTGCTTACATCTCTACCAGAAACTGTGAAAATCCTAAAAGGGGTTTTTAGTCTTGATAGGGACGCCTTACTTTCTTTACTTGAGACGGTAATATATTATACGTTTATTATAGGTCTGAATCTTTTATCAACTTTTTTAATGCTTGTGGTTTGCCTTGACAAGAAATGGCGTTTTTTTGTTCTTATCCTGCTTTTACAATGCTTGGCGGCTTGGGCGCGCTTTTCATGGCGGGCCGCTGAGCCAGAACTTCTTGCAATTGGGCATTATACAATCGCTACTATTCTTATGTTTGCTCTTATGCGGCAAATTTATGATTTTGTGCAAGACAGATTATCCATGAAGAAAAATAGCAGGTACGCTGTAGTAAATGAGGGGGCATAATAATGTTGGTTTTATTTATTACTTCGCTTCTCGCAGGCCTTATTTATGGCGCTGTCATTTATAATTTTTTTCGCTCTACATTTAGTTGGATAAATGTGCTGTTGAGCGGCATAGTTTTTGGGGTGATTGTTCTGTTAGTATGGCGTTACTCGGAAACAGAACATAAACTTGATGCCTTACGTTTACTGCAAGTGTTTGGCGTTGTTTTTCTTCTATGTGTGTTTCATCATTTTCTGAAGTTCAAATTGGTTGTCGCTGGTGCTGTGGGATGGTTTGTTGCTAGCTGCATTGCTGGCGGGTTTATTGCTTTTTGGGAGCAATCTGTAATAAAAACGCTTTATATGATGAGTATTGTTGAAACCAAGAGTCGTGCAGAGCAGGGGCTGGCGCTTGTTTTTTTATTTTTAACATTTACGTTTTTTTTTGTTGTAGCAGAAGAAGCCATGCGTCGTTGGTTAGTTACTAAGTTTTATCGGTGCTCGCCTAGTTTTTTGTGGCGTTTGCCGCTGAATATTGGCATAGGCTGGGGTTTATGCGAATTAGTTTATAAGGCGCTAGGGCCTTTCCTTGTTTATAATGGCTGGCCTATTCGATCTAGGTTATTAGCCAATGAGTATGTAATTTTTTATTCCTGGACGCAAGCGAGTATTTTTTTGTGTGCTTTAATGAGCGTCATACTCATGCATATTTTCAATACATGCTTGGCGTATCGTGGTGTTGTTACGCGCTCTAAATTTTATGCGTGTGCGCCTTTTTTTGTCCATGCTATTGTTAACTGTTTCGGTGCAACAGTGCTGGTTACAGATAAGGTTTGGTTTAATGTTGGGGGCAGCTTGTTTATTCTACTTTGTGTGATGTTGTTCGTATATTTTGAAAGCAAAAATCCTTTAATACAAAATATAAAATTGCGCGCTTAAAGTGTTGTAGAGTGATGAATAACTTTGTGTACTCTAAGTATGGCTAGAAAGCCTGATACGCGCTTTCTGTTCTGCAAAAAATAGAGAAGGTTAGCATCGACGTAACGCGTCCAGTACCAAGAGCGACGTCATTTCTGCACTAATCGGTGGGTTTTGTGCCACTGGCCCCGCGCATATGGGAGCCTGCAATATGCTATCATGCGACTTTCTAGTGTCCTCCATGAGATTGAAGCCGGGATCTTGAGGTGGCGGTAACGCATTATTGCAAAGACAAACCCTGGCTAGGGTTTGGTCATCCGATTATGCAACGGGATGTCCGGGCTGATTTCTTTTTTTTACGCTTTCAGGCGCCTATGCGCCCCTTCAGTTCGTTTGCGCGATCTATTTCGGACAATACAGGACTGCAACCCAATGTCGATTTTCTAATTGCAAGCATCATGAGCAAACATCGGGCTGCTCCTGAGCTGGGATTGTTGGCTTTTTTCGTTTGTCGTATGTCGATACTTCTCGCGCGCTATCAAGCGCGGTTTAGCTCTCATTCTTTCGGTTTATCATCAAAGGATTTAAGAGAAAAATATAAAAAGGTCCCCCAATCATGGCTATAAAGCATCGCACCGAGCCAAATTTCTTGGGTATATGTCAGAGTATCACTTTAATCGCACCGATGCGGGCTTGCGGGAAAATCGATATTTCTCACTGGGATTTAGCCCATAACTATTTGAAACAGGGCTTTTTACTCGAAGCCTTGCATCAGTTTTCAGTTCGATTCGTCACCATGGTGGTTAAAAACTCGGATCTCACTTATCACGATCTCCCTGTTATGGTTAAACAGTTTTTCTCTACCAGCCATTTTGATAGTGATCGGTTACGTGTTGAAGGACATATTGAACGTATTAATGAGGCCTACCGTCTTCACTGTAAGGCCAGCCCATACGACAATGGCGGGCCGTTATTGCGTAAGCAATCATCATTGTCGGTAGGGTCTGCTTCTCTGGCTCGTGTTCTGAGAAATTCGTTCTTCCATTACGAGGCGATTTATGTAAGATTTCCTCCGTAACCGGAGATTCTTGTACTTTTTCCTTCAATGTGCATCACCTGCTTTTTGAGGAATATTTCCCCTCCCGCGCCGTATGTCCTAGTTCACTATTGATTGAGTTGGTTCTGGCTTTGTCCACGCAGGGTAGGGTGAAAAATATCGCCTCTGTTGCGCTGAAAAAGGTAAAGTTCATTGAAGCAGTTTATCTCAGAAATACCTATCAGTTGACCATTAAACAGGATACAGAGTGTGCACTAGGTGGCGTTTTTTATATTCATATGGAAACTAAAAAACGAAGCACTTGCGGTAAGTTTTCTATCAAATATAAAAAGGAGGGTGCACCTTAACATAATAATCTCTTTTATTCCGTAGAGTATTTACTCCTAGGTTATCAATGGAAACGTTTTAACTTTGATCGAACGCTCTCTCATCTTAACTGTGATTTTATTGTCCATTATTACTGTGAACATTAAAATTGACCGACAGGGAGAACCAGTGATGATGACTAACATTCTGACAATTATTGTCCTGTTTGTTAATTATTTCGCTGGATAGTCTACACTTTTGCTGAACTACCCCACAGTTTTTTTGCTATCTGTCACTTGCTCTGGTTTCATTGATGAGCTTGCTGGTAAAGAGACCCTTTACCATTTTTTATGCCAGATTTTATGCCAGAGCTGGTGTTTCTGAAGAAAAACGCAAACATATCCTATTTTATCTCATCAATAAATATATTCCATGGATTTGGGTAATCATCTTTTTTGCCAATAGTCTCATAGCGGCTTTTTTTTTTCATGGATCCCCCAGCTTTTGTGGGTCACTATGGGTTTAATTTGTGCTAGTATTCTTTTTTCTAAATATTTTCCTAACATCATGCTATATTTTTATCGAGTCAAACACTATGGAGCATAATATGTCATTGTTGAATATTTTAACCGGAACCCCTTTATGGGTCTGAGCTTTGCTTATTTTTCTCATTACGAGGGGAATGAGCGCATTGAAAGATAGGGAAATGAAGGTTAACCGCCTTTTTCTATTGCCGTTAATCTTTCTTTTTTTGGGCGGAAGCGATGTGATTAACCAGCTGGCGTTCCCGCGCTGGGGAGCAGTCTCAATGTTGGTGGGACTGATGATCGGCGTTGGCGTTGGCTGGTTGCTCTGGCACGCCGCTCCGCGTTTAAAAATCAAAGAGGGAACGGATTTAATTATTCGGCCTGGTACACCGTTGACGTTGATATTTATTCTTATCACTTTTGTCATCAAATTCACATTGATTGCTTTTCTCCATGTTAAACCTGATTTGAAATATACATTTGATTTTAATCTTCTTTTTGGTCTTTTAAGTGGGTTCACTGGTGGTGTGTTGTGGGGCGGAGCATTAAATTTATATATAACATTTCGAAAGAATCCAAATGAATCCCTATACCATTAGCTATGGGTGCCTCCCATCAGAACTATCTCAATAGAAGCTTATTCTTAACAACAACGCTGCATATAAATGCAGCGTTGCCTCATAGTTTCAGATTTTTTGTTCCAGTGCGTGAATACGTGACGGAAGTGATATATCTGACTATGCCTCCCTTGGGGATAGAACGAGTCTAAAGGTTTAGAATGCTATGAGTTTAAGCTAGCTGGATTTTGAGCAGATGGTTTATCGCCAATGGTAAATCATTTTGTTTTACAATTCAAAAAGAGGATAGTGATGGTCTCATTGGCGTAGGTGGGCAAGAAAACTCTTAGCTTGGCAATGCGTCAACAGTTTGTAGAACTATGTTGTGGAACCCATACGCAAAGCGGTTGCTATGATGGCATGATGCTTTTGTCAAACATTATAATATGGTAGGAACAGATGTTTAAGGGTGCAACTGCGGGCACTGTACGACTCAGTAGCATTACATCTGAGTATTTAGGAGCGGCAGACTCCGTACAGTCCACGCGTACAATATGTGCAGCACGCTTGCGGGAATCAATGTGTTATTATTGCATTGTGCACGCAACCCTCTAGCTAGTAATTCCTTGGTAAGGCTGTTTTCGAAGCTGGTTGTAATTATCTGTGTGTTTTTAAAGAGAACGTTAGCACCGATGTATCGCGTGCAGTACCAATTTTTACACTATGTTTGATATGGCAAGCAGTTTATAATAGTTGTAAGGTTTCTTTCACCTTAATAGAAGTTGTGGCATTCTTTAAAAATTAGGTTGATAAAGTTTTTTCGTAACGTTCATGTATAGGGTGATACCATAAGAGCGAAGCTTGAATGTTTTTTTGAGTTGGTGTTCTATGGCTGTAAAAAATGGTGAACAAATGAAAAATAAGAGTTCTAAATCTGTTTCTGGTTTTCTCAAAAATTTACGTGGTGTAAAAAATTGGGAGCAAGTTTCGCAGTGGCTTGCTTTCCGTAATGTAGAAGATATTGAATGTATTACGCCTGATCAAGCAGGTGTACCGCGTGGCAAGATGATGCTTTCTAAAAAATTTACATCGGAAACATCGCTGGCATTGCCTTCAGCCGTTTTTGTGGCAACAATTTCAGGAGATTATCCTGAAGATGGCCATGGTTTTGAATATCCGAAAACAGATGGTGATCTACGTCTTGAACCTGATCTTTCGACGTTAAGCATTGTGCCATGGGAAGAGGCTCCTACCGCACAAGTGATTTGTGATCTTGTCTATCAAAATGGACAGGTTGTGGATTATACACCACGGAATGTTTTACGAACAGTGCTTGGTTTTTATACGAAAATGGGTTTAAAACCAGTTGTCTCACCAGAAATTGAGTTTTATTTAGTACAAAAAAATCCTGATCCTGATTATCCTTTAGTTCCTCCAGTTGGTCGTTCTGGACGTTCAATTGGTGGAGGGCAGGGGTATTCGATTGCGGGTGTAAATGAATTTGATGAGTTCATTGATGATATTTATCATTTTTCGGAAGCGCAGGGGTTAGAAATTGACACGCTCATTCATGAAGAAGGAGCCGGCCAATTTGAAATTAATTTACGTCACGGTGATCCAATTGAATTAGCTGATCAAGTCTTTATGTTTAAACGCACAATTCGTGAAGCCGCACTTAAGCATGATATGTATGCTACTTTTATGGCCAAGCCTATTCAAGGGCAGCCAGGTTCTGCTATGCATATTCATCAATCGGTTGTTGATAAAAAGACGGGTATGAATATTTTTACACAAGAAGATGGTGAGGAAAGTGTTTTTTTTCGCTATTTTATTGGTGGATTACAAAAACATATGGCAGGGGGACTTGTAATGCTTGCCCCTTATGTAAATTCTTATCGGCGTCTCATGCCTGATATTTCAGCACCTGTTAATTTGCGATGGGGATATGATAATCGTACCACAGCTTTTCGTGTTCCCCGCTCTGCTCCACAGGGGCGACGTGTTGAGAATAGACTTCCTTCATCAGATGCTAATCCTTATTTAGCTCTCGCAGCTTCTTTGGCTTGCGGTCTTATTGGATTACAGCAAAAGCTTGAACCTGATGAACCAACAATAAGTAATGTGAATACTGATAGCATTGAATTACCCCGTGGTCTCATTGAAGCGGTCAACTTATTTGAACAAGATACAGCGATACGTGCCATTTTAGGAGATGTTTTTGTCAGTACTTATGCTGCAATCAAACGACAAGAGTTCGAAACTTTTATGGAAGTGATTAGCCCGTGGGAGCGAGAGTATCTCTTGCTTAATGTTTAAGGTTTATCACGATGATTGATTATAATCCGATTTCTCCAGGAATTTCTTGGTATGAGGACACTTTAGACGAGCGTCCCTCTTATCCGTTTTTTAGCGAACAAATACAGTGTGATGTGGTTATTATCGGGGGTGGATTTACTGGGCTTTCTGCTGCCTATCATTTAGCTAAGGCTGGAGTCCAAGTTGTTTTATTAGAAGCTTCACGGTTTGGTGATGGAGCTTCAGGGCGCAATGGTGGGCAATTAGGAACAGGGCAAAGACAATGGGTAGAATCATTAGAGAAAAAATATGGTTTTGAACGAAGTAAGATATTGTTTGATTTAGCTGAAGAAGCCAAAAGAGATATTCTATCTTGGTGTGCAATGCCTGATTGTCAGTGTGATTTTATGGCAGGGCATCTTTCTGTTACCCATAAAAAACGCGAATTAGCATCTTATCAGCGACATGTTGAAGCGATGCAGCGTTATGGCTATGACGGTCTCACTTTTATGAACAGGAATGAAACAGTTAAACGGCTTGGTTCTTCTTTTTACCATGGTGGTATTTATGATGCACAGACTGGCCATATCAATCCCTTAAAGCTTGTTGTTTGGTTAGCAAAAAACGCAAAAAACGCTGGGGCTAAACTTTATGAGAAGACGAAAGTAATTGCGATAGAGCGCAATGGTGGCCATTATAGAGTAAAAACGGGACAAGGTAATATAACAACAGAGCATGTTTTATTAGCGACTAATGCATATAAACTTGGACTTCAGCATTTTGTTGAGAAAAAAATCTTTTCTATTCGCTCTTATATTGGAGCAACTGAACCGTTATCGCAAGAGTGTCCTATTCTTCAGGGGGGCGAGTCGGTAGATGATTCTCGTTTTATGGTTCGCTATTTTCGCAAAACTACTGATAATCGCTTATTATTTGGTGGAGTAGAAAGTTATGATAATCAATATCCTGTAAATTTAGATAGACGCATACGACGGCAGATTTTTGAAATTTATCCTCATCTCCACTCTATAAATCTAACCCATCATTGGGGAGCGACAGTTGCTATCACTGTTGAACGGTTGCCTTATGTTCGCCAACTTTTTTCCGGTGTAACTTATTGTGGTGGTTATTCGGGGCATGGGGTTATACTTGCTCCTTTTATAGGGAAGTTATATTCTGAGTGGCTAACTGGGAAGCGTGAGCGTTTTGCGTCTTTTCAAGACTTAAAGATTTCATCTTTTCCAGGTGGAAAAGTTTTGCGTTATCCGCTTGTTTTTTTGGCTATGCACTGGTTTTCTTTGATGGATAAGTTTTAACGAGGCACTCTTTGAAACGGAGAAAATGAGTGGCTTGTTTCATATCTATCTGCTTTAATGATTGAAGTTTCTATAAATTTTTTGAACTGTTATAATTAAATGGGAAGAGAGACAAATTTATGGTAAGTAAAATTATTCCAGTCTCTCCCTTTGATTGTATTGTTTTTGGTGGCAATGGCGACTTAACATCACGCAAGCTTATGCCTGCTCTTTATCATTGTCAGTGTGTTGGACAATTGAGTGATCCGACGCGTATTATTGGGGTTTCTCGCTCTTCGTTAAGTCGTGAAGAATATCAAAATTTTGTTCGTGCTTCTCTAGAGAAACATGTTCAACCAAAAGATCTCAACCTAATTGAACTGAATCGTTTTCTTGCGCGTTTAATCTATGTTTCTGTGGATATTACATCAAATCGGGGATGGCAAGATCTTGCTCTTTTACTATCAAAAGATCCAGCTGATATTCGAGCTTTTTATTTAGCGGTTGGTTCGCCACTTTTTGGTAATATTGCGATGAGATTAGGACAAAATGGTTTGGTGACACAGCAAACACGGATTATCATTGAAAAACCTATTGGTCGTGATGTAAAAACAGCAGTAGAACTCAATGATATATTTGCAAGAGCATTTGATGAAGATCAGATCTTTCGTATTGATCATTATCTTGGCAAGGAAACAGTTCAAAATTTAATGGCATTGCGGTTTGTTAATACACTTTATGAACCGTTATGGAATTCCAATTATATTGATCATGTCCAGATAACAGTTGCTGAATCGTTAGGATTGGAAGGGCGTGCAGAATATTATGAGAGTGCAGGTGCGCTACGCGATATGGTACAAAACCATATGCTGCAATTGCTCTGTTTGGTTGCTATGGAAATACCATTTACCAATAGAGCAAATGCGGTACGTGATGAAAAATTGAAAGTTTTGCATTCTTTGACACCCCTTGATGTTCATAATGTAGAGCAAAATACTGTGCGTGGGCAATATCTGGCTGGTGTCTTGAATGGTATCTCTGTAAGATCTTATTTTGATGATTTGGGGAAAAAAGTCAGTGAGAGCGAAACATTTGTAGCGCTTAAGGTTAAGATTAATAATTGGCGTTGGGCGGATACACCTTTTTATTTACGAACTGGTAAGCGTCTGTCCACGCGGATGTCTGAAATTGTTATAGTTTTTAAACCCATCCCTCATAATATTTTTGATGAGAATTCAGATGAGGTTTTTTCTAACAGACTTGTTATTCGTCTCCAGCCTGATGAAGGTGTAAAACAGTGGTTGATGATTAAAGATCCAGGTCCTGGTGGTATGCGATTTCGTCATATTCCATTAGACATGAGTTTTGCGTCTGCATTTTCGCAGCGTAATCCTGATGCTTATGAACGGCTATTAATGGATGTTATTCGTGGAGATCAAACACTGTTTATGCGTCGTGACGAAGTTGAGGCTGCTTGGCGTTGGATTGATCCTATTCTTGAGGGATGGCAAGCAATAAAGCAGCCAGTTCATGGATATAGAGCTGGTTCATGGGGGCCCTCTGCTTCGACACTTTTGATGGAACGTGATGGGCGGGTATGGAACAATTTAGTTTAGAGCAATAAGTATGCATGGAATAAATATTGACCGTTTGAATTTTGAAACACCTACAGATTTAGCGTTAGCATTGGCTGATCGCGTTGCAGCAGAGCTTAGTGTGGCTGTTCTTGAGCGAAAACGGGCGATTCTAGCAGTTTCTGGTGGTAACACACCGGAATTGTTTTTTCATTATTTATCAAAAGCTGATATTGATTGGCAAAATATTATCATCACGTTAGTCGATGAACGCTTTGTACCAGCTCATCATGAACGTTCAAATGAACATCTGGTACGCCGTCATTTGTTACAAAATTTTGCGGCTCAAGCACATTTTGTAGGACTTTATCATAAAGCAATTACTGTTGAACTTGCTGCTTTTACGGCTGCTAGTCGTGTCAATACTTTGCCTAGACCCTTTGATGTTATTGTTTTAGGAATGGGGATTGATGGACATACTGCTTCCTTTTTTCCTGATGCGCATCGTTTAAAGCAAGCACTTGATCTTCAAACACAGGCACTTGTTTTACCACTTCATGCAAAAAGTGCTCTTGAGCCAAGACTGACACTGACTTTGCCAGTTATAATACAATCTCGTTGCATACTTCTCCATTTTGAAGGTTTTCAGAAACGCGAGTGTTTTGAAGTGGTTTGTCAGGAGGGATCTGAAATGGAAATGCCTGTTCGGGCGGTTTTACGCAATGCTCATCACCTTGTTCAGGTTTATTGGTCTCCAAGTGAAAATGAAACAAGTGAAGCGAAAACATGATAGAGATGTAAGTGGTACGCAATCTCTTTTTAATGGTTGGAAGCGTAAATGCAAGGGGGGAATAAACATGGCACTTTCCAAGATAATAGCTTCGGTTACACGAAGGATTTATGAACGTTCTCTTCCAACGCGAGAAATTTATTTAGATCGTATTGCTAAGGCGCAAGAAAAGCGTCCCAAGAGAAGTTTTTTGGGATGTTCCAATCAGGCTCATGGTTTTGCTGCTTGTGGTCAAAGAGACAAAGAGCATTTGAAGCATAATATTGTCGGCAATATTGGTATTATTACTGCGTATAATGATGTTCTTTCAGCACATCAACCTTTTGAATATTTTCCTCACTTAATTAAAGAGGCTGCCCGTATGTTTGGTGGTGTTGCACAAGTAGCAGGTGGTGTTCCTGCGATGTGTGATGGTGTAACACAAGGAAATGTGGGGATGGAGCTTTCTCTTTTTTCGCGTGATGTAATTGCAATGGCGACGGCTATAAGCTTATCACACGATATGTTTGATGCTGCACTGTATCTTGGCGTGTGCGATAAGATTGTACCTGGTTTAGTGATTGGAGCGCTGACATTTGGTCATTTACCAGGAATTTTTATTCCAGCTGGTCCCATGACAAGTGGTCAAGGCAATGATGAAAAAGCGAAGATACGCCAGCTTTATGCAGAAAATAAAATAGATCGTCAAACATTGCTGGAATCAGAATCCCGCTCTTATCATGGGCCTGGAACATGTACATTTTATGGGACTGCTAACTCAAATCAGGTGATCCTAGAGATGATGGGGATACATATGCCGGGAAGCTCTTTTATCAATGCAAATACACCGTTGCGTGATGCGTTAACACGGGAAGCCACCCAGCGTGTACTTGCAATGACAGCACTGGGCGATGATTATAGACCACTTGGTATGATAGTTGATGAGCGTTCTTTCGTAAATGCTATTGTAGGATTAAATGCGACAGGAGGATCTACCAACCATACGATTCATTTAATTGCCATGGCTGCTGCTTGTGGTATTCAATTGACATGGCATGATATAGCAGAAATTTCGTCAGTGGTCCCTCTTTTAGTGCGAATTTATCCTAATGGTTTGGCTGATATAAATCATTTTCATGCTGCTGGTGGAATGGGTTTTGTTATTCGAGAGCTCATTGAGGCAGGGTTAGTACATGAAAATGTCTGTACAGTTTTTGGCAAAGATCTCAATGCGTATGTAATTGAAGCAAAACTTGGTTCTGATGGTAGTGTGGTGCGTGAGCCCGCTCTCAATGAAAGTGGTGATCATAAGATATTGGTAGGGTGGAGAAAGCCGTTTCAAGCTGATGGTGGTATTCGCGTTTTGTCGGGTGATTTAGGCACAGCTATTATTAAAGTTTCATCTGTTAAATCTGATCGTTGGCGAATTGAAGCTCCAGTTTTTGTCTTTAATGATCAAGAGGCACTACAAGAGGCTTTTAAATCTGGGGTATTAAATAATAAAGACTTTATCGCTGTTATTCGTTATCAAGGGCCAAAAGCAAATGGTATGCCAGAGCTTCATAAATTAACAACAATTTTAGGCATTTTACAAGATCGAGGTCAAAAGGTAGCATTGGTAACGGATGGACGTATGTCAGGTGCATCAGGAAAAATTCCTGCTGCAATTCATGTAACACCAGAAGCTTTGGACAATGGTCCCATTGCGCGTTTGCAAGATGGTGATATCGTCTGTCTTGATGCTCATGTGGGTAAATTAATTATTTTGGAAGATTTGTCAGAATTTAATGCACGAACGATCACTCACCCCGACCTTTCAAAAAATGAATACGGTGTTGGACGTGAACTTTTTCGTCTTTTTCGCCAATCCGTTAATCGTGCAGATCAAGGGGCATCTGTTCTTATGGCATGAATAAAGTAATATTTATTGCAATGAAGGTATACCAAACTTCTTAGAATTTGGGTACAGGAAGATTGTGTGCTCGAGCGGCGGCTTTAAGCGTATTAACCATGAGCATGGCAATAGTCATAGGTCCAACCCCTCCTGGAACAGGAGTGATTGCGGCAGCTTTCCCTTTTATTTCTTCAAAATCGACATCCCCGACAAGACGCGTCTTGCTTCCCTCTTTCTCTGGAGTTGTAATGCGATTAATACCAACATCAATAATAATAGCACCATTTTTAACCCAGTCTTTTTTAATCATTTGTGGGTGGCCTACAGCTGCTACTAAAATATCGGCACTACGACAGACATCATCAAGGTCACGGGTACGGCTGTGGGCGATTGTGACAGTGGCATTGGCTGCTGTTAAAAGGGCTGCCATAGGCTTTCCGACAATATTAGAGCGGCCAATGACAACGGCATCAAGACCAGATAAATCTCGTCCACATTGTTGTTCAATCATCATCATGGCACCAGCTGGTGTACAGGGAATAATAGCGTCTTCAAGGTCATTAGCAGCAAGTTTTCCTACATTGATATAATGAAAGCCATCAACATCTTTTTGGAAAGCAATAGCTTGTGTTATGCGGTTTGTATTAATATGGGGTGGTAAGGGGAGCTGTACTAAAATGCCGTGGATTTTAGGGTCAGAATTTAATGCTGCAATATGTTGGAGGAGTTCTTGTTCTTGTGTTTCTTTGGGAATCATCTGTTTGATTGAAAAAAAACCACATTCTTCGGCTTTTTTACTTTTTGATGCGACATATACCTGACTTGCGGGGTCGTCTCCGACAATAATAACAGCGATACCAGGTTGTATATTATAATTATTGCGGAGTTTTGCTGTTTCAGCCTTCACTTTCACAATAATCTCTTCAGCAAGCTTTTTTCCATCGATAATATTATTCATTGAGAGAGATCCTTTCGGTAGAGGGCTGTTTATCCTTTTGTAAAGTGTTTGCTGACAATCCAAAAGCATTTAATAGCAATATTCATATGAGAATGGTAAAAATGATTCGATAATATTATGTATTTTATAATTTTTGAAAGGTTTTAAGATAACTGTTTTGTTTGGAAGCAGCAATATTGTCGTTCCAATAAACTTTGGATAAAAATAAGAATAATTAAATTATTAAATGAGATATAACGGATTTTAGAATTATAAGAATTTTTTTTACGATTATTTAAGTTTGCTTTTAATCTGTTATAGCGGCGGAAATATAGAGGAATATTGTGCGCGCCAGAATAATAAAATTTTTGAGCGGGGTTTTTATTGCAATTATTTTTTGGTTTGGAGTGGGTATTCTTATTTTACCTTATCTTGTGTCAACAGATATGATTCGTATACGTTTGGCTCAAGATTTAAGTGCGTGGACGGGTTATAATGTGCAATTACGTGATCCACCGCGATTGAATCTTTTTCCTTATCCTAAAGCATTTCTTTCTGGCATTACTCTAACCTCAAAACTGAATAATGTTGTACCGTTATTGGAAGCTGAATCGATAGAAGTTGATCTTTCTTTGCTCGATCTTCTTTGGGGGCATGTTTCCTTTTCGGAAACACGAATTGTGCGTCCCCAATTTGTTATGGAAAAACCGGTAAAAACAGTAGCGGATTTTTTTGATAGATTTTCGCGGTCGCAAAGTGCATTAGGATTCGCGATAAGGAATGCTCGTGAAATAATTAATCATAATCCTGATCAGCCGGACATAAAGCGTCTCTTAAACCAACCTTTTGGGCGAATTGTTATTGAAAATGGTACACTCGTTTATCATGATAGTATTTCTGGTATGCCAGAAAAAATAACAGGATTAAATGCAACTTTAGATTGGCCTGAACCAACGCAAAAAGTGCGATTTCGTGCAGATGCTCGTTGGCGCGGAGAGTTGACAACGTTATCGATTGACGCTGATCAAGTGTTATCGCTTTTAGCAGGAGGGAAAAGTCAAGTTAAGGCGAGTCTCAATTCTGTACGTGGTGGTATAACCTTTATAGGGCAGGCACGATTATCTGAATATTACATTTTTGATGGGAAGGTATCAATGCGTTCTCCAGGGTGGAATCAGACATTGTATTGGATTGGAGGCACACAATTTTGGGGACAGAGATTAAAAGCACCTATTGTATGGGAGTCTCATTTTTTAGCGCAGCCAATGCATATTCAAATGGATAATATTACATTTACAATGGGGACATCAAATGCGCGTGGTGCTTTAGAAGTTGATTTTCAGAACTATGTACCAATTGTTATTGGATCTTTAGCATTTGATAACCTAGATTTTAACATTTTTGAATCAATGCTTTCTTTCGTTAAAGAGCAGAATTCATTTCCTGATACGGCAATTTTAAATCGTATCGGGGTGGATGTACGACTTTCTTCGCCACAAGCAAAAGTAGGAAATATTGCGCTCACAAATTTAGCTGCTGCGATACAAATAAAAAATGGACATATCATTTTTGATCTTGGGGATGCGAATGTTTTTGGTGGATCTCTTCAAAGCAATATTGAAATTGCACCAGTTGATAAGAATGTGCGTATTGAAGGACGTGCTTCAGTTGTTTCCATGGATACGCAGGCTTTTTCAGAGGCTCTAGGAATTATCCCATTTGTACAAAGCAAAGCAAACTTGACGATGATGGTACGAACGCTTGCCAATTCTTGGTCAGAAATTTTTGCGAAAATGCAGGGTGAATTAACACTGAATCTGTCTTCTGGTCGATTGTTAGGATATGATTTGAATAGTTTACAGAAAACGCTTTCAGAAAAGGAACAATTTCTTTTAATGAAGAGTGATGTCCTTTCAACAACTTTTGATCTCTGGAATATTCAAACAAGTTTTTCAAATGGTACGATAAAGATAACAGAATCACTGATGGATACAGCAGACTGGAGCTTATCCATGTGGGGAATCATTTCTTCTGCTATCATGCAAGATCGAAAGGACGAATTTATATTACAAGCCCAAGTGCGAAAAAGTCATAGCTCAGGAACTCTTTGTAAAGATGTCCAGTGCCTTGCGAACAGTCTTATGCAGCCTTTTACCTTTTCTCTTAGTTCTAAAGGACTGGAATACGGTAATTTCTTGGTTAAAAAAGATGCTGATACAGATTGATGGGCCTTTTTAAGGCTGTATTGGCAAAAACTTTGGAAAACCGCTAAAAAATGTCGTCTTTCTATAAAATTTTAAGAGTAAGCTAGCCGGTGCTTATTTAAGTTCAGCAGAAATACCATAGCCATCTTCAGCGATTGTGTGTTTTCCATCTGCTCCAACGGAGCCAATTCCTACCGTAATCAGAATAAAAGCTAGGAGAGTGGTGATAGTAATAACTGTAGCTTTTTTTGCAGACATATTTTTCTCCAATTATGCAATAAATCAAAAAATGCAATGGTAAATAATCTGTTATTGTGAATTTATGTTAAGAGCAGAATCACTTAGTATTCTATTTGTTCCCATTTTTATCTCATAAAGCTAAAAAACTCTATAATTCTTTATAAATTATAGTCCTATAGATCTATCTTCTTCTTTTTGTTATACGTTTTTTCGATAATTATAGTTAGCTTTGGTACGATTTTTTATGCGTATAAATTATAAACTGAAAAGATTGTTTATCCATCAACCTCTTATTTTAAATGAAGAAATAAAGATAGAGGGGGCGCAAGCATCTTATCTTATACGTGTTTTACGGCTAAAAGAAGGGGCCAAAATTTTACTTTTTAATGGACAGGATGGTGAATGGCTTGCTAAACTGATCGCCATTAAGAAAAAAATTGTTGTGGTTCAGCTTATCCAGCAGGAAAGATTGCAAACGACGCATTCGAATCTCATTTACTGTTTTGCTCCACTCAAAAATGCGCGTTTGGATTATATGGTGCAGAAAGCTGTTGAAATGGGGGTATCGGTTTTGCAGCCTGTTATAACACATCACACACAGGTTACGCGTATCAATAGAGCGCGTATGGAGGCTAATGTTATTGAAGCTTCTGAACAGTGTGGCATTTTATCTTTACCTGAATGTTCTTCTCCTCTTTCGTTAGTAGAGCTTTTAGCACATTGGGATGAGACACGTCCTTTATTCTTTTGTGATGAAGCACACAAATCCCATAACGTATTGCCTTTTTTAAAAAAGCACGAAATCACAGCATTGGGTGTCCTCATTGGACCAGAAGGTGGGTTTAGTGAAGAAGAGCGAAACTTTTTAAAAAAACATCCTTTCGTGATTCCAATGTCTTTGGGACCACGTATTTTGCGCGCTGACACTGCTGCTGTTGCTGCTTTAGCTCTTCTTAATGCTAGTGTAGGAGATTGGTCAATTGATTGAAGTGTATAAAATCATTCTAAATGGTTCATTTAAAATGATAGAACTAATGATAGGATAAAATAAGTTATGGCGCTTGATATAACAGATGAGAGTGAAATTTATAACTTAGATTGCCTGGTTAGCTATTTTCAGGAGGGGTGTAAAGCAGAAAATGATTGGCGTATTGGTACAGAACATGAAAAATTTCCATTCTATAGAGATGGTTTCCGTCCTGTTCCGTATAATGGCACGAGAGGGATTCGTGCACTTTTGGAAGGAATGCAAGAGGTTTTAGGATGGAGTCCCATTTTAGATGAGGGAAATATTATTGGACTCGTAGGATCGGCTGATCAAGGTGCTATTTCTTTGGAACCTGGAGGGCAATTTGAATTATCTGGTGCACCGCTAGAAACAATTGGTCATACTTATTGCGAGGTGATGGAACATTTAACTCTTCTCAAGAAAATTTCAGAGCCACTGGGGATTGGTTTTCTCGGTATGGGGGCTAGCCCAAAGTGGACATTGGCTGAAACTCCGCGAATGCCCAAGTCTCGTTATCAAATTATGACCGATTATATGCCAAAAGTTGGCACAAGTGGTCTTGACATGATGTATCGAACATCGACCATTCAGGTTAATCTTGATTTTTCCTCTGAAACGGATATGCGGCGAAAAATGCAAGTATCAATGAAGTTACAATCGATTGCAACAGCATTATTTGCTAGTTCACCTTTTACAGAGGGAAGCCCGAATGGCTTTTTATCTTGGCGCTCTGAAATTTGGTGCGATACTGATAATCAGAGATCTGGAGTTCTCCCCTTTGTGTTTTCTGAGCGTTTTGGTTTTGCTGATTATGTTGAATGGGCACTTGATGTACCAATGTATTTTGTCGTGCGCGATGGCCGTTATTATGATTGTACTCATATAACTTTTCGTCAATTTATGAAGGGAGCATTAAAAGGGCAGGTTGCAAATTCAATACCCAATATGGGAGATTGGATTAATCATCTATCCACTTTGTTTCCCGAAGTCCGCTTAAAACGATTTTTAGAAATGAGAGGTGCTGACTGTGGTTCTTGGAGACGCATTTGTGCATTGTCGGCTTTTTGGGTTGGGATTCTGTATGACAGTGAAGCACTCAATGAAGCAGAAGCTTTAACAAAAGATTGGTGTTTTGAAGAAGTTTTGGATATGCGCAACCGTGTTCCTAAAGAAGGGTTAAGAACACCTTTTCGTCACACCATAATTTTAGAAATAGCTCGTCAAGTTGTTGCTATTTCACGCAAGGGGTTAAAAAATCGCAGACAGTGCAATGCTGATGGTTTAGATGAGACAAATTTTTTAGTTCCTTTAGAAGAGGTAATCGCGTTAGGACAAACAGATGCTGATCGGTTATTGTCTCTTTATCATTCTATTTGGAATGGGGCTGTAGAACCTGTATTTTTAGAGTGTGCCTAT
The DNA here is from genome assembly GCF_055796185.1 of Bartonella sp. P12B. Lineage (NCBI taxonomy): Bacteria > Pseudomonadati > Pseudomonadota > Alphaproteobacteria > Hyphomicrobiales > Bartonellaceae > Bartonella > Bartonella sp. P12B. Next base: position 62,032 of record NZ_JBTTDI010000002.1, on the reverse strand, counting down.
TAGATTTTGAAGTAAAAAGCTTCATCTTTCATTTCCAAATAAGTGTATATGATTATTACTTCTCATTGACAGATTTCCTTTAGAAGCCTATTTTATTTTACTTGCAATCCTCATCTCTTGATGTTTTTTATGAAGGAGATAGTGCAAGATTTGTCGGCACAATTATCTTTACTTCTGCAAAGCAGCAGTTCAGTAACATCACGATCTTTACACCCTCAAGTCCCATTCATCTTGCATTAAGACGATTCAATAAGAGGTATATTTGTTTTTTCAAATTTTTTTGCCCATAGGTTAATTACGCTAGAGGTGTCCACACAAACGGTTTTTGTTATTTGCTAGAGACATATATTATACTTCTTTCATTTTTTAATGGTAAGATTGGTGATCTTATCTCTTCTTTCGTATCTATATGGTATATTTCTATGCGAGGGTGCAAACAGTGGCTGTATTTAAAGATACGTTATAGAATTACATATTATCATTTCTTTTTCACTCAATTTACTTATTTTGGCTAACGCTAAGTGAAGGATCTAAGTTTTTGTGCATTTAAACATTGGATTCTGACAATTTTTTTCAAGTTTTTATTAGGAAAAAAATTCTTTTTAAATTATTCTAAATAGTATCGTATTTTATGATATTAACTTGAAAAGACTTAATTTTTGTTTTTTTATTTATGAGATAGAGCACGGATATTTTTTTATTTTTTGCTATAAATCGGCGAATCTTTCATAAAAAATAATTTTATATCAAGAATAAAGGATTAAAATAGCTAAATTGGAATGATAAATTTGCAACTCTATTAAATATTACCAAAACTACTTGGTACCATATTCTGTAGAAAGGACAGGGTTTATTTTTATCTTTAAGAGTTTTTAAGTTATTCCTCATCTAATTCTATCTTTTTTTAGCACTTTAATTTTTAGATATATATAATAAAGCTTATTTTACGGATTTAGATTTTTTATTTGAGTGTATCTTTAGATTTTTTATTTGAGTGTATCTAAAGAATAACCATAGGGGAAATAAAGCTTCGATTATTACGCACGTATTGTTTTGCATTTCAGCATTCTATTATAAATTCAAAAATTTTAGCATTTATAATTTTAGTGGTTTAGAAGAACTGTTTTATGGCAACTAATAAGTAAAGAGAATTCCACCAAGAACCAAATAAGATTTTGTAAAGACCGTTTGAATAAGATGAGACATTAAAAAAGGACGGTGACCAAAATGGGTGAGGATGTCGGTAATAAAATTGGCATAGAAAGATAGCTTAGTTTGTTATTGTATTTTTAGAAAAACAAGTCATGGGATTGTTGGCGGTATCTTTATTATTTTGGGAAGGATTTGCTTCCTTCAAATCGTAAGAAAGAATAATGGCGTCATTCAAATCTTAAGGCGTATTAAAAGCGTTCTTTTATTATTGAAATGGAATAGAAGATGTTGATATTTTGATTCTTTATTAGAAGTCTTTCTCTTAAGAGTAAAATTTTATAAATAATCGGAAAATGAACTCATTTGATTTTTTATTTCCTTCCAAGAGCTATTAATAGGCAAAAAATTCTCTTCTAACCGATAACTTTAAAAATAGTGATTTTGTAAAAGTGTTGTAAACTTTGTATTTTATTTTTGAATATTATGCATTGATTTTAGGCTATGCATAATATTCACTATCAAGCATAACAAGAGTGGGCATAAACAATGGCATTTAATTTTTTCATCAATTTATTTTTATTTGTTATTTTCTTATTCTTGCTTACTCAAAGTAACAGGATGAAATGGAGTCTTTCACTACGTGTTATGTTAGGGCTTATCCTTGGCATACTTTTTGGAAGTGTTTTACAGATTATTTATGGAGAAGGTGAAGCCACGTTATTGAAATCTGTTGAATGGTTTAACATTGTTGGTAATGGCTATATCTTATTACTCCAAATGATTGTTATGCCATTGGTTTTTGTCTCTATCGTCTCAGCAGTTGCTCATTTGCATTCTGTTTATGCTGTTGGTAAAATGAGCATAATGACCATTTCAATATTGCTTTTTACAACGGCTCTTTCAGCATTGGTCGGCATTTTTGTAGTTAATTTTTTCGGATTAACAGCAAATGGTTTGGTGCATGAAGGGCAAAATGTTTCTACTCTTCTCGATGATCGTATTTCTCAACTTGGAGACATGAATATTCCAAAGATGATTTTATCCTTGATTCCTAAAAATCCATTTGCTGAATTAAGTGGAGTCAAACGTACATCAATTATAGGTGTTGTTATTTTTGCATCCTTTTTAGGAGCAGCAGCTCTTCTTTTAAAGAAAGATGATTCCGAACAGGGAGAAAAAGCGCTTTTATTCATTCAAGTGGCACAAGCTTGGATTACGCGGTTAGTCCGTATTGTGATTGCTTTGACACCCTATGGTATTTTTGCCCTTATGACGAAGGTAGGAGCAACCTCACGTGTTGCGGATATTTTAGATTTATTGGTTTTTAGCATCGCTTCCTACATTAGCATTATCTTTATGTTTGGAATTCATGGTGTGTTGCTTGGCATATCAGGAATTAATCCGTTTCGTTTTTTCAAAAAGGTTTTGCCTGTTTTGACATTTGCTTTTAGTAGCCGTTCAAGTGCTGCAAGTATTCCTTTGAATATTGAGGCTCAAACGCAATGGATTGGTGTACCACAGTCAATAGCGAGTTTTGCAGCCTCTTTTGGAGCAACAATTGGCCAAAATGGTTGTGCCGGTATTTATCCAGCGATGCTTGCAACCATGATAGCACCCTCTATGGGTATTAATCCCTTTGATCCTACTTGGATTGCTACTCTTGTTGGTGTTGTAACGTTGAGTTCTATTGGTGTAGCTGGTGTTGGTGGTGGTGCTATTTTTGCAGCATTGATTGTATTGCCAATAATGGGATTACCTGTTTCTTTGGTTGCTGTTCTCATGTCTATCGAACCCTTAATTGATATGGGGCGTACAGCTCTCAATGTAAGCGATTCAATGTTGGCTGGAACTATAACCAGTCAAATGTTAGGGGTAACGGATAAAAACACCTTTGAAAAGTAATTCTCATGTGGAGTTTATAGTTTTTTGTGTTCTTTCCTTAAAACACTTGCGAGAGATATTTGCGCTGAGCCTGGCTTTATCGGTTTTTGTTGATTTGGATGAGGAGTCCAACCAGAAAGCCAAATAAAAGAAAAATGTGCACGGATCCGTCCATCAGGATCGCTAAATTTTTGTGCATAGATTTCAGCGGCTCGGAGAAAAAAGCGCTTAGATACAGGGCGCCGTGAGCGATTGATGAGTGCATTTTGCATTCCCATAGTTTTAAGGTCATTTATAAGATCAAACATTGTATTATAGCGTATTGTGACATCTTCAATATCTGCGACAGGTAGAGCAAAACCAACACGCTGTAAAAGGGCTCCTATCTCACGAATGTCGGCAAAAGGATAGATTCTAGGACTTGCTCCGCCATAGATTTCAACTTCAGCTTGTAGGAGAGATTCACGTAACTCCATAAGTGTGCCAGCTCCAGCCATAACAGCTAGGAATAATCCATCTGGTTTCAGAATATTTTTTATCTGACTAAGGACACCAGGGGTATCATTAGTCAATTGTAATGAAAGAAGTGAAACGATGAGATCACAATAATTTTGAGGAAAGTCAAGAAATTCTCGAGGACGCAAATGAAATTTTTTGTCATGGCTTTGATAAAGTATGTCAGTTTCAACGCGTTCTATGGAATGGACTTTTCCAGATTTCAATAAAGCTTGCGCTGCAAGATCTGTATGGCTGTGTAAATCGAGAGCTAATGTAAAGAAACGATTAATAGTACAGAGACGTTTATACAGATCCTCCGCCATGTAGGACAATAAAAAATCATATCCTTCTTTTGCTTTTTTGAAAGCACGTTTGCGAAATTGCTCAATACGATCATGATCAAAAATTAAAGGATGTGGCATATCGTTCATGACTTTCGATCTATGATTCAAAGAATATTTTACAAAGGTTCATTTTATGCCAGCTCTATCAAGCTCATGATGTGAAAGAAAAACAAATTTATAAAAGGTAAGAGTTTTTAAAGGAATTAAAATTAAAAAGTATAAAAGATTTTTTTGTGCAGGGAAGCTGTAAAAGCCTAAATTAATGTTGTGCTTTCAAGAAATAGCTTTAACTAGCGGAAATATATTAAGCAAGTTGATTGAGCGCTTGCTAACAATTTTGTATCCGCCAATTTGTCTTGGATGCAAGCAAAGCGTTTCCGCTTATGGTACGATTTGCTCCGAATGTTGGAAAGGTCTTCAGTTTATCACAAAACCTTATTGTCCTGTTATGGGAATTCCTTTTGTTTGTGATATGGGGGAAGGTTTTCTCAGTGGTGAAGCTCTTAAAAGTTCTTTTCCTTTTTCGCGTGTTCGTTCGGCTATTGTTCATAAGGGGATAGCGCAAGCTTTGGTAACGCGATTGAAATATAGTGATCATATAGAATTAGCATCTTTTATGGCCAATTGGATGATATCTGCTGGGCGCGAGATTATTAATGAGTGTGATGTTATTATCTCCGTTCCCTTGCATTTTCGTCGTTTTTTGAAAAGACGTTACAATCAATCTGCAGAGCTTGCTCGTTATATTGCAGGAGCGCAGAAAAAAAATTTTAAACCGGGTTGGCTTGTGCGGAGTCGACATACCCGTCCGCAGGTGAATTTATCAGCGAGAGAGCGGAAGCTAAATGTATTAAATGCCTTTGAGGTGCCACACAAAGTTAAAAAACATCTAAAGGGACGTTCTATTTTGCTGATTGATGATGTTTTTACAACAGGTGCGACCGTTACAGCAGCAGCTGCAACATTAAAACGTGCAGGTGCACGACAGGTTGATGTGTTAACATTTTCACGTGTCTTAAAAGAGACCTCTCTGGTTCCTAATTCTTGAGAAGATCTTAAAATTGACTTATTAAAAAACATGGGAGAATAATTATGAAACAGATAGTACTTTATACACGCCCTAACTGTCCTTATTGCACGAGGGCACGTGATTTGCTTGATAAAAAAGGAGTGAAATATAAAGATATTGATGCATCAACAACTCTTCGCGAAGAAATGGTGCAGCGAGCAAATGGGCGCAACACATTTCCACAAATCTTTATAGGTGATTATCATGTTGGCGGTTGTGATGATCTTTATGCTCTAGAAGATGAAGGGAAGCTCAATTCTTTGTTGCAAGACATAGAGGACTTGTAGATTATCTTTTCCTAAGGCTTTTTTGCAAGAAGCATATAGTTAACATTCATATCTTTTGAGCGATTCCAGCTGTCATTTAATGGATTGTAAGTAATACCGATCTGATCGATGACAGCTAAAGTGTTTTTTGATAAGAGATTCTTAAGTTCCTGGGGTTTTAGGAACTTTTTATAGTCATGAGTTCCTTTCGGAAGCCAATGTAAAATATATTCAGCACCTATAATAGCTAATCCCCATGCTTTCCACGTACGATTGAGTGTTGAGACAAACATCAACCCTTGTGGTTTAAGCATTTTTGCTGTGGCAGCCATGAAAAGGTTAACATCAGATACATGTTCAACAACCTCCATATTGAGAATGATATCAAAGTGCTCTCCTTCATTGGCTAATGTTTCTGCAGTAGTTGTACGGTAATCAATGGAAAGATCACTTTGGGCTGCGTGGATTTTTGCGACTTCAATATTGGTCTGTGCCGCATCAGCTCCCACAACCGTAGCACCAAGACGTGCCATTGGTTCGCACAACAAACCACCACCACAGCCAATATCAAGAATTCTCAAATTTTTGAAGGGCATGAGTGAAACAGGATCGCGATTAAATTCTAAACAGATTTTTTCTCTGATATAAGCAAGACGAGTGGGATTGAATTGATGAAGTGGACGAAATTTTCCTTGAGGATCCCACCATTCGGCAGAAATACGTGAAAAATGATCAATTTCATTTTGATCGATGGTGGTACGCATTTTATTTATCATGTTGCTCTCCTTTTACTTTTTTATGATCAAGTCAGGTAGATTTTATTATAAAGTCAAGAGAAATTAATATAAACATAACTGAACTTGCACAAATGGTAGATATTCTATATGTGAAAAAGTGATTTGTTGATACGAGAGTGAGTTCTTATTTTTACGGTTGTTTGAGATAAGAAATATAAAGGTAAGAGTGTTATTGATGGCACGGATTGTCATGAAATTTGGTGGAACGTCTGTAGCAGATATTGAACGTATTCATAATGTTGCACGGCATGTTAAAAGAGAGGTAGACGCAGGAAATGAAGTTGCAGTTGTCGTATCCGCGATGGCTGGGAAAACCAATGAGCTTGTTCAGTGGACATGTGATGCTTCGCCAATAAATAAAGATGCTTATGAATATGATGTCGTTGTTGCTTCTGGTGAGCAGGTAACGGCAGGTTTGTTGGCTCTTACACTTCAAGCAATGGGAATAAATGCACGTTCATGGCTTGGTTGGCAAATTCCTATTCATACGGATAGCGCACATAGCAGTGCACGGATTACAGATATTGATGGTTCTTTTTTAATAGAGCGTTTTCAAGAAGGTCAGGTAGCTGTTATTGCTGGTTTTCAGGGATTGGCTCCGGATAATCGGGTTTCTACTTTAGGGCGTGGTGGATCAGATACGAGTGCTGTTGCTATAGCGGCAGCTATACAGGCTGATCGCTGTGATATTTATACAGATGTGGATGGCGTTTATACAACGGATCCGCGTATAGAACCTAAGGCACGTCGTTTACCAAAAGTTGCTTTTGAAGAAATGCTAGAAATGGCTTCTCTTGGAGCAAAAGTTTTACAGGTTCGTTCTGTTGAATTGGCAATGGTTCATAAAGTTCGTACTTTCGTGCGCTCAAGTTTTGAGGATCCCGATGCATTAGGCATGGATGATTCAATGAATTCTTCTGGAACACTTATTTGCGATGAGGAGGAAATTGTGGAACAACAAAATGTTACTGGTATTGCTTTTGCTAAGGATGAGGCACAAATTTCTCTCCGTCGACTAGCAGATCGCCCAGGGATCTCTGCAGCAATTTTTGGACCTTTGTCTGAAGCGCGAATTAATGTTGATATGATTGTACAAAATATTTCTGAAGATGGTTCAAAAACCGATATGACTTTTACTGTACCATCAACGGATGTAGATAAAGCGGTTGCCCTTCTTAAGAAAAATCGTAAAGAAATTGGATTTGATGTTATCCAATTTGAAAGAGATCTTGCCAAGGTATCTGTTATTGGTATTGGAATGCGCAGCCATGCAGGTGTTGCGGCTACAGCATTTCAAGCTTTGGCTGAGAAAGGTATTAATATTCAGGCAATCACAACTTCCGAGATTAAAATTTCTATTTTGATTGACAGCGCTTATACTGAGCTTGCAGTTAGAACATTACATGCTGTTTATGGGCTTGATAAGGGTTAAAAACTTTTTATCTTGAAAAAGATTTCTAGATAATATGAAGCATTCATATCTGTAGGAAACTCCAGACTTTCTACTAAACGTTTAGCAGGAGAGGAAAAGTTTGCGACTTGTTCAAATATGCCTGTTAGGTAGAAAGCTTTATGAATGCTCAGCAAAATTATAGAATTCATCAGGTTTGATTTTAGATTATTTATGAAATTACGCAAAATGGAATTGATGAGATATTTTTCATTAACAGTTTGCTTTTCTTACAGGGGTTTTAAAAATTTTATGTGAATCTCGTGGATTTAGTTTATTCTTCTCCATGAACGTGAATAAAAATCTAAAATAAAGATTTGTGCAATAATGACTCGTAAAGAAATATCTTCAATTTAACAAAGGCACTAAAGCTTTTTTAGCTTTTGTTATGGGTTCATTTACATCAAACATAATAAAATCTTTTTCATAGTTCTCAATACATCAAATGACATGCGCTTTGCTATGAAACCCCAATCTTGCACAATTATAGTAATAATGAGTTGAGATATTCGAAATTGTCATCTATTTTGGTACAAATGCTTGCAATGAACAATTTGTTTTGTATTTCTTGTTTGTTAATTATTTCGAGAGACACTATTTCTTTACTTTAATTAAGCTTTCAATGTTTTAATAAGAGATGCATTATTTTATGCAAATCACGCCTTATTTTTGATTAAATATTTTTGACAGAGTTTATCAGTAAAGTGAAATAATTTTTAAAGAGGATAATCTTTTTCTTTTATTTCATGGTAAAGAAATAAATTAAGGGAGAAATTTCCCTTTCTTCGTTTCTATGATTACTCTAAATTACAGTTCAAAAAATGGACCAAGCCGTTTTTTTAAGAAGTATTATAAAGAGCATTATTCTTTGAACTGCTAAGAATTATGAGAAATTTTTTTATTACGCTTAATGTAAATGAACCCATAACCAAGGCCGACAAGAGCAGATAAACCAGATCCACAAAGGACACCAATTTTTGCAGAATCAAGTAAGATGATATCCTTAAAAGCAAGCATTGAAACAAAGATAGACATTGTAAAGCCAATTCCTGCTAACAATCCAATGAGCAAAACACCTGTCCAAGTCATTTGAGGAGGAAGACGACATAGTCCTGATTTTACTGCTAAATAACTTGCAATAATGATACCCATAGGCTTACCAACAAAGAGACCAATAACAACACCAAGTATAACTAAGAATGATTCATGAGAAGAAAGGTCAAAATTTGCAAAACTAACCCCAGCATTTGCAAAAGCAAAAATCGGCATCACGCCGTATGCGACCCATGGATGCAATGCTTTCTGGACACGTATTACTGGTGCAATCATATCACGTTGTCCTTTGCGCATTTTTTTCAATGCAGTGGAGATATGATGCAGGTCTGTTTTTACATTTTTTTCTTGAAGAATTTGCATTGCATTGCTTAACATGGTGAGCGGCGCAACTAACGTTCGGGTAGGAAAAACAGGGGTCATCATACCTAAAATCACACCAGCAAGTGATGGGTGAACACCTGTTGCCATTAATCCCCACCAAATAATTGCACCAGGTAGAATGTAGAGCCATGCTGAAGCGAGACCAATCCATTGAAAGAATAACACTAAGGCAATACCCGCTGAGGCGATGATTAAACCACTAGGATCAATGTTTGTGGAGTAGAAGAAAGCAATAATAAGAACAGCGATGATATCATCAATAATTGCCAAGGATAAGAGAATGATATGAAGATTAGAAGGAATTTTTTTCCCAAGAAGAGCAAGAATACCTAATGCAAAAGCAATATCTGTTGCCGTTGGCACAGCCCAACCATTTGTATGTCCCCCATTAAAATTGAAGCTGAGATAGATAATTGCAGGGAGGCAAACTCCACCGACTGCTGCAATAATTGGCAAAATTGCTTGTTTAAAATCAGCAAGAGCTCCTTCATGAATCTCACGCCGAATTTCCATTCCCGCGACGAGAAAGAAAATAGTCATGAGAGCATCATTAACCCAGAAATGCAAATCCCATGAGAGGGTGAAATGGCCAAAGTTAAAGCCAAAAGGTGTATGCCAGAAGGATTCATAAAGAGAAGCATAATCAGAATTGGCAAGAATGAGTGCAGCAGCAGCAGCTAATAAGAGAACAATTCCGCTGAGAGCTTCAATATGAAGGAAACGCTCAATAGCAGAAAGTGCTTGATTTGTGACACGAGAAGCACGATTAGGCAAGCGATTTGAAGATAAATCAGACATGAACAACTCCAAGTATCGACAATTTTACCAGTATATATCTTTTTGTGTAAACTACTCTGTACGATACTTTCTTCTATCATAGAAAAGAAAAAAGAGGAATAAAGCTCTTAAACTTATAGACAAGAATATTTATATTCGAAGCGGAACACTCTTTTTTTAAGGTGATGCTTTATTCTTGATAGTGAGATGCACTTTATCCAAAGCTGAGGACAAATCATTTTGTAGTGCATTTTCAAGATCGGTTATTGTGAGAGCTTTGTTGTCTTTTGCTTTTATTTTAATGGTCAATGTTTGAGGATTTTTAGCAAAGTCTCCAAGAGAATTTGAAATATTTTCAGCTTCTTTATGATCTTTGAGCAATATTTTTGGGGTTTGCGTCATCATCAGATAAAAATTGTCATAGAGTTCTTTTTTGAGATCATGTTTTGTATCACCGAGATTTCGTGCAAGATAAGAAAAAAGCTTATCAATGAAACCATCATCTGTATAGCTAATATCAATATCAGTGATGCCAAGGTTTTGAGAAGCAGCAATCATTAAATCTTTTTGAGCAGAAAAAAATTTTTCATCAACATTAACAAGCTTCGCTGATACTTTTCCAGATCCAACATTTTTTATGTTGAAAGACATTGCATTGAGAGAAAGCGTCTGCTTTGTTTCATCATAAGAAATATCAATTTTTTCTGAAAAATCAAAGTGTTCGATACCTATTTTTTTGAAAAGCTCTAAGTTTTCTTCTTTCATTTTTTTAGGTAAAATTGAAAAGTTCTTAAAAGAAATAAAAAGCTTTTTGGGTATAGGCTGCTTCCATAAGCCTTGTGTGAATCGGAGTGACTCGAGTGTTTCTTTAAATTGTGGTGTATCAATTTTGAAGTTATTCACTTCTGCATCAGCTAAGGTAACGGTGAACAAGTTATCTATGAGAAGATCACGCCGTATTCTTTTTTCAGTTTTCTTGTTATTTAATTTTTTTTCGTTTAAGTGATCTTTGATCAATTTTTTAACTGTCTGTTCAAGCGGTTTCATCTTTAGACCAGATGTTTTAAATTGACCAAGAGAGAAAGAGATATTCTCTCCTTCTCCTTCAAAAGTATTAACTATTAGATTTTTTATAGAAAGAGGACCGGTAATGTTTTTGACTTGATTGATAGAATTACTTCTTCCTAAAATAAACAAATCAGCAAAGCTTATATCAATATCGCGTGCTTCTATTGCATCACTTTTGGTGATAATATGCATTTGCTTTTCAGCATTTTTAGCTGTCATATTAAGGTCCATATTTTTGAAGCTGACAGAACCAATATGGCCATTTTTAAAATCAGAAAGCTGAAAATTCTTTACTTCAATTTTTTCGGTTAGTTTGTTCTCATTTTCTATAGAAAGCAGTATGTTCGGTGCAATAATTGAAGAAAGTTCAATACGCATAATTGATTGCAAAAGACGTGATGTAATCGCAGTATCTTTTTCTTTTAATGAGACACTGTTAAGAGAAATCTGGGGAATTTGTATGTGAATATCATGATGCTTTAAATCAACATTGTAAAGTGTGAAAGCCCCAGGAATAAAGGAAATAGGGGGACGAGCAGAAATAGCACCAATTTTAAGTGATGCGCCAGCAGGGAGCGGCAGCGTAACATTTGTCAAATTGATTTTTCCAAGGATGCTGACTTCAGATGTCTCTGCCTTTATAGAACGACGGGCTATTTCTCGTCTTACAAAACTGTCAAGGTAGGGCTTTGCTATATAAAAGCCCCCGACGACTATAATTGCTAAGATAGAAAAAAATCCAATAATACAAGTTAACCAGTATCTTAGATTCCCTTTATACCCGCTATTAAGATTGGTCATCATTTCTTCTTTCGCTTTGTATCACACTCTCATAGTCATAGGAGGGGAGATAGATTTTTTAAGGAATGATAAATGTTAAGATATAGCGTATATCAGTTTCAACAGTTATCTACTTTTACTCACTCTTTGATATAGTGAATCATTTTTATATTTTTTGCAATACGCTTTTATTAACTCTTATCAGTTTTCTTTGTTTGCGTTTGCAGTATTTTATAAGGAAGTACTTATACGATGGGGAGAGGGAATTATATATTAATTATAATTTTTATCGATTTAAACCGCTTTAAAATGTATCCATAGCTGCTTTTATCTTGCTGGTGTTTATAAGAATAGTTAAAACATATCTGTGTTCATTATAATCTGGGGAGAGATGGGTCTCATGACAGAAAATCAAATAATGGCGTTTTCTATCATTGGTTTCATGATGGTTGTTTTTATTTGGGATCGATTTCGTTATGATCTTGTCGCTATTTGTACATTATTGGTTTCTTGCATCGTTGGCCTTGTCAGTCCGAAGGAGGCTTTTAGCGGTTTTAGCAATGATATTGTTATTATTGTAGGGAGTGTGTTTGTTGTTAGTACGGCTGTATCGCGTTCTGGTATAATGGAGTTTATTATCCAACGGATATGGCCAGATGTGAAATCAGTGCGCCTTCAATTAGCTTTTTTGGTTATTTCTGTCGTACTGTTGTCAATGTTTGTGAAAAACATTGGTGCTTTGGCTATCATGCTTCCTATTGCTTTTCAATTTGCTCGTCGTTCTCAGGTTTCGCCTTCTGTCTTTTTAATGCCCATGGCATTTGGTTCTTTGTTGGGTGGTCTTATGACACAGATAGGAACGTCTCCTAACGTTGTTATTTCGGCTATGCAAGAACGGTTAACAGGGGCCCCTTTTACCATGTTTGATTTTACGCCCGTTGGTGCGGCTGTTGCTACTGCTGGTGTATTATATTTGGTCTTTTTCTCTTGGCGCTTACCTGTACGTGTACGTTCAGGTGTATCGTTTGATGATGCTATTGATATTCGGAACTATATTTCAGAAGCATATATTCCAACAAATTCACCGATTGTAGGAAAAACGATTGTTGATCTCGTTAAACCATCAGGTGGTGATGTTATGGTGATTCAAGTCATTAGAAACAAAGTGTCCATTTCACCATTGCCAGATTTTATTTTATCTGAAAATGATATTGTTTTACTGGAAGGTTCACATACAGGGCTAGAGAGTGTGATGAATTCTGCTCGTTTGGAATTTTTTTCTGGCCGGACCCTTCCCACGGGAGATAAGGACAGCGATGTTGACATTATTGAGGCAGTTGTTACACATAATTCACCCCTTATTGGCATTAGTGCAAAAGACTTCGCACTGTTTGATCGCTATGATGTGAATTTACTTGCGTTAAGTCGTCAACATGAAAGGGTGCGGGAGAGGCTTGGTGATATTGCCTTCCATCTTGGAGATGTGATTGTCTTACAGGGACAAGATGCGGTTATTCCAAAATTATTACGAGAATTGAAATGTTTGCCCTTAGCCAAGCGTAATATTGTATTTGGTAATTTACGACATGGTTTCGTCTCTTTAGCTATTCTCTTTATAGCAATCATTTGTACCGCTTTTCATATTATTCCAGTAGCCTTTTCTTTTTTTTCTGCTGCCGCTGCAATGGTTATATTTCGTGTTTTGCCAGCGCGTGATTTGTATCAAGCATTAGATGGACAAATATTAGTCTTACTAGCAGCTCTTATTCCGGTGAGTGAAGCACTAGAGAAGACAGGATGTACGGATCTTATAGGCCAGTGGCTTAGCCAATTAGCGGTATTTTTTCCACCGTCTGGTGCATTAGCACTTATGTTGGTAACAGCCATGTTGGTAACACCATTTTTGAATAATGCCGCGACAGTTATGATGGTAGCACCAATTGCTTCAAGTTTTGCCCATTCCCTCAATTATAAACCGGAGGCTTTTCTGATGGCTGTTGCAATTGGTGCAGGGTGTGAGTTTCTTACTCCTATTGGACATCAAAGTAATATGCTTGTGATGGCTCCGGGGGGATATCGTTTTAGTGATTATCCACGTTTTGGATCTCCATTGGCAGTGTTGATCGTCCTTGTTGCTGTTCCAATGCTCATGTGGATTTGGCCATTACAATAAAGTATTTTAGAAGTTGTTCAGTCTGAATCATGAAAGGTCGCAAATAAGATAAATTTAAAGAGATATATTTTATGCAAAGGGTTTTGCCGAAAGTTTGGATTTTGATCGTATTTTATCATAAAGCGCTGGAATTTCTTTTATCTTCACAATAAAAACTGTTTATTTTGTGATAGATATTTTCAATTATGAAAATTAAACGATATCTCTTTAATAAAGACTTTTTAAATGTGTTGCTTTACCACTGTAATTCTACAGCTGATCTGTAGAAAATACAATACAATCATTGTACATAACGATTTTAAAGGCATTTTCCTATATGTGATGATGAGTAGATTCAAAATAGCTTTCGCGATTATGGGCAAGCATATATGATAGATATGAAGGTAGTGGGAAATTTTTTATAAAAAAAAGATATATAAAAACTATAATATGAACCAAAAGGGAGTTACATCGTTTTTTATTGAAGCGGTTATAAAAGTCCAATCAATTCGGATACACATTGATTTAAGCCCAATAAGTGAGGAATTTTAAGTTTTTTAGTTAATTAGGACTACCATCTTTGTTCATTTATGCTTAAAAGCATAGAAAAGTATTTTTTCAAGGTATGCTCTATGTCGTATGATAGTTTTATTGCTGAAGTTAATGCAGAATTTCGTCAGGAAAAGGCTCTTGCTTTTTGGAGACGTTATGGTTTTTCAATTATTGGGGCAATCATTCTTTTTATACTGATGGTCGTTACCTATCAAATTTATCATCATGAGCAAATAAAAAAAGCCGGTCATATTGGTGATACATTTTTAAAAAGCCTTGAGTTTGCGGATACGCGCCATTTTGATGAGGCGATAAAGCAATTGGAAAATGTTAAAGCCTCTAACTTTGGAGGATATCCTTTTCTTGCTCGTTTACGTGAGGCTTCTCTACTTATGGAACAAGGTAATGCTGTTAAATCGGTGGAGGTCTTTGATTCTGTTGCAGCGGATGAAACCGCGCCACAAATTTTGCGAAAAGTTGCAAAAATTCGAGCAGCTTATATTTTGGTTGATACAGGGACCTTCGATGATGTCAAGAAACGTGTTAAAGATATGGCGAATGATATTGATCCTATGTGTATGTCTGCAAGAGAGGCTTTGGGCTTAGCAGCCTATAAAGCAAATAAAATGGATGAGGCGGTTGCTTATTTTCGAAAAGTTTCTGAAGATGGTGCTCTAGGATTAAAAATAAAAGATCGGGCTCGAATTATGCTTGAGCTTATACAAGCTGAGGGCAAGGCAAATAAGGAATAAATTTATGAGCCTTACCATTGCTATAGTTGGTCGCCCCAATGTTGGGAAGTCAACGCTCTTTAATCGTTTGGTTGGGCAAAAATTGGCTTTGGTTGATGATAAGCCAGGCGTTACACGTGATCGGCGTATTCATGCGGCAAAACTGCAAGATTTACGTTTTGATGTGATTGATACGGCGGGTCTAGAAGAATCAGGTGATCATACACTTGAAGGTCGTATGCGTTCTCATACAAAAGCAGCTATTGATGAAGCAGATCTTATTTTATTTGTGTTTGATGCGAAGAGCGGAATAACACCGAGTGATTTAAATTTTGCTTCACTGGTTCGTAAATCAGGAAAACCAATTGTGCTTGTTGCTAATAAGTCTGAGTCTAAGGCAGCTACGGGGGGAGAATACGAAGCTTGGTCCTTAGGTTTGGGTGAGCCTTGTCCAATATCTGCTGAGCATGGTTTGGGGCTTACGGGTCTTCGTGATGCAATTATAGAAGCTGTTGGGAAAAAGCGTGCTTTTGAAAGCAACAACGAAGAAGCATATGTTGCTGTACAAGCTGTATCTGTTGGCGATGATATAGATGATGATTTAGAGAAGGGTGGATTTGTTTACGATGAAAGTAAATCCATTCGTATCGCAATTGCGGGGCGTCCAAATACAGGAAAATCAACCCTCATCAATAGTATGTTGAAACAAGATCGATTGTTAACAGGTCCTGAAGCAGGGCTTACACGTGATTCCATTTCTGTAGATTGGGAATGGCGTGGTCGTCATATTAAACTTTTTGATACTGCAGGTTTGCGTCGAAAATCAAAAATCCAAGAAAAGTTAGAAAAACTTTCCGTTGCGGATACTTTACGTGCAATTCGTTTTGCAGAGGTGGTAGTAATCGTTTTTGATGCAACTGCACCTTTTGAAAAACAGGATTTGCAAATTGCTGATCTTGTGATTCGAGAAGGACGTGTTCCACTTATTGCTTTTAACAAATGGGATCTTATTGAAAATCGTCAAATAACATTGATTGATTTACATGAGAAATGTAGTCGTCTTCTTCCGCAGGTTCGTGGTTTGAGAGCTGTCCCTTTATCGGGACAATACAGTCAAGGGATTGATAAACTCATGGAAAATATTACGATGATGCATCGTGTGTGGAATCGTCGTATTTCTACGGGAAAATTGAATAGATGGCTTGAAACTGTTGTGGCGCATCATCCACCACCTGCAATTTCGGGGCGCCGTCTTAAGGTTAAATATATCACACAAGTTAAAACACGTCCTCCTGGATTTGTGATTTCTTGTTCACGGCCAAAGGTAATGCCTCAATCATATTTACGTTACCTTTCTAATGGATTGCGAGATACATTTGATATGCCTGGTGTTCCAATTCGCATATCGTTACGGGCATCGGATAATCCTTTTGCATCACGTTCCAAAAAGAAATAATTTCTGCTCTGTTTTTTAAGTGAATGAAATCTGCGTTTAAAAAATTAAGTCTTTTTATAAATAACAATGTTTAACTATCGAAAATAATTTGCTCGTTATCGACAAATAATGCCGTTATCTTTGATAAATAAATTATATTTCTTTGATTAAGGAGTGTATTTATTTATAAAAAGGCAATTTGTTGTTAGAGTCAATAAATAATTATAAGACAGTAACGCTTTTGTATTCTAATTTTCCTTAATCCAAAAAAGAAAACTTTTATTCTTACACGCTGTAAAACGGAGCAGTGGGTAAATCAAAATTATTTGAAAAAAATACACTCTATTTAAGGAAATTATCTTAATACGCAGCCGGTGCAATAACTGAGGTCTAGAAGAAACAATCTAGAAGAAATGATTATGGCACTGGCTTGTGGAAAGGAAGTTTTTAGTCTCTATAATTATTTGGCAGATCTGCTAATTTTACGTTGATCTCTTTCAATAAAAACGAAAAACTTTTCCAAAACGATCAACCTTTAAATGTCGAGAGAAAGACTGAAAAAATTTATTACAGTTTTACGAAATGTTGTAGTACGCATCTTAAAATTGTGTTTATGTAAATCTATTACATAACGTATCTTACATTCCAAACTCTCTTATGTATTAAAAGATACAGAAGTCTTAATTGATGCCATTTTTTATTTATTAATGATGAAAAAATGTGCGATATTTAAATTCTTTTAAAGAGCATATTTCCCAATATACTTCTAATAGTTATGTCATAAAGAGCAATAGTATTTACTAAAGATGATATAGCAATGCAGTGTCTGTAGGTTATGGTTACTACTGTTTAGAGGTGCGTGAATGACTGAACCCATAAAATTAGAAAATGCGTTATTTATGCGATAAATTGTGATAGATTTCTTTTAGCGTCTTGACGAATAAATTCGAGCACAATATGATGCGCACGGTTTTATAAGACAATCATAGTTTTCTTCGTGATTAAGGAGCCAATTATGGCGAAAAGCAGTGAACCAAATGTGCCGCTGCAGGAGTCCGAAGAAGAAGTTTATAGAGAGTGCTTTCGTTCAGAGGATTTGGAATGTCGTAAGAAAAGCTTAGAGAGCGCTTTAATGCGTAAGAGCGTATTAAAAGAGCGAAAAGGTGACAGGGAGAGTGGAGAGTCACAAAGAGGGGTGGCACGTGCGGTTAAACTTTCCAGTGAGTTTTTAGCGAGTGTTGTTGTAGGTGCTGTTTTGGGGTTGGGTTTTGATAAATTAGCAGGTTCATTGCCATGGGGATTGGTGTTTTTTCTTTTTCTTGGATTTGCAGCTGGTGTATTGAGTATTCTTCGGTCTGTGGGGTATGTTGCCTCCAGTCAATTAGGGCAAAAGGGCGCATCGCGCCAAGATAAAGGGGCCGATAAAAGGTCTGATAAATGAGGTTGAAGTGACATCGCACGCTCCAGATCCGATTCATCAATTTGAGATTTCACGGCTTATTAAAATTTCCATAGGAAATATGGATTTGTCTTTTACGAATGTATCGCTTTTTATAGTCGCTACAGTTTTTGTGACTTCGGTTTTTCTCTTTTTTTCATCATCAAGTCGTGGGTTAGTTCCAACACGAATGCAATCTCTTTCAGAAATGGCGTATGAATTTGTAGCGTCAACTTTGCGGGAATCATCTGGTGTACAGGGAATGCAATTTTTTCCTTTAGTTTTTTCCCTATTTACTTTTATTTTGGTTGCTAATTTTATTGGTCTTTTCCCTTATTTTTATACGATTACCTCTCAGATTATGATTACCTTTTCATTGGCTATGGTTGTTATTTTAACGGTGATAGGTTATGGTTTTTATAAGCATGGGATCAGTTTTTTGAGGCTGTTTGTTCCCAGTGGTGTGCCGGTTGTGGTTTTGCCCTTAGTTACCATGATTGAGGTCATTTCTTTTCTGTCTCGTCCTATCAGTCTTTCATTGCGTCTTTTTGCGAATATGCTTGCTGGTCATATTACTCTCAAAGTATTTTCTGGTTTCATTGTCTCAATGATTGGGGTGGGAATCGTAGGTGTTGGTGGTTCTGTTTTACCACTTATCATGACTGTAGCGATTACTGCTCTTGAATTTTTGGTAGCGTTTCTTCAAGCTTATGTTTTTACAGTTTTAACATGTATGTATCTTAATGATGCAGTTCATCCAGGACATTAATAGAACTGGCGGTTTTCCGTCAAATGGTGCAATTTCGCTTTAAATTTAAAGGAGAATAATATGGAATTAGTGCTTGCAGCAAAATATATTGGCGCTGGGCTTGCTTGCTTTGGTATGGCGGGGACAGCTTTGGGCCTTGGAAATATTTTTGGTAGCTATCTTTCTGGTGCATTACGTAATCCATCAGCAGCAGATAGTCAATTTGGTCGTCTCGTCTTTGGTTTTGCTGTGACAGAGGCGTTGGGTATTTTTTCATTGCTTATTGCTTTGTTGCTACTTTTTGCAGTTTAATCACTATAAAGAGGGTGTGCCTATTTTCTCAGAAGAGGTTGGTGTGCCCTTTTATCTATTAAAGTAAAGAATATTAGTTGTCATCGGTTACAAGGGGAGTAAGTTGTTGAAGGATGAATAAGATGTTTATTGCCAGCGCTTATGCACAAACCACTGAAAAGCCGATAGAGCATATCAGAAGTGTAACAGGGCATGCAGATCGTGTGTTTCCACCTTTTGATTTCGTGCATTTTGGTTCGCACTTTTTTTGGTTAGCGATTTCTTTTGGACTTTTTTATCTCTTTATTTCTCGTGTAATTGTGCCTCGTATTGGCAGTGTTATTGAAACACGTCGAGATCGTATTGCTTCTGATTTGGATCAGGCAATGCGTATGAAGCAGGAAGCCGATACTGTAGTTGAAACTTATGAGCGGAAATTGGCAGAAGCACGTTTGCAGGCTCATGTTATAGCGCAAGCGGCTAGTGAGGAATTAAAAGGAAAGGTTGAGCTTGAGCGAAAGGAAGTTGAAGAAAACTTAGAAAAAAAACTAGCAGATGCTGAAAAACAGATAATGAGAATTCGAGATAAGGCTATGCAAAATGTTGGTTCTATCGCTGAGGAAGTGACTCTTGAAATTGTAAAAAAATTGACAGATGTTAATATCAGTAAAGAGGCTGTTCGTTCAGTTATTAAAGTTGCGGATTACTGAAGGATACAAGGATGACTGATACTTTTTGGGCTTTTGTAGGATTAATTCTTTTTCTTGCTCTTTTGGTCTATTTCAAAATTCCGCAGATGGCTGTACGTCATCTTGATGCGCGAGCAAAGCGGATAAAAGATGAACTTGATGAAGCTCTTCGTCTTCGCGAAGAGGCGCAAGAGGTGCTAGCTGAATATCAGCGTAAACATGCGGAAGCAGAAAAGGATGCGCAAGAGATTATCGCGGCGGCGAAGCATGAAGTTGCAGCTGTTATCGCAGAAGCTCGTACAAAAACAGAAGAATATGTAAGGAATCGTAATAAATTGGCAGAGCAGAAAATTGCTCAAGCAGAAGCTGATGCAATACGTATGGTTTCCTCATCTGCTATCGATTTGGCAGTTTCCACTGCTCGTATGCTTATTGCGAAAGAATTAGATTCTCATAAAGCCGATGAACTTGTTAAGGAGTCTCTTTGTGAGGAAACTCTTACTAAAATGAAATCATATATGAATTAAGATAACTAAAGTGTTCAAAGCGCTTATTCTTTAGGGTAATGGTTCTGGGCAAGGTGGATTTTTTTTCCTGTTTCATTTTCATCTTGCACGACTCATTCACGTGTGTAATTTGGAGAGTTATCTTAAAAGCTTTCAGATGCATCTTTTCTTACCGTCTGTAAAGAATAAACGGAAGATTCATAGGATGATGTGATCTTTACGTTTATAAAGAAACAAACCGCTATGTTATCAGCTCAAAATATTACAACTGCTCTTACATTACATGAGACACTTCATTAATATGTTTATTCTTTTCTTCAATAGTTTTTAATCCCTACGTTACTCCTTTTTGTAATGTGTAAGCAGATGATTTTTGTTAGATGTAATTAATAAGAGAGTTTGCGGTAAGAGATTATTCTGAATATTTGATCTTTTAATTTCATATAGTCAAACAGGAGCTCTGGTCCTTTACAGTTTCCTGTAATAATCTTGGTGTTCAGGCAACAGGGCTCTATCGAACACGCTTAAGGTCTTTCTTTAAATGCTCTTTTGGTTCCAATGATCAATGGTTGCTCAGTTATCAGCGCTCCATGGATAGCGGAATGTATCTCTTTACAGATAAGCGTCCCAATAAGCGATACGATCACGTTTATTTTTCATTCCCTATGGTTATTGGGCAACGGGCTTTGATGATACGTGGAGCCAATATCATTCGAGTGTTAAAGGAATATTTTCCGCCATTTCGACATCAGGTAAATCTTTATCGCTTACTTCTTGAATTTTGCGGGTTATTAACCGTGATCAATAGGGAAAGACATAGTTTACGGGACGGTTGACATAAAAATATGCTGATAATTTTATTCTGGATAGTAGGATTGATGGATCGAGCCGTAAATGACTATTTCGGCCTTTGAGCTTGATCATATGCACCAGTGCTTGGAGGGGAATGAAGTGCTCATCTAGGGTTTCATAAGGGGTTAACGATGTTTTTCATCTGGTGATCAGTGCATCAGAGAAAGCTGATCCGCAACACATTTCTTTCTCAAAAAGCTTTTTTGAGAATACCTTTGAAACGGTCCCCAAGAATGAGGTGTTTTGTTTTTTTCAGCAGGACAATGAGACAATACTGGTGAGCTTGGTTCCAATGATGATGAAGCAGTATTGAATGTGGTGAGGGAAGTCAGAAATAACGGGCTGATTTATGCCAAAAAATCTGTAGCGTTATCCTTAAAATGATACATTAATCTGTAATATGGTCAAATATTCCTTTGTCCTCATTTCGTTCCTTTTTAACTTTACACGTGACGCTATTCGATCTCCTTAGATATTAAGAGGCAAACAGCTTTTCTTATTGACACAAAAATTTTATACAAATGAGGTCTGATGCAATTAAGCCTATATGTTGTAGAGTGATTATTACCTGCTATTTTAGAAAAAATGCTAGCTTAAACGCGAAGCTTTTTTGCGACTTTCTCTCTTTATTAATTTTTACTCTCAGTGGTAGATTATAACAGCAAGCCAATTTTTTAGAAGTAAAAATATTGTGAGTGTTTTGTTTCGTTAAAAAAATGCTTAGAAAAGCGATCTTAATTCATAATACATTGTAAAGACATATTGGCAAATCTTATTTTCGTAGCTGTGTTTTTTCATCTATTAAATTTTAAATATGTATAAAAATAGAATTTTAATTACTAAAAAAGGAGGTTAAGAGGCGTCATAAAATGATAGATTCTCTTCCTTATTGTTTTGATATTTTGCGTGCTACTGATCGTGACCGCTATATATCGGTTTTATTTGCACCTAAAAAAAAGCGCAGAGCATTGGCTGCTCTTTACGCTTTTAATGTAGAAGTTGTTCGTATTCGCGAAACTGTGCACGACCCGCTTATAGGTGAGATACGATTGCGCTGGTGGTATGATTCTATTGCTAATGGTGAAATGCAAGAGAATAAAAATAATCCGATTCTCAATGAGTTATTTGCAGCAATAACTCTTTTTAATTTACCCAAGACAGCTTTTTTGCGTTACTGTGATGCGCAGATTTTAGATCTTTACCACAATCCAATGGAAACTCTTCATGATCTTGAATCCTATTGTTGCGAAACAGCGAATATCATTTTACAGCTTTCTTGTCAGATATTAGATCCTGAGGCGGCCCAAGATTTTACAGATGTCTGTGAATGTGGCGGGATTGCCCAAGGTTTAAGTGGTATGTTACGCCTTATATCATTCATGCAATCACGATATCAATACTATTTACCTGCTGATATACTAAAGGCTGTGGGAGTGGATAGGAAGGATTTAGAGGGTAATCGTGTCAATGACAAACAAAAGTGCTGCATTATTGAAGCTATGGTAGCGGTAACGCGAGGTCATTATGCCAAGTTTTATGAATATTCTCATAGTTTGCCTAGAATACTTAAACCAGCATTTCTTCCATTAGCAATTATACCAGCATCGCTTCAAAAATCCACACAGTTGGGAGCTAGGGTTTTTCAAGAAAGTGCAACTTTACCATTGATTCGCCGTTATTGGTTAATAACAAAAGCGGCAATAAGAAGTAGTTTTCCAAGGACATTATAAGGATAAAAGAGTGCTATAAAGGAACAGAAGAAATCAAGGAAATTTGTTGAAGATAACTGCACAATATAATATTATGAAGAAAAATTCTTTTCGAAAATACTGCTAATGCATTGATAAGAGATAAGATAATCTTAGAGTGGCTAAAAATTGGATTTGGTGAGATGAAGGTATTGTATAGTCTCTTTTGTTTAGTGCTGTACAATGGTCAATAAATTAGAAAACATAAGATCAAGCTTTAAAATTACAGAGGTTGGTTTTGTAATGATCTTGAGATTTTTGAATGGATGAGTGGTCTAACCTTTGTTAATGAAAGGTAATTTATCTTTGAATAAGAGAAAATGATCTCTAATGGTTACAGATAAATCGATAGGTTGAGAAAGTGTTGCGTGTATAGACGATTATACGTGATAAGCGTTTGTTATTAAGAACATTCATAGAATTGTCTGAATGAGTTACATTCTTTATTGCTTTAAAAAATTAATCTTCCGAATCGCATTCACTGTTTCCCTGCAAACTCATGAGTTTGCAGAGATTCTTATTATTTTTATGGACTCTATTAATCCTCATACTAACAGAAAAGAAGTCCATCTTACTTTTTCAATTGTAGAAGAGAGTTCTGATTGAAATCTTATCACTTAAATATCAAAAATCATTTGCCAGATTTTTTTTATTGACGAGTATTGAAGATTTTCTGATAAAGAGAGCTATTAATTTCCAAAGGGTGTTCTTTATTGGCAACTTGTAGCATTTCTAGCTTCAGATCTTCTCTTATTGTGGTGTCTATATTGTTACGAATATCAGGTGAAAGGGTATGAGGGGTGAGATCTTTAGGTATGGTTACGGCCTTTATTTGATAAACAATACGGCTTGTTGCAACTGGGCCTTTTACCACACCATAATGATCTTTTGGACCGGAAAATAATGCTCTAACGCCTTCAATTCCAAAAATTTCAGATGAATCGTGGCGGTGTAGGGCTTGTGTTGTTTGTTTTTTAACACCAAGTGTATGAGCAAGAGAAACAAGACTTTTTCCTTCAGTGATCTGTTTAAGAACATTTTGAGCTTTTTCATCAAGAAGTCTTTGAGCTTCTTCACTTTTCCATTGGGAAAGCACATCTTCCTTGGCTTCTTCAAGTGTTCTATCGCGTGCAGGGATAATCTTATCCACCTTATACCAGAGATATCCACCTTTTTGAAGAGTGAGAGGATCAAGATCGACCCCTTCATTTGATTGATAGATGGCGTTCAGTAAAATGTCTTTTTGCGGTAAATCCGTCAGTATTGTGCCTTCAATTGTTTTTCCTGTTTTATCAATCGTGATTGTATGCAAAGGTAATTTATATTGATCAGCAAGTTCTTTAAGAGAGGCTCCTTCAAAACGGGCATTTTCGATTGCTGTATAATGATTACGTAAAACATCCACAGCACGATTTTGAGTGAGTTTTTGACGAATATTTTCTTCCACCCTTTCAAAAGGAAGTGATCCTGAAGGCTCAATATGTGTTACGCGAATGATAACAGGACCTTGTATACTATTGATTACAGCACTAACTTGCCCTTGTTTGAGTTCAAAGACCTCAGATGCTAGATGACTAGGAAGCTCATTTTCTGTTAGAGGCCCTTTTTTTATGTCATTGAGTGTTTTGTTTTCAGCTTTAACCAGCTCATCAAAACTCAATCCATCGGCTATTTTTTTTGCCGCATTATCAGCAGCTTCACGGGTAGAGAATCGGAGCTCTTCAATTGTGCGTTTTTCAGGGGTCATAAAAAGCGAAGTATTTTGTGTATAATAAACTCTTGCTTCGTCTTTTGAAATATCTTCGGGTTTTATAATCTGATCCGATGTCATAGATAACAAAGAAACAGTGCGATATTCTGGAGTGCGAAATCTATTTTTATGAGTTTCAAACCATTTTCGTAACGTTTCTTGGTTGGGGGCAGCAATTGTTTTCTCGTTGAGATCAATAACAAGATAATCAGCGATTCGGGTCTCTCTTTGATACACAGCGAGGGCCTTATAAAAAAGATCTGGTGCCTTCATCCCTGATATCGTAGCAGCAAGAAGCTGGTTACGTTTCTCCTTTTGGGTGTAATAATCAAGAAAATTATTTTCGCTGATACCTAAATGCTTAAGATAGTTACGAAACAAATTTTGATCAAAGATCCCATTCATTTGAAACATATTATCAGCGCCAAGAATACGCGCTATTGTATCTTTTGAAAGACTAATTTTCATTTTACGTGCCTGTTCATCAAACAGGACATTTTCTTGTAATTGATTGAAAACAAAAGCGGGAATTTTGTATTGCTGCATTTCGTTTGGTGTGAACATTCGCCCGAGATGAGATGCGAATGCTAAACGTGTGCTTTGATCGGCAAGTGCAAGACGGTAACCATCGACAGTTATTGTAGACTTTCCAGAAGTAATAAGGTCCCTTTCACCTTTTGTATGTAACTGTGGTATTCCCCATAAAAGGATGAAGCATAAGAGCAAAATAGCAAGGAGAATCTTGGCAATCCAAGAATTTGCAGCACTTCTCATGGTGTCAAGCATTGTTCAATTCCATTTTTAGCATGCGTTATTATCAAAGCAGTAACGGAATTTGCAATAAAGATGCGAAAGATGCAAGCTTAAAGACTTGCTTTCGCTTTATAATTTGATACCTAAGGGATGAAGAATATGTTGTGATAATTTCTGAGGTGAAAATATGTCTCCAAATATTCGGCCTTTTGTTGCTGGAAATTGGAAAATGAATGGAACCGGTGAATCGCTTGGAGAGTTGCGTGCCATTGCTGCTGGTGTTAGCACTGATTTAGGCTATTTTCTTGAAGCGCTTATTTGTGTTCCAGCAACACTTTTATCGCGAGCTTCTGATACGTTGGGTGGTACAAATCTTCTTTTAGGGGGACAAGATTGTCACTGTGATGATTATGGCCCTTATACTGGGGATGTTTCAGCTTTTATGCTTAAAGAAGCAGGGGCAACCCATGTCATTATTGGGCATTCAGAACGTCGCACGGTTTATCAAGAAAATAATGCAATTGTTTGTACTAAAGTGCAAGCGGCATGGCGAGCAGGTCTTGTTGCTCTTGTTTGTATTGGTGAAACATTAGAGGAACGTAAAAGTAATAAGGTGCTAGACATTCTCAAGCAACAGCTTGAGGGATCTTTGCCAGATGGTGCAACAGCAGGGAATGTCATCATTGCTTATGAACCAGTATGGGCTATAGGGACAGGTAATACGGCTACTTCAGCAGATGTAGCAGAAGTGCATAGTTTTATTCGTAATGAGATGTGCGCTCGTTTTGGTCATGAAGGAAACAAGATACGTTTGCTTTATGGTGGGTCAGTAAAACCATCTAATGCATTTGAGCTTTTGAGCACCGAGCATGTTAATGGTGCTCTGATAGGTGGAGCAAGCTTGAAAGCAATTGACTTTTTAACCATTTGCGATGTCTATCGTAAATTATAACAAAGGAATCTTGGTTTTCCCTTGGATTATGTGCTATTTTTGTGTAAAGAGCCGTGAAAAGTTATTTAAAGAGCAGGGTTTATGCAAACAGTATTTATAGTTATTCATTTTTTGGTTGTTATTACTTTGGTTGGTGTTATCTTGATTCAGCCTTCGGAAGGTGGCGGGTTTGGTGCGAGTAATGGTTCTGGGTTGATGAGAACACGCGGGTCCAAAAATCCGTTAACACGTTTGACTGCTATTTTGGCATGTTGTTTTTTTGCAGTGTCTATTGGACTTACCGTTGTGGGGAGTATATCGAATTCGAGTTCTGATATTCTCAAGCGTATTCCGGTTAACTCAGAAAAGAACTCTAAAAATAAAGGGATTCCGGAAGTGACCCCATCATCAGATGGTAATTCTCAGCCTTCTATTCTTGAACAGCTAGGAGGAACTTCTGCTCCATCTCAGGAACAAAAAGAGCCTATAAATCCTGAAATTGAAAACCCCGTTCCGCCGGTTCTTGAAAATCCAGTTCCGGATAATGGTAAAAAATAGTCTTTTTAAGAAATTATAGATTTTAAGAAAGGTGATTTTTTCACCTTTTTTGTTTTATAGAGGAAAAATTATTTTTTTTTGCATTTTTTGCTGGAAAAATTTGTATAAACTGCTTATCACCATAAGCCCATGACACGTTATGTTTTTATTACTGGTGGTGTGGTTTCCTCTCTTGGGAAAGGTATTGCTGCGGCGGCGTTAGCTGCATTGTTACAGGCTCGTGGGTATCGTGTACGGCTTCGCAAACTTGATCCTTATTTGAATGTTGATCCAGGGACGATGTCACCTTATCAACATGGTGAGGTGTTTGTGACCGATGATGGTGCAGAAACTGATCTTGATCTTGGCCATTATGAGCGTTTTACGGGGCGTTCTGCAAATAGCCAAGATAATATTACAACAGGGCGTATTTATCAAAATATCATTGAACGAGAACGACGCGGTGATTATTTGGGGGCAACCGTTCAAGTTGTACCTCATGTTACCGACGAAATTAAGGGATTTATTACGACGGGGAATGAGGAATTTGACTTTGTTTTGTGTGAAATAGGTGGAACGGTTGGTGATATTGAAGCAATGCCTTTTCTAGAAGCGATTCGTCAGCTTCACAATGAATTACCAAGGAACAGTGTTATTTATGTCCATCTTACATTAATGCCTTATATTCCTTCGTCTGGTGAATTAAAAACCAAACCAACGCAACATTCCGTCAAAGAATTACAATCGATTGGTATAGCGCCCGATATTTTGTTAGTGCGTGCAGATCGTTCTATTCCGGAAACAGAGCGAAGCAAATTATCACTTTTTTGTAATGTTCGTTCAAGTGCAGTTATTCAGGCATTGGATATGCCAACAATTTATGATGTTCCCATAGCTTACCATAAAGAGGGGTTAGATTCAGAAGTTCTGGCTACTTTTGGAATGAATCCAGCACCTAAGCCTAAGATGGATCATTGGGAAGATATTACACATTGGATTCACCATCCTGAAGGGGAAGTAACAATTGCTGTTGTTGGAAAATATATCGGATTGAAGGATGCTTATAAATCTCTTACCGAGGCGATTGCCCATGGTGGTTTAGCCAATAAAGTGAAGGTTAATATTGAATGGATTGATGCAGAGATTTTTGAAAGAGAAGATCCAACATCTACTTTACAAAAGGTTCATGGAGTTCTGGTACCTGGTGCTTTTGGGGCACGTGGTGCAGAAGGAAAAATGCGAGCCATTCAATTTGCACGGGAACGTAAAGTTCCCTTTTTAGGGATTTGTTTTGGAATGCAATTGGCTTGTATAGAAGCTGCACGCAATATTGCAAAGATTGAGGAAGCTTCATCAAGTGAATTTTGCCAAACAAAAAATCCGATTGTGGGTTTGATGACAGAATGGTTCAAAGGGGAGGTTCTTGAGCAACGTACACACTGTAGTAATCTTGGAGGGTCAATGCGTCTTGGTGCTTTTCCCGCTGAATTAAAAGAAAATAGCCATATTGCCAAGATTTACGGGATAACAAGGATTAATGAGCGACATCGTCATCGTTATGAGGTCAATATCGATTATAAAGACAAACTAGAACAGTGTGGTTTAATTTTTTCTGGTATGTCTCCCGATGGTATTTTGCCAGAAGCAATAGAATATGCAGATCATCCTTGGTTCATTGGTGTCCAATACCATCCGGAACTGAAATCACGTCCATTTGATCCACATCCACTTTTTTCTTCTTTTATTGAAGCAGCTATAGAACAAAGTCGATTGGTTTAGTACATCAATGATATTGTTTACTTTTTGAGGAATAGAATGTCTACACCAAATACCATTGTGAAAGTTGGAAATGTTGTTTTTTCAAATAAAGCTTCTTTTTCATTAATTGCGGGGCCATGTCAAATGGAGAGCCGAGATCATGCCTTTGAAATGGCTGGTCGGATTAAGGCAATTACAGATCAAGTTGGCATTGGATTTGTTTATAAATCGAGTTATGATAAAGCCAACCGAACATCTTTGGGTGCGGTACGGGGCATCGGTCTTGAAAAAGCAATGGCTATTTTTTCTGATTTGAAGAAGGAATTTGGTTGTCCAGTATTAACTGATGTCCATACAGAAGAGCAATGCACGATTGTTGCTTCTACAGTAGATATTTTGCAAATCCCTGCGTTTTTATGTCGTCAAACAGATCTTTTGATAGCGGCTGCCAAAACGGGGCGCATTATCAATATTAAAAAAGGTCAATTTTTAGCGCCGTGGGATATGGAGAATGTTTTAAAAAAAGTTACACAAAGCGGGAATCCGAATGTTATGCTTTGTGAACGAGGGACTTCATTTGGTTATAACCGGCTTATTTCTGATATGCGTTCATTGCCTATTTTACGTTCATTTGGTGCTCCTGTTATTTTTGATGCAACGCATTCTGTTCAAGAACCCGGTGGTCAAGGTGTTTCATCTGGTGGACAGCGTCAATTTGTCGAAGTTTTGGCGCGTGCAGCTGTTTCTGTTGGGGTCGCAGGTGTTTTTTTAGAAACGCATCAAGATCCAGATAACGCGCCTTCTGATGGACCTAATATGGTTAAAATTGATCATTTACAAAGACTTCTTGAGACTTTAATGGAATTTGATTATTTATCAAAAAAGTTACATTGAAGAGAGAGGGTATTTTTCATTATGGCGTTTAAAATGAATCAAAACTTTTGCTGGATAAGGACACACGCATGACTATAATTGTTGATATCATTGGACGTGAGGTGCTTGATAGCCGAGGGAATCCAACAGTAGAAGTTGATGTTCATTTGGAAAACGGAGCTTTTGGTCGCGCTCTTGTCCCTTCAGGGGCATCGACAGGGGCCCATGAAGCTGTAGAGCTTCGTGATGGTGGTGTGCGCTATCAAGGAAAAGGCGTTGAGAAAGCAGTTGCCGCAGTCAATGGTGAAATTCTTGAGGAACTTGGTGGGAGAGATGCAAGAAATCAAATGGCCATTGATCAAGCAATGATCGCCTTAGATGGGACACCCAACAAAGCACGTCTTGGTGCTAATGCCATTCTCGGGGTTTCATTAGCTGTTGCAAAGGCAGCGGCAGAATCATTAAGTTTGCCTTTATATCGTTATATTGGTGGTATACAGGCGCATGTTCTTCCGACACCAATGATGAATATTATTAATGGTGGAGTTCACGCTGATAACCCAATTGATTTTCAAGAATTTATGATTATTCCTATTGGTGCATCGACACTAAAAGAAGCAGTCCGCTACGGTGCGGAGGTTTTTCATACATTGAAAAAACGTTTGAAGGATGCAGGACATAATACTAATGTTGGTGATGAAGGTGGTTTTGCACCCCAATTTAAAAGCGCGGAGCAGGCAATTGATTTTATTATAGAATCTATAATAGCGTGTGGATATAAACCAGGTGAACAAATTGCGCTTGGTTTAGATTGCGCTTCAACAGAATTGTATAAAGACGGATCATATTTTTATAAAGGTGAGGGTAAGTGTCGTTGTATTCAGGAACAAGTAGATTATTTGACACACCTTGTTGAAAATTATCCCATTATTTCAATTGAGGATGGAATGGCTGAAGATGATTGGGAAGGTTGGAAGTTACTTACGAATTCGGTTGGTAAAAAATGTCAGCTTGTTGGCGATGATTTGTTTGTAACAAATTCGACGCGTTTGCGTGATGGTATCAAAATGGGTGCTGCCAACTCTATTCTTATTAAAGTGAATCAGATTGGGACTTTGAGCGAGACGCTTGATGCTGTAGAAACAGCACATAAAGCAGGCTATCATGCCATTATATCTCACCGTTCTGGCGAAACGGAAGATTCTTTTATTGCAGATCTCGCTGTTGCAACAAATTGTGGGCAGATTAAAACCGGTTCGCTTGCACGTTCAGATAGATTAGCAAAATATAATCAGCTCATTCGTATTGAAGAAATGTTAGGGGAACAGGCATGTTATGCGGGTAATGTGCAGCGTTGAGTTATGAGCTTAAGATTTTAAATTGTAACCTCATTCAGATGATAAGATTTAACTGTAAGATATGTATTCAACATTTTATAGGTGCTAAAGATGAGAGGTATAATTATTAGTCAAGATCAAGGGACTTATCTCGTTTCTGGTGATGATGGTAAGCGTTATCAGTTTGCAACTTGGGATTGGTTAGGGAAGAATCCTCCCAGAGTAGGTGATGCTGTTGATTTTTTATGTGTAGGTGAGACTGTAAATTCTGTTTTCCCATTATCGCAACAAGATTCAGAACCTTCAAAACCAATGTTAGCACTCATTTGTTGGTTTGCTGGTGTATTTGGTGTTCACCGTTTTATGGTTGGTAAAGTGAGAACAGGTGCTTTAATGCTTATTCTATCTTTGACAATTGCTGGGCTGATGCTTACAGGGATTTGGGCAATTGTTGACTTTATAGTTATTGCCTCTGGGAAGTTTACTGACAAAGATGGAAAGCAAATTACACGTTGGTAGAAGCTGTATGTTGTAATATAAGAGTGTAAAAGCAGGTATTATTACTTATTTTGTTGTATTAAATATGCAACAATCAGTTGCTTCTATCTATTTTTGATAGTGAAATTACGCATAGTTGATTAAAAGTATTGAAAAAGACAGTATTATTCTCTATCGTCACAATAAAGAGACAATACAGTTAAAGTATGATTTGTCTCAGGCACTTATGGCGATAGAGAATTTTAGAATATTGGGGGGATTTTAATCTATTTAAGATATCGCATTTATTACGGTGAGTACGGATTGTATTCACGCAGTGATGTTAATTGGCATATTATCAAAATAGAAGAAATTCCTTTATAAGAACATGTGAGTAACAATTTTATAGGTGGTAAAGATGAGAGGTAGAATTATTAGTCAGGATCAACAAATTTATCTCGTTTTGGGTGATGATGGTAAGCGCTATCAATTCTCGAATTGGGATTGGTTAGGAAAGAATCCACCGCAGGTGGGTGATGCTGTTGATTTTGTGTGTGAAGGGGATACCATTAAATCTGTTGTTCCTCTTTTGGTGCAACAAGTGTCAGAACACTCACAAGTGGTGGCTGGGGTTGTTTGTTGGTTCTTCGGTTTATTAGGAATTCATCGCTTTATAGTTGGTAAAGTTGGAACGGGCATTTTAATGCTTGTTCTGTCTTTAACGGTGATTGGATTGATTGTGACTTTGATTTGGAGAACTATTGATTTTATATTCATTGTAACGGGGAAATTTACTGACAAAAATGGATATAGAGTTACAAATTAGCAAACGCCAAGAATTGTAATATAAAAGGAGATCACATAATTTCCTTATAGGGAGGTATTCAGAATATAATAACAATTTTTTATGAGTGGGGGGATGGTAATGGGCTATTAATTAAAATTATGTACAGTTGGGCAAAATATTAAGAAGATTGTGCTATAAAGACTGTGCTATTTTATGTGGACAAAGCAAAAACGCCGATCAATCAAAGTACGCTTTGTGCTCCCCCTTATGACTATGGGAGTTTTAAGCTATTTTAGTTATCATATTTACCATGGTGAGTATGGGCTGTATTCGCGCACTGAAGTTAATCAACAGATTGTCGAATTAGAAGAGGAACTTCATAAAGTGGAATCCGAAAGAATATCTATTGAGAAGCGTATTTTTCTTTTACGCAATGGGCATATTGAAAGAGATATGTTGGATGAGTATATCCGGAAGAATTTAAATTTTTCTAAGCCAAATGAATTAACAATACTCACCCCTTTCAATGATATGAAAAGTTAATGAGACAGGGTTTGATTTCAGAAATACTTTAACACAGATCATCTGTGATGTCATCTAAGCTGATTGATAATGCTTGTAACTTTTGTTCGTAAAGGTTATTCCTAAATAATCATAAAAGGGAGTTTAATATGGCAGAAAGGTCTAAAAAAGGTTCTGCGTCGGTGGTGCACACTGCATTATCAAACACTACAAAAAAAGCACCAAGAGCCACTTTTACAAAAGAGGAAGAGATTGATGCTTATCGTGAGATGCTTTTAATTCGCCGTTTTGAAGAGAAAGCAGGCCAACTTTATGGTATGGGGCTTATTGGTGGGTTTTGTCATCTCTACATTGGGCAGGAAGCTGTTGTTATTGGAACACTAAAAGCAGCAAAAGAAGGCGATCAGGTTATCACATCTTATCGTGATCATGGACATATGTTGGCGGTTGGTATGAGTCCGCATGGTGTCATGGCAGAATTAACGGGGCGTCAAGGTGGGTTTTCCAAGGGGAAAGGGGGCTCAATGCATATGTTTTCTAAAGAAAAGAATTTTTATGGTGGACATGGTATTGTTGGTGCACAGGTTCCGATTGGCTCCGGTTTAGCATTTTCGAATCAGTATCTTGGCAAAGATAATGTGACCTTAGTGTATTTTGGTGATGGAGCTGCTAATCAGGGGCAGGTTTACGAAAGTTTTAATATGGCTTCGCTTTGGAAGCTTCCTGTTATTTATATTATTGAAAATAATCAATATGCTATGGGAACATCAGTTGCGCGTGCTTCGGCAGAGACTGATTTTTCTCGTCGTGGTCTTTCTTTTGAAATTCCAGGTATTGTTGTTGATGGTATGGATGTTCGAGCAGTAAAAGGAGCTGCTGATGAAGCAATCTCTTGGGCGCGTTCGGGTAAAGGGCCAATCATTCTCGATATGCAGACTTATCGCTATCGTGGTCATTCGATGTCTGATCCAGCAAAATATCGTACCAAGGAAGAGGTTCAAAAAATAAAAGAAGAACACGATCCAATTGATCAGGTGAAAGATCGGATTCTTAAACAAAGTTGGGCGAGTGAAGACGATTTAAAGTCTATTGATAAAGAGGTACGTGCGATTGTTGCGGATGCGGCAGATTTTGCGCAAAGTGATCAAGAGCCAGATGTTTCTGAGCTCTATACTGATGTTTTAGTTTGATGCGAGGGAAGCGAGTATGTCTATTGATATTTTGATGCCTGCGCTTTCACCAACGATGGAAGAAGGTAAATTGTCTAAATGGCTCAAGAAAGAAGGTGATAAAATTAGCTCTGGTGATGTGATTGCCGAAATTGAAACTGATAAAGCAATGATGGAAGTAGAAGCCGTTGATGAAGGCACTCTTGGGAAGATTTGTGTTTCTGAAGGTTCTGAAGGTGTAAAGGTTAATACTGTTATTGCGGTATTATTAGAAGAAGGTGAGAGTGTTGAGGATCTTTCACAAACTGCTAATTTTTTAGATTTGCAACAAAAATCCAAAGAGGAATCTTCGTCTCTTTCTGCGGTGGTGCAAGCATCTTCTGCTTCTGAGCATAGTTCTGATTTCGATATTCCAGTGGGGACTTCGATGGTTACCATGACAGTGCGTGAAGCACTTAATCAGGCTATGGCGGAAGAGATGCGGCGTGATGAGATGGTTTTCTTATTGGGAGAAGAAGTAGCACAATATCAAGGTGCTTATAAAGTAAGCCAAGGTTTATTAGAAGAATTTGGTGCACGCCGCGTTATTGATACACCCATTACAGAACATGGGTTTGCAGGATTGGCTGTTGGTGCTGCTTTTGGGGGGTTGCGTCCTAT
This sequence comes from Bartonella sp. P12B, assembly GCF_055796185.1. Taxonomy (NCBI): domain Bacteria; kingdom Pseudomonadati; phylum Pseudomonadota; class Alphaproteobacteria; order Hyphomicrobiales; family Bartonellaceae; genus Bartonella; species Bartonella sp. P12B. The sequence goes on along the minus strand of NZ_JBTTDI010000002.1, from coordinate 27,817 downwards.
TGTTGAGTTTATGACATTTAATTTTGCTATGCAGGCGATTGATCAAATTATCAACTCTGCGGCGAAAACCCGTTATATGTCTGGTGGGCAAATGACTGCTCCGATGGTTTTTCGTGGTCCAAATGGTGCGGCGGCGCGTGTTGGTGCCCAGCATTCTCAGTGTTATGCGGCATGGTACAGTCATGTGCCAGGGCTTAAGGTTGTCATGCCTTATAGTGCTGCAGATGCAAAAGGTTTGCTAAAGGCTGCGATTCGTGATGACAACCCTGTTATTTTTCTTGAAAACGAAATTTTATATGGTCATCAATTTGAGGTTCCTCAAATAGATGATTTTGTTTTACCTATTGGTAAGGCGCGTATTCATAAATCTGGACAAGATGTCACGATTGTTGCTTGTGGGATTGGGATGCATTATGCCGTTCAAGCGTTGTCAGAAATTGAAAAACTTGGTATTGACGTTGAATTAATTGATTTACGGACCATACGTCCAATGGATCTTCCAACAATTGTTTCTTCAGTTAAAAAAACAGGTCGTTTGGTAACAATTGAAGAGGGGTATCCTCAGTCATCTGTTGGAACTGAAATAGCAACACGTGTTATGCAGCAAGCTTTTGATTATCTTGATGCACCAGTTGCTACAATTTCTGGTAAAGATGTTCCGATGCCTTATGCTGCTAATCTTGAAAAATTGGCTTTGCCCAGCATTGCTGAGATTGTTGACGCTGTTAAGGCTGTGACTTATAGAATGTAACGGAGGAAAGCACTATGCCCATTAAAATTACAATGCCTGCGCTTTCCCCAACGATGGAAGAAGGGCATTTATCAAAATGGAATGTTAAGGTTGGGGATAAGGTTTCCACTGGTGATGTTATTGCTGAAATTGAGACAGATAAAGCAACAATGGAAGTAGAGGCCATTGATGAAGGGACAGTTGCTAAGATCGTTGTTCCTGCTGGTACGCAAGGCGTTAAAGTAAATAGTTTGATTGTTGTTTTAGCAGAAGAGGGTGAAGATTTAGCTGAGGCGGCAAAGGTTGCACAAGAAACACCTTCCTGTTTTTCGGTCAAAGAAACAGAGGAGATAAAACAAACAGATCTAAAGACAATCCAGATATCTGATGGATCATCAGTTCAACAAGTCGTACAGCGAGATAAAAAGGATATGCGTCTTTTTTCCTCTCCCTTAGCGCGGCGATTGGCAGCTCAGTTTGGTTTTAATTTATCACTTATTTCTGGAAGCGGTCCTCATGGGCGTATTATTAAACGCGATGTAGAAAAAGTCATGAGGAGTGGTACTCTTGAAGATTCTGATTCATCACAAATTAGACAATCCATAAGAACAGGTGCGTCTGACGAACAGGTATTGAAGCTGTTCAAAGAAGATGAATATACATTCACTCCCCATAATAATATGCGTAAAACAATCGCTAAGCGTTTGGTTGAATCAAAGCAGACGGTACCACATTTCTATGTGACGCTCGATTGTGAACTCGATGCGTTATTGGTCCTTCGTACGCAATTGAATGCTGCTGCACCAATGATTAAGACGCAAGAAGGGATTAAGCCCGCTTATAAGCTTTCTGTGAATGATATGGTTATTAAAGCTGTAGCGCTTTCTTTAAAGGCGGTTCCTGATGCTAATGTCTCTTGGCTTGAAGATGGAATACTCCATCACAAACATTGTGATGTAGGTGTGGCAGTTTCTGTTCCGGATGGGTTAATTACCCCCATTGTTCGCCATGCAGAGGAAAAATCTTTATCCATTATTTCTCATGAGATGAAAGATTTTGTCAAGCGTGCACGTGAGCGCAAGTTAAAAATGGAAGAATATCAGGGAGGAACGACAGCTGTATCAAATATGGGAATGTATGGTGTGAAAAGTTTTTCTGCTATTCTTAACCCACCACATGCGACAATTTTTGCGATTGGTGTAGGGGAACAACGTGCTGTTGTTAAAAATGGCGCATTAGGTGTTGCGACAGTCATGTCAGTTACACTTTCTGCTGATCATCGTGCTGTTGATGGTGCTTTAGCAGCAGAGCTTGCGCAGACTTTTAAGAAGATAATTGAAAATCCATTAGCAATGCTTATTTGAGCTGTTTAAAAATACTTCATGTAAATTATGTGTGAGTATAATATGTTAGAATGGTAAAAGTGATTTTAAAAAATTTTAAGAGCAATTTTTAAGTGAGCGAAGGTCTTTTATGTGAAGCTTTGAATTGAAAGACACAAGAAAATTTTGTCATAATGTTTTTTATTTTAAGCTTAAAGAGTTCATATCTGTTTTGTCTATATCCATGGAGGGATTACTGTGGCGAATCTTTATGATGTAATTGTGATTGGATCAGGTCCTGGTGGATATGTAACTGCAATTCGTGCGGCGCAATGTGGTTTTAAGACTGCAATTGTTGAACGTGAACATCTTGGTGGAATTTGCTTAAATTGGGGTTGTATTCCAACCAAAGCGCTTTTGCGTTCAGCAGAAATAAAGCATTTTGCTGAACATGCGAAGGATTATGGTTTAAAGCTTAATGGTAAGATTGAAGCAAACATTAAAGATGTTGTGGCACGTTCGCGTGGAGTTTCAGCGCGTTTAAATGCTGGTGTCGGTTTTTTAATGAAAAAAAACAAAATCGACATTATTTGGGGTGAAGCAAAGCTTATTAAGGGAACTAAAGGAAACCAACCTGCGGAAATTATGGTTTCTTCATCGTCTAAACCGATTATGCAACCGCAAAGTCCAGTCCCTAAAGGGACATTAGGAGAGGGGATTTATCAAGCAAAGCACGTTATTATTGCAACTGGTGCACGTCCTCGCTCTCTTCTGGGTATTGAGCCAGACGGAAAGCTCATTTGGACTTATTTTGAAGCGATGATTCCACAGGCAATGCCGAAGTCACTTTTGATAATGGGGTCTGGAGCAATTGGTATTGAATTTGCCTCTTTCTATCATGATATGGGAGCTAAGGTTACTGTTGTTGAAATGATGCCTTATATCATGCCTGCTGAAGATATTGAAATTTCAACCTTTGCTCGTAAACAGTTAGAAAAAAAAGGTATACGCATTCTCACACAGGCAAAAGTAACCAAAGTTGAAAAAGCTTCTGATTTTGTTACAGCACATATTGATGTGAAGGGTAAGACAGAAATAATTACAGCTGATCGGATGATTTCAGCTGTTGGAATTCAAGGTAATATTGAGAATCTAGGATTAGAAGCATTGGGTATAAAAACGGATCGCGGGTGTATTGTAACCGACGAATGGAGTTGGACAGGTGTCGAGGGTATCTATGCTATTGGTGATGTTGCTGGTCCTCCTATGTTGGCACATAAAGCAGAAGAAGAGGGCGTGATATGCATTGAACATCTTGCAGGCTTGGAAAATGTTCATCCGCTTGATAAGAGGAAAATTCCAGGATGTACATATTGTACACCGCAAGTTGCATCTGTAGGGCTTTCAGAAGCTGCTGCAAAAGAAGCAGGTTATGATATCCGTGTTGGTCGTTATACCTTTTCAGCGAATGGCAAAGCGATTGCTTTGGGTGAAGACCAAGGATTAGTGAAAACTATTTTTGATAAAAAAACGGGGCAGCTTCTTGGTGCACATATGGTAGGAGCAGAGGTAACAGAATTGATTCAAGGTTTTGTTATTGCCATGAATCTTGAAACAACCGAGCAAGAATTGATGCATACTGTCTTTCCACACCCGACATTATCGGAAATGATGAAAGAAAGTGTATTGGATGCTTATGGTCAAGTTTTAAATGCTTGATGGCTAGATTGTATGAAAGATTTTATATTTAATTTTTCATTGTCATTCTATATTGATAGGGCAAAGGCTTAAATGGTTACGGTTGTTGATAGAGTTACGAATAGACGTTTGCGTCATCCTGAAAAAGCACACCGTCCGGATACAAGCATTCAAAAAAAACCAGATTGGATTCGGGTAAAAGCACCGACATCACAGGTCTATAAAGAAACGCATGGTATTGTGCGCACTCATAAATTAGTGACCGTATGTGAAGAAGCCGGTTGTCCCAATGTTGGCGAATGCTGGAGCCAGCGGCATGCCAGCTTTATGATTTTAGGCGAAATATGTACGCGGGCTTGTGCATTTTGCAATGTTGCGACAGGTATTCCGCTTGCTGTTGATGATAATGAGCCAGAACGTGTGGCGGATGCTGTAGCACAGATGGCTCTAAAACATGTTGTCATTACATCAGTTGATCGTGATGATCTTGCTGATGGTGGTGCTGAGCATTTTGCAAAAGTTATTGATGCGATTCGTCGAAAAACTCCCAAGACGACAATTGAAGTTCTTACACCTGATTTTCGCCATAAGGATGGCGCTTTAGAAGTTGTTGTTGCTGCTAAGCCTGATGTTTTTAATCATAATTTAGAAACCGTTCCTTCTAAATATTTAAAAGTTCGTCCAGGAGCACGTTATTTTCATTCAGTTCGGCTTTTGCAACGCGTTAAAGAACTTGATCCAACGATCTTTACAAAATCAGGAATTATGGTTGGTCTTGGAGAAGAGCGAAATGAAATTCTTCAATTAATGGATGATTTGCGTTCTGCTGATGTTGACTTTATGACAATAGGGCAATATTTGCAGCCTACGCGCAAGCATCATCCAGTTATTCGTTTTGTGCCTCCTGAAGAATTTGAGTCTTTTGCCAAAATTGGTAAAGTGAAAGGTTTTTTACATATGGCTTCCAATCCTTTGACGCGTTCATCTCATCATGCTGGCGATGATTTCGCGATTTTACAAAAAGCACGTGCTGAGAAATTTGCCTTACAGAGATAATTATGCCGACTTTTACAACACATCGGCAGATTGCCCATAGTGCCCGTGAAATGTTTGATCTTGTTTCAGATATTGAGCATTATCCTGAGTTTTTACCAATGTGTGAAGGGTTAATAGTACGTTCTCGTAAGGAATATGAGGGAAAAACATTAATTCTTGCTGATATGATCATTGGTTATAAGCTTATCCGAGAAATTTTTACCACTCAGGTATTTCTTCAGCCAAAGGAAAATCTTATAGAGGTCAAATATATTGATGGTCCATTCAGATATCTTGAAAATCGTTGGGATTTTCAAGATATTGAAAATATTAATGCATGTAAGGTAGAGTTTTTTATTAATTATGAATTTAAAAGCAAAATGCTTGGATTAGTGATGGGATCAATGTTTGACATTGCAGTTCGTAAGTTTACCGATGCTTTTGAAATGCGCGCACATCAAATTTATGGACATCCGGCAACATAATTTATTCAGTTGATATTTACACGATATGTATCGAATTTCACCGGTTGTCCTTGTGGTAGCATAAAATTTGAGAATTGAATTTTAGACTTCATTGGAGAGATTGCAAGACCATTTTCAAAGCATTTTTAACGGCTGCATCGCGGATAGTGTTGCGATCAAGGTTACCAAAATGCATTTCTTTGTGCAGAGTTCTATGATTTTTGTAAGCAACTGCAAAATGTACAAGTCCTACAGGTTTATTGAGACTTGCTCCTCCTGGTCCAGCAATTCCTGTTACAGAAACTGCAATTCCGGCGTGTGAGTATTTTAATCCGCCCTCAGCCATTGCAAGAGCAACTTCTTTTGAAACAGCACCGTGCGTTTTTATAAGCTCAGCACATACGCCAATAAGACGCGTTTTAGCTTCATTTGAATAAACAACGAATCCACAATCGAGAACATCTGATGATCCTGCAATATTAGTGAGATTAGCAGCAATGAGGCCTCCTGTACAAGACTCGACAGTTGTTAAGAGTAAGCTTTTTTGGCGACAAGCTGTCAGCACGTTATGTGCTTGTTTTTCACAAGAATCTGTCATTTTGGAATTTCTCCTGGATAAAGAACGTTAGCTGTTGCAAAAGCCGCAATGCCTTCCCCACGACCAATAAATCCGAGCTTTTCGTTTGTTGTTGCTTTGATAGAAATCCGATCGGTTGAAATTGTGAGCACATCCATAAGATTTTCTACCATTTTATGACGATAGGGGCTAATTTTCGGGGCTTCGGCGATCAGTGTAATATCAACATTGGCAATACGTCCTCCTGCTTGTTTAACAATATCAAGAGCATAACGGAGAAAAATTTCTGAAGATGCATTTTTCCATTGAGGATCAGAGGGAGGAAAATGCGTGCCTATATCTCCTGCTCCTTGTGTAGCGAGCAGGGCATCTGTTAATGCATGAAAAGCGACATCAGCATCAGAGTGTCCATTTAATTTTTTATGAAAAGGGATTTTTACGCCGCATAATGTAAGAGAAGATCCTTCTTCGAAAGAGTGAACATCATAACCATTGCCAGTACGGATATCAGGAAACATTTGCATTTTTTTCTGGAGATATAAATGTGCAGTCTTAAAATCTTCGTGCCATGTAATTTTTATGTTGTTAGGATCCCCAGGAATGGTGCGCATAGGAATTCCAAACCATTCGGCAATTGCAGAATCATCAGTAAATTCTTGTTTACAAGCTTGCCTTGCTTTTTCATGAGCAGCTAAGATGTTTTCAAAGGGAAAGCACTGTGGAGTTTGCGCACTATAGAGATGGGTGCGGGCAATTGTTTCTAAAACATAATGTGCGTCATTTACACGTTTAAGGGTGTCAGAGACAGCAAGGACAGGAAGAACACCTTCTTTTTGGTTGATGGTGGTATGAATTTTCTCGAGGAATTGATTTTCGATAAAGGGACGTGCACCATCGTGAATATGCACATATTGAGGCTTAAAATTTTTAAGTGCATGCAGTCCATTTAAGGTGGATATTTGACGTGTATTCCCTCCTTCAACGATAATAAGATGTTCTTTAAAATCAGCAATAGCTTGTTCACAAATTTGATGGTCTTCTGGATGAATAACAAGAACAATCATTGTAATGGCTGGATGCTGTACAAAACAGCGCACAGTATGATAAATAACCGGTTCTTTTCCTAGAAGTCGGTATTGTTTGGGAGTTTTTTGTGGAGATCCTGCTCTTTCACCGCGTCCAGCGGCTAATATTATCGCTGCAATAGAAATATTTTCTCTCCTTTTATATTGCTTAGTTGATTGTTTTATGACCGTCAAATTTCAATTGATTTTGAAAGTTTTTCCGTTTTAGATCAGCAAGAGATATCACTGATAAAACATCAAAAAAAGCATTTAATGCTTTTTGAAGGGCGGCATTTAAACCACAAAAATCTATTAATGGACAGTTCGATTCAGCAACATCGAAACATTCTGCCATATAAAAGTTATCTTCTGTTACTTTCACAACATCGGCTACCGAAATTTCGGTTGCGGGTTTAGCCAATTTAACGCCTCCATTGCGTCCACGGACTGTTTGTATAAAGCCTGCTTCAACAAGTGGTTGAAGAATTTTAAATAAAAAAAGCTCGGATACGGCATATGCCTTGGCTATTTCTGGAATGCGACTGAGAGATCCTTGATTATCTGCACAGTACATGAGCATTCGAAGTGCATAATTTGTCTGTTTGGTTAACCGCATCTCATCTCCTTTATAAACTATCACCGTAGACGTTTTATTTTAAAGATAATTTGTCAAATGTAGAAGTTCTTTCTTTATTTGTTAGATTGGCTCTATTTTAAATGTGGTATTGGTATTGTCAACTTTTGTCGCAAGAGGTTATATGAAACAATGGGATAAGGGTATGTAAGCTCATGATGAAGACAACATCTATAACGAAGCTCCAAGATATAGATCAAAATACCTCTAGCGATGAGTTGTATCGCTTAAGTAAGATGTATATCTTTTTAGGGATTACAATTATTGTGTTGGCTTTGCTAACAGCATCTGTTTCATTTATCATTCTTATTGGATTGACTCCTGTTGTTCCTAGTAGAGCTGTAACTCTTATACTTATAGGGGTTAATAGTGTTTGGGTTTTAGGACTTGTGATCATTGTTTTTTATGAGATGATCCCCATCATTCGTGCGTGGCGTTCAAGGCGTGCGGGTTCTCGTCTTCATGTGCGCCTTATTTCATTGTTTGCACTTGTCGCAACAATGCCGGCTGTTGCTGTCGCTCTTGTATCAGGGCCTGCCCTAAATTTAGGACTTGATCGATGGTTTGATACAACAACACGGCAAATAGTAGGTTCTTCTATCGATTTAGCGAATGCTTATGCAGATGAAATGCTACAAAATTTGAAAAATTTATCTTACGCTATGGCATTTGCACTTGATAATAAAAGGCTTTTAGAGCGCAATCCCGCTGAGTATAGAATGCAATTGACGCGTCATGCTATAGGGCGCAATTTACGTGGTGCATTTTTGCTAAGTTCTAGCGGAACTGTTTTTATATCAAGCGATCTTGGTGATGAAGATAAGCTACCGATACCTCCTTCTCATCTCATTGAGCGGGCGACCAGTGCGAGGCCTTTTTCTTTTCAACCGGGGGTTCATGATTATTTTGGCATTGTTTTAAAATTTACTAATATTCCAAACACATTTTTATATTTGGTGCGTGATGTTGATAAAGAAGTTCTCTCTGCTTTGCGTTTGACAGAAGTTAATACAGATCGTTATCGCGATTTAAATGAAAATCGTCTGCTAACACAGATAGCATTTGGTATGCTTTATCTCTGTCTTTTTTTTAGTTTATTCTTATCGGCTATTTGGGCTGGTATTGCTGTTGCTGATCGTTTGGTACGTCCTATTCGCCGTCTCATTAGTGCTGCTGATGATGTAGCTTTAGGGAATATGGAAGTTTTTGTGCCTGTACGCGCGAAAGATGGGGATATTGGACAATTATCAAAAACTTTTAATTATATGGTCAGTGAACTAAAAAGTCGACGCAATGAGCTGATTGCCGTTCGCGATCAAATTGATGAGAGACGGCGCTTTTCTGAAGCTGTTTTATCTGGTGTAACAGCAGGAGTGGCGGGCATTGATGATAATGGTGATATTACAATTATAAATCGTTCTATGGAAACAATGTTTAGTCTTCGCTCTAAACAAGTTATTGGGCACAGCCTTTTATCGTTAAGTGATGAAATTTGGCAGGTTTTTCAGTTTGCGCGTTCATTAGATCGTAAGAACCATCGTGAACAGGTCACTCTAAGCGTGGCAGGGCAAGAACGCGTTTGTAATGTACAAATTACAATGGAAGAAGATGATGGACAGGGGCAGTCTTGGGTTCTAACGATTGATGATATTACAGATCTTGTTGCGGCGCAACGGACATCGGCATGGGCAGATATTGCACGCCGTATAGCCCACGAAATCAAAAATCCGCTTACACCTATTCAATTGTCAGCTGAACGTATTCGCAAACGTTATAATAACGTTATCACACAGGATCGGGAGGTTTTTGAGCGATGTGTTGATACGATTATTCGACAGGTTGGAGATATTGGGCGTATGGTTGATGAATTTTCTTCTTTTGCCCGTATGCCCAAACCACAAATGAATGTTTTAGATATACGCGGATTGTTGCGTGAAGCATGTTTTTTGATAGAAGTTACGCGACATGATATTCATTTTGAGCAAGATTTAGGAAGTGTACCTCTTATGGGTGCATTTGATAATCGTCTCATCGTGCAAGCTTTTTGCAATGTTATCAAAAATGCAAGCGAATCTATAGATTCGGTCATGCGAGAGGAAAGTGTCCATGGTCATATTCTTGTACGTTCTTATAGTCAAGAAGGATGCGTGGTTGTGGATGTTATTGATAACGGTAAGGGACTTCCTAAAGAGCAAAGACAAAAAATATTAGAACCTTATATAACAACGCGAGAAAAAGGAACAGGGCTCGGATTAGCGATCGTGCGTAAAGTTATAGAAGATCATGGCGGTTCCATGGAGTTGCATGATGCGCCGAAGGGTTTTTATGAAGGGAAAGGTGCGATGATCCGTTTGATATTTCCAGCAGATGGGGTTAAGCAGGAAAATGTTACACAAGTGACAAGGCGTAAGATAGGGGAATAGAATGGTATCAGATATCTTAATTGTTGATGATGAAGCAGATATTCGTGAGATTGTTGCTGGTATTTTAGATGATGAAGGTTATGAAACACGTGTTGCTTGTAACTCTGACGAAGCTTTAGCACAAATTAGTGAGCGTATTCCAAAGCTTATTTTTTTAGATATTTGGTTACAAGGAAGCCGTCTTGATGGTTTGGCTCTCCTTGATGAAATTAAAACGCGTTATCCCGCTCTTCCAGTCGTTATGATTTCTGGTCATGGTAATATTGAGACGGCTGTTTCTGCTATAAAACGAGGGGCTTATGATTTTATTGAAAAACCTTTTAAAGCTGATCGGCTTGTCTTGGTTGCTGAACGGACACTTGAAAACTCAAATTTAAAACGTGAGCTTTTAGAATTGCGAAAACGCTCGAGTGAAACATTGGAGTTGCTAGGAAAATCGACGGCGATAAAACATTTACAGCAAATCATAGAAAAAGTGGCACCAACCAATAGTCGCGTCATGATTACGGGTCCGTCAGGAGCGGGAAAAGAGATGGTTGCACGTGCTATTCATGCTCTTTCCACGCGCTCAAATGGACCATTTGTTACAATAAATGCCGCAACGATTACTCCGGAAAGAATGGAAATAGAATTGTTTGGCAGCGAAATGGAGGGGGGAGAGCGTAAGATCGGTGCCTTAGAAGAAGCCCATGGTGGAATATTATATCTTGATGAAATTGCTGATATGCCACGGGAGACTCAAGGTAAAATTCTTCGAGTATTGACGGGGCAGACCTTTGAAAGGGTAGGTGGGACAAAACGTGTTAAGGTTGATGTGCGTATCATTTCCTCAACCGCACAAAATCTTGAAAATCTCATTTCTGATGGGCGCTTTAGAGAAGATCTTTTTCATCGCCTTTCGGTTGTTCCGATTACTGTTCCACCCTTATCTGCACGTCGTGAAGATATTCCAGAACTCGTGCGGCATTTTGTTAAAACAATATCGCAGCAGGTTGGTATTAAACCTCGTGAAATCAGTGATGATGTTATCGCTATTTTACAGACACATGCTTGGCCGGGTAATGTCCGGCAATTACGCAATAATATTGAGCGCCTTCTCATTCTTGTGCGTGATGGCGATGGTCCAATAACAGCAGAGTTTCTTCCTAGCGAAGTGAGTGATTCTTTGCCGCGCATTCAAATGGATACAGAGGAGAGTATAATGGATTTACCATTGCGTGAAGCACGGGAATTATTTGAAAAGAGGTATTTAGAGGCACAAATTGGGCGCTTGGGCGGAAATATATCACGGACAGCCGAATTTATAGGTATGGAGCGTTCAGCTTTGCACCGTAAGCTTAAAGCACTTGGAGTTTCTTAAGATCATGCGTGTTATTATTTGTGGAGCAGGACAGGTTGGTTATGGGATAGCAGAGCGTCTTGCTGCTGAAAATCATGATGTCACTGTCATTGATATTGAAACAAGATTGATTGAAAAAATTCGTGATACATTGGATGTGAGAGGTTTTGTTGGTCATGGTTCACGTCCTGAAGTTCTCTTAGCTGCCGATGCAGATAAAGCTGATATGTTGATTGCGGTCACTTTATTTGATGAAGTCAATATGGTTGCTTGCCAAGTAGCACATTCATTATTTAATGTTCCAACAAAAATAGCACGTATTCGTTCACAATCTTATTTAGAACCACGCTATAAAACACTTTTTTCTAGAGAGAATATTCCCATTGATGTGGTTATTTCGCCAGAAGTTGAAGTTGGGGAAATGGTTCTGCGTCGTATTGCTTTACCTGGTGCAATAGATGTTCTTTATTTTTGTAATGATGATGTTGTGGCGTTAGCTTTGGAATGTATGGAAGATTGTCCGGTTATTAATACACCTTTGCGTCAATTAACAGAGCTTTTTCCCGATCTTTGTACGACAGTTACCGCTATTAAACGTGGCTCAGAATTATTAGTGGCACATTCAGAGACGCAGTTACGCGTTGGTGATGTGACCTATCTTGTTGTTGCTCGTGATCAGATGCGTCGGGCAGTTGGGCTTTTCGGTCATAAAGAACAAGATGCGCATCGCATGATTATTGCAGGAGGTGGTCACATTGGTCTTTATGTCGCTCAGGCTATTGAAAAGCGCTTTCATAAATTAAAATTGAAGATTATAGAATCGCAGAGAGAAAGAGCGTTAACAATTGCTGATCAACTCGAAAAAACGACTGTTTTATATGGTAACGTGTTAGATCCAGTGATCCTCCAAGATGCTGGAATTAATCAAGCTGATTTAATGATTACATTGACCAATCAGGATCAAGTCAATCTCTTAAGTGCTATTATTGCTAAAAGATTGGGATGCAAAGCCAATATGGTATTGATCAACAATGTTGCTTATCAAGAGTTTAGCCGTGCCGTTGGAGTAGATGCATATCTTAATCCACATAGTGTTACGATATCGAGAATTTTGCAACAAATGCGTCGTGGACGTATTCGTGCTGTTCATTCTGTTTTTAATGGGCAGGCAGAAATTATTGAGGCTGAAGTGATGCAAACATCTTCATTGGTTGGGAAATCATTGTCAGAGCTAGGTTTATCAGATGGTTTGAGAATTGGTGCAATTTATCGCAATAAAACAATCATACAGCTTTCAGCAGATACGCGTATTTTATCTGGTGATCGGATAGTAATTTTTGCCCTTTCTGATTATGTGCGTGATGTTGAGCAGCTCTTTCGTGTCAGTTTAGAATATTTTTGAGATATTGCTTATGGATATTTGCACTTTTTGGTATAAGGGGCCATTAAGATTAGTTGATAGGCTTTGTTTGTCCTCAATGGTTAAAACTGGTCAACGGGTTAAACTTTTTAGCTATGATAAAGTAGAAAATTTACCCGTTGGTGTTGAATTGCATGAAGCCGAATCAATTTTACCACATTCAGCTATTTATCGCCTCGACCCCAACTTTTCTCAAGAAAAACTAGGATGTACAATTGTTCAGTTTTCAGATTTTTTTCGTATTATGCTGTTGAAATATTAGCAAGGTGTTTGGTTAGATACAGACGTTTATCTGGTTAAACAGTTTCACCCAGATACAAATAAGGTTTGGCTTGCAAGAGAAAATACGTTAAGAGTGGGAGTTTCTGCACTTTATTTTCCACCCAACAACCCTATTATAAAGGTGTTTGAAGATTATTGGGCAGGCACAGAAATGATTCCTGATTGGCTTGGATTTAAACGTCGTGTTTGGAAATCATTCTGGTTAAAAAGGAAAAAAATGCCGATTTTACCGGGAAATCTTGGAGTTACGATATTTGGTAATGATGGTATTTCGCGATTAGCCAAACGATATGGTTTTTTTCATGAAGCAAAAGAAAAGGAAACTTTTTATTATTGGACGGGGAGAAAAACTGAACGCATCTTTGATCCAGCTTTTGGCGTTAAGCTGCTTGCGGATCCGCGTTTAATAGGATTTCATATTCATAGAAAGGCAAAGACCACTCAGAGACCTCAGGAAGGAAGCTTCTACCATTGGGCAGTGTCTCGCATTTCTGATGCACATAATTTATTTAGGTAGGGTTATTATTTCTATTTTAACTAATTGGATTTTAATTTTACTTAAAGAGCGTTATTGTAGCTTGCGTCAGGGAGGAGTGTTGGCTTATGGAAGGAAGCATTGAATGCGTAAAGAGCGATTGTTATATGAACAGAAAGTAAAAAGATGAGTGATCCAATGAAAACAGCATTAAGCCTTGTTCCTATGGTTATTGAACAGACTAATCGTGGTGAGCGGGCCTATGATATTTTTTCCCGTCTTTTAAAAGAGCGGATTATTTTTATTAATGGTCCCGTTGAAGATGGTATGGCGATGCTTGTTTGTGCACAATTGCTTTTTTTGGAAGCGGAAAATCCTAAGAAAGAAATTAGCCTTTATATTAATTCGCCTGGCGGTGTTGTGACATCTGGTATGGCGATTTATGATACGATGCAGTTTATTCGCCCCCCTGTTTCTACGCTTTGCATGGGGCAGGCTGCATCTATGGGGTCATTACTTCTAACGGCTGGAGCGAAGGGGCATCGTTTTACATTGCCCAATGCACGTATTATGGTGCATCAGCCATCTGGAGGTTTTCAAGGTCAGGCTTCAGATATTGAACGCCATGCACAAGATATTATAAAGATGAAACGGCGTCTCAATGAAATTTACGTTCAACATACAGGTCAAGACTATGAGATTATTGAAAGAACGCTTGATCGTGATCATTTTATGACAGCGGAAGAAGCCAAGCAATTTGGCTTAGTTGATGATGTTATACAATATCGAGAAGAAACTGAAAAAGATTAAGAGTTTTTATAGAAAAAAGGACTACTTTAAAGAGAGATTTTTGTAAAAATATCGCGAAAATAAGAGAAAAATACCTAAAAATATTATGACACGCAGTTTTTTATATATGTCTTTATAGTTTTCGTTATGAAAAGCTTCCTTTGAAAAGACGAAGTATTCATATACCGTGGTGAAAGGAAAGAAAAATGAGCAAAATTGGCAATAGCGGGAGCGAATCGAAAAATACTCTCTATTGCTCGTTCTGCGGCAAAAGTCAGCATGAGGTGCGTAAGCTCATCGCAGGGCCTACGGTGTTCATTTGTGATGAATGTGTAGAGCTTTGCATGGATATTATTCGTGAAGAAAATAAATCTTCTGGGATTAAGGCGCGTGATGGTGTTCCTACTCCACAGGAAATTATAAAAGTTCTTGATGATTATGTCATTGGTCAGCAACATGCAAAGCGTGTTCTTTCTGTAGCTGTCCATAATCATTATAAGCGGCTTGCACATCAGTCTAAGAGCAATGATATCGAGTTAGCAAAGTCGAATATTCTCCTCGTTGGTCCAACGGGATGTGGTAAGACTTATCTAGCACAAACATTGGCGCGTATTATTGATGTCCCTTTTACGATGGCGGATGCAACCACTTTGACTGAAGCAGGCTATGTAGGTGAAGATGTTGAAAATATTATTTTAAAGCTTCTTCAAGCCGCTGACTATAATGTTGAACGTGCACAGCGTGGCATTGTTTATATTGATGAGGTTGATAAGATTTCTCGTAAAGCTGAGAATCCTTCTATTACAAGAGATGTTTCGGGGGAAGGTGTTCAGCAAGCGTTGTTAAAAATTATGGAAGGAACGATAGCTTCTGTTCCTCCTCAAGGTGGGAGGAAACATCCACAACAAGAGTTTCTACAAGTTGATACAACAAATATTTTATTTATTTGTGGGGGAGCTTTTGCTGGTTTGGAAAAAATTATTTCAGGACGCGGTGAAAAAACTTCTATTGGTTTTTCTGCTACTGTTAAAGCGCCTGATGAACGTTGTGTTGGTGAAATTTTTCGCGATTTAGAGCCTGAAGATCTTATAAAATTTGGTTTGATACCAGAATTTATTGGCCGCCTTCCTATTGTAGCCACTTTAGAAGATTTAGATGTTAACGCTCTTGTGCAAATTTTATCACAACCAAAAAATGCTTTAGTGAAGCAATACCAGCGTCTTTTTGAGATGGAAAATGTCGAGCTAGCATTTCATGAAGATGCTTTACGGGTTATTGCTAAAAAAGCCATTGAGCGTAAAACCGGTGCACGTGGTTTACGTTCGATCATGGAGAAGATTCTTCTTGAGACTATGTTTGAGCTGCCATCTCTTGAGGGTGTTCAGAAAGTCGTCATTTCGAGCGATGTCGTTGATGGAAAAGCGCGTCCTCTTTACATTTATTCAGAACGTGTAGAAGATAAAGAGAATGTGTCGGCATGATGTTGTATGATATGAGAATTAGTAATAATATCATTTGAGGATGGGACTTTTTGAATATTATAGTCATAATGCTTGATTTATATATTTACAGTTACTACTTCATGTATTTCAGAATAAAGTTTTTCTAAGGGTGGGCTTGTGTAAGTGGATAGATTATAGGCTCCAGAAAGGAGAGTTATGCAATATATTGATGAAAAGACAGATGAAGGAAGAGAGGGGTTTTACGCTGTTTTGCCTCTTCGTGATATTGTTGTCTTCCCACATATGATTGTTCCGCTTTTTGTGGGCCGAGAAAAGTCGATTCGTGCTCTTGAAGAAACAATGGCGGTTGATAAACAGATACTGTTGGTGACACAAAAAAATGCTTCTGATGATGATCCAAAATCAGAAGATATCTATGATATTGGTACATTTGCTAATATTCTACAACTTTTAAAGCTTCCTGATGGAACAGTAAAAGTTTTGGTTGAAGGCATTGCACGTGCAAAAATTAGCCACTTTACCGCGAATGAAGATTATCATCAGGCTTATGCGACTGTCATAGAAGAGATTAGAGAGAATGATGTTGAGATTGAAGCTCTTTCAAGGTCAGTAATTGCTTATTTTGAAAATTATGTAAAACTGAATAAAAAGATTTCTCCTGAAGTTGTCAATGCTATTGGACAGATTGATAATCCTTCTAAGCTTGCCGATACTATTGCTTCTCATTTGATGATTAAACTTTCAGAAAAACAGGAAATATTAGAGTTATTACCTATACGCGATCGCCTTGGACGTGTTCTTTCTTTCATGGAAGGAGAAATTTCTGTTTTGCAGGTTGAAAAGCGTATCCGTTCGCATGTTAAACGGCAAATGGAAAAAAATCAACGGGAATATTATCTTAATGAGCAGATGAAGGCTATTCAGAAAGAGTTAGGAGCAGGGGATGATAGCCGCGATGAGCTCTCTGAACTAGAGGAGCGTATTAAGAAAACAAAATTTTCCAAAGAAGCAAACGAGAAAGCAGGGGCAGAATTAAGGAAATTACGAAATATGTCCCCTATGTCTGCGGAAGCAACAGTTGTCCGTAACTATCTTGATTGGTTATTAGCAATGCCTTGGGGCAAAAAGTCGAAGATTAAAAACAATTTAGACTTTGCTGAAAAGGTGATGAATAATGAGCATTTTGGTCTTGAAAAAGTCAAGGAACGAATTATCGAATATTTAGCAGTGCAAAGTCGAGCCTTGAAAATAAAGGGTCCTATTATTTGTTTATTAGGTCCTCCTGGTGTAGGAAAAACATCATTAGCCCGCTCTATTGCAAAAGCGACGGGGCGTGAGTATGTTCGTATTTCATTGGGTGGGGTGCGGGATGAGGCAGAAATTCGTGGACATCGCCGAACATATATTGGTTCGATGCCTGGGAAAATTATTCAGTCTATGAAAAAAGCTAAAAGATCTAATCCGCTTTTCTTACTTGATGAAATTGATAAAATGGGGCAGGATTTTCGTGGAGATCCTTCATCGGCTTTGTTAGAAGTCCTTGATCCTGAACAAAATGGCACTTTTATTGATCATTATTTGGAAGTCGAATACGATCTTTCTGATGTCATGTTTATTACAACAGCCAATACACTTAATATTCCAGGTCCGTTAATGGATCGAATGGAAGTTATCCGTATTGCTGGCTACACTGAATGTGAGAAAATGGAGATTGTTAAGCAGCATCTTTTACCAAAAGCCTTGAAAGATCATTGTTTATCTAAAAAAGAGTTCAGCGTTTCTGATGGTGCTATAAGATCGATTATTCAATTTTATACACGTGAGGCAGGAGTTCGTAACCTTGAACGTGAATTAATGAAGGTAGCACGCAAATCAGTTACAAAAATTCTTAAAACACATCAAAAATCCGTAAAGATTACAGAAAATAATATTGATGATTACCTAGGTGTTAAACGTTACCACTATAACCAGATTGAGGGAGAAAATCAGGTTGGTGTTGTAACTGGTCTTGCTTGGACAGAAGTTGGTGGAGAGCTGTTGACCATTGAAGGCGTTATGATGTCAGGAAAAGGCAAGATGACCGTAACTGGAAATCTGCGTGATATCATGAAAGAATCAATTTCAGCAGCAGCATCTTATGTGCGTTTTCGTGCTGTCGATTTTGGTATTGAGCCTCCACTTTTTGATAAACGCGATATCCATGTTCATGTTCCAGAGGGTGCTACACCTAAAGATGGTCCATCAGCAGGGATTGCCATGGTAACAGCAATTGTTTCAGTTCTTACAGGGATAGCAGTCCATAAAGATATAGCAATGACTGGTGAAATAACTTTGCGTGGTCGTGTTTTACCAATTGGTGGATTGAAAGAAAAACTCTTGGCTGCTCTTCGAGGGGGGATAAAAAAAGTGCTTATTCCTGAAGAAAATGCGAAAGATTTGATTGATATTCCCGATGATGTCAAAAATAATATGGAGATTATCCCAGTAAATCATGTGAGTGAAGTTCTTAAGCATGCTTTGGTTCATTCTCCTGAACCTATTGAATGGACAGAACCGTCCACCCTCCCTGTACCTATGAGAACAGAGAGCGATAGTGAAGGAATACAGATTGCTCACTGATTCATTAGTCTTATTTGCAATTGTATTTTTAACATAGAAGAAACCATTTTCAGGGTTGTTTTTTATTTATTTTGAAAAAAAAGTAAAAAATTCCGTGAATAACTTTGATTATTGCTAAAAAAACAATGTTTTGGATAAAAATAAGACTTCTGTTTGCTGTACTTTTCAATAAACTGTCGATAACACGGTTATGTTGTGTTATCCGGTAATATAGGGAAAGGAAATGTTCCATGAATAAAACTGAATTGGTTAGCTCTGTTGCTGAAAAAGCAGGTGTTTCGAAAGCGCAAGCTGGCTCTGTTGTTGATGCTTTTATCGCTTCTGTAACGGAAGCTTTAGCTTCGGGGGGAGATGTTCGTCTTCCAGGTTTTGGTTCTTTTGAAGTTTCTCATCGTGCCGCTACAAAGGGGCGTAATCCTTCAACTGGTGCTGAAATTAATATTCCAGCACGCTCTGTGCCAAAATTTTCTGCAGGAAAAAGTCTTAAAGAAGCTGTTAATAAAAAATAACTTAGGCAACGCTAAAAAACCCGATTTTATTTATAAATATAAACGGGTTTTTTTTAGTATTTTATCATGCTTTTTGTATGAGGGAGTGTGATTTGTATTTACTTAGATATTTCCAATAAAGAATTTCTTATAGACACTCTTGCAAATTTTATAAAGATTGATTGTTTAATGCTAACATACAAGTTCTTTTCGTAGAGCAAAGAGTTGTGGCAGTAATCTAAAAATCATTAGAGATCTGATATCTGTTCGATATCCTCTCAGTGCTGTAACATGCTTTATGGTATTATTTATTCTTAATAATTGAAATATATTTGTTACTTTCACGGTAGCATATGGGATCATTTATAATGAAAAAGTCTTTTAAAATTCTTATGTCATTTAGTAAATAATGAAATATAATGTGTCGTTTATGAGTTATGGCAGTCAGTATCATAAGAAGGGGTTCTTTTGTGCTCTGTCAGCTAACCATTGAATACAATCGTTGAGAGCTCTAGTAGTTATAGCTTGTTTTTTTGTTAATGTTTTTTCTTTGCTTGATAAACGTTTTCCTGAGAACTGAAGAGAATCAAGAGGAGGAAAAAGTCCAAAATTAATGTTCATTGGTTGGAAGGATTGTCTTTTTTCTTCTTTGTTCACGATATGTCCCCCAGTAATATGGTTCAAAAGAGCCCCAAATGCTGTGGTTAATGGCGGTAGGCAAGGGCAGTTATGGTGATATTCCGCAGCGGCAAAACGTCCGGCTAGAAGCCCTATTGCAGATGATTCGACATAACCTTCACATCCTGTAATTTGTCCAGCAAAACGCAGCTGGGGTCTTTGTTTTAAACGAAGAGTTTGATCAAGAATGATTGGTGAATTGAGATAAGTATTGCGATGGAGTCCACCAAGGCGTGCAAACTCAGCGTTTTCAAGACCAGGAATCATTCTAAAAATGCGAATTTGTTCTCCATATTTCAGTTTTGTTTGAAACCCAACCATATTATAAAGGGTTCCAAGCTTGTTGTCTTGGCGTAATTGGACAACGGCGTAGGGTTTAACTGTAGGGTTATGGGCATTGGTTAAACCTATAGGTTTCATCGGGCCATGTCTGAGGGTTTCAAGTCCGCGCTCAGTCATAACTTCAATTGGTAGACACCCATCAAAATAGGGAGTTTTTTCAAAGTCGCGGAATTCTGTTTTTTCTGCAATTTTTAATGCTTGAACGAATGCGTTATATTGTTCTTTATCGAGGGGACAATTAAGGTAATCCTTTCCTGTTCCCTCAGGACCGATTTTATCATAACGAGACTGATGCCAACAAGTATTCATATTAATACTATCGGTATAAATAATAGGTGCAATAGCATCAAAAAAAGAAAGAGCTTCTGTTCCGGTTATTGTCTGTATTGCTTGAGCAAGAGCTGGTGAGGTAAGGGGTCCTGTTGCAATGATAATATGATGCCAATCCTCAGGAAACTCTTGGATTTCCTCGTATTCTATTTTTATAAGAGGATGATTTTCAAGTGATTCTGTAACAGTTTTTGAAAATCCATCGCGGTCAACGGCAAGAGCACTTCCAGCTGGTACTTTGTTGGCATCTGCAGCCTTCATGATCAGGGATTTTGCCAATCGCATTTCAGCGTGTAAAAGTCCTACAGCATTTGTAGATGAATCGTCAGAACGAAAGGAATTTGAACAAACCAGTTCGGCAAGTTTATCGGTTTTATGGGCATCAGATTTCTTATTAGGTCGCATTTCATGCAAAATAACAGGGATTCCTGATTGAGCAATTTGCCAGCATGCTTCACTTCCTGCTAGACCGCCACCGATGATATGGATTGGAGTATTAAATATCTTTAACATAACGTACTTTTAGCGGAAGCAGTTCTATATGAAAAGCATAGATTTTTTTTATAGTTTGTAAGAATAAGAGACATTTGGTTTTTTTTATATATTTATTTGCTTTTTTTCTTGAATCAATGCTATAGAAACGCCTCCTGTATAAGGTTATTAGCTTGTAAGTTTGAGCGGATGTGGCGAAATTGGTAGACGCACCAGATTTAGGTTCTGGCGGGAGACCGTGGGGGTTCGAGTCCCTCCATCCGCACCAAAGGAATTTTTTGAGCACTAAAGGTTTCTATGTATCAAGAATTCCATTTCATGGTATTAACACTCAAGTGTTAGAATGTGGTATTATTATCAGAGTGGGTTGATCCCCTCTCCTCGAGAAAGATAGAGGTTGTTTAATGCAGGTTACCGAGACGCTAAACGAAGGACTGAAGCGCGAGATTAAGATCGTGGTTCCGGCGCAAGATTTAGAAGAAAAATTAAATGAACGGTTGGATGATACCAAGGGTAAGATCAAGCTTAATGGTTTTCGTCCTGGTAAGGTGCCAGCTGGATACTTAAGAAAAATGTATGGTAAGTCTTTTATGGCGGAAATTATCAATGAGATTATCAGTGATGCGCCGCATTCTATTTTAGCTGAACGCAACGAACGTTCGGCGTTACAGCCACAAATTGATATAGATGAAGATGAAAAAATTCTGGATGGCAAAGCCGATTTTGTTTTTAGTTTAAAATATGAAGTCTTACCAAAATTTGAAATTAAAGATTTTGAAAATATTGAAATTATCCGTGAAATTGCTACCATTTCTGAACAAGAGATTGATGATCAAGTAAAGCAGGTTCTCTCTTCTACGCGTAATTATTCACTAAAAGAGGGTCTTTCTGAAGAAGGCGATCGTATTACGATAGATTATCTTGGTAAGCTTGAGGGCATTCCATTTGATGGTGGATCGGATAGTGGTGCACAATTGGTTCTAGGATCAAAACAATTTATTCCTGGTTTTGAGGAAAAATTGGTTGGCGTGAAAGCAGGTGATACGAAAACAATTTCTGTTAAATTTCCTGATAACTACAATGCAGCACATTTGGCTGGTAAGGATGCAGAATTTGATATCACTGTTAAGGCTGTCTCTAAGCCAGATGAGCTAAAAATTGATGATGAGGCAGCACAAAAAGTTGGGTTAGAATCTTTAAGTCGCTTGCGGGAAGTTGTTCGTGGACAGATTGAAAGTCAGTATGGTTCAATGACACGTCAAAAAATTAAGCGTCAAATTCTTGATGCTTTAGATGCTGATTATAATTTTGAAATACCTGAAGGACTTTTGGAAATTGAGTTTAACAATATATGGACTCAAGTTAATGATGATTTAAAAAAAGCTGGGCGCAGTTTTGAAGATGAAGGTGTTACAGAAGAACAGGCACGGGAGGAGTATCGTGCACTTGCACAGCGCCGTGTTCGTCTTGGTTTGGTGCTTTCTGAAATTGGAATGAAAGTTGGTGTTACTGTTAGTGAGGATGAGCTAAAAGCAGCGGTTTTCGATCAGGTTCGTCAGTATCCTGGACAAGAGAAAGAAATTATGGATTTTTTCCGTAAGACTCCGGAAGCTGTTGCAAATCTACGGGCTCCAATTTTTGAAGAAAAAGTCATTGATCATCTGTTGGCAAGGATAAAGGTCACAGATAAAGAAGTATCAGTTGAAGAGCTGATGAAAGAGTATGACGAAACAGATTTAACAGAAAAAAAGCCTGAGAAGAAAAAATCTACGGTGAAGGAAAAAGCCACAGAAAAAGTTTCAACTAAGAAAAAGGCACCTAAAAAAAGTTAGTATTGAGATAAACAAAGCAAGCCCGATGAAGTCGGGCTTTTTTTATAAGATTTATATTCTAGGCTTGCACTTAGAGTCGTTTTAGATTAGCCATCAAGTATATTAAGAAAAATTGATAGTGGATTAACAATGAATATCGTTGATACGCGCACTTCTGATTCTAAACGTTTTATTTCTGGAGCTACCGGTGATTGGGAAGTCATCATAGGTATGGAGGTTCATGCGCAAATCATATCAAATTCGAAACTTTTTTCAGGGGCTTCGACAAAGTTTGGTGCTGAGCCAAATAATCACGTATCGTTTATTGATGCAGCGATGCCTGGTATGTTGCCTGTGCTTAATCAGGAATGTGTGCGTCAAGCGGTTCGAACGGGTTTGGGATTAAAGGCGAAGATTAATCTGAAATCTGTTTTTGATCGTAAGAATTATTTCTATCCAGATTTACCACAGGGATATCAAATTTCTCAATTTCGATCTCCGATTGTAGGAGAGGGAAAAATTATTATATCGGTCGGCCCAGATTCGAACGGCCAGTTTGAAGACATTGAAATTGGGATTGAAAGATTACATCTTGAACAAGATGCAGGAAAATCGATGCATGATCAACATCCAACGATGTCTTTTGTAGATCTTAATCGTTCTGGTATCGCTCTTATGGAAATTGTTTCCAAACCGGATATGCGTTCATCAGATGAAGCCAAAGCTTATATGACTAAATTACGGTCGATTGTCCGTTACTTGGATACCTGCGATGGCAATATGGATGAAGGTTCCATGCGTGCCGATGTGAACGTCTCAGTTCGTCGCCCTGGAGAGAGCTTTGGAACTCGCTGTGAAATCAAAAATGTTAATTCTATTCGCTTCATTGGGCAAGCGATTGAGTATGAAGCACGTCGTCAGATCGCAATTTTAGAAGATGGCGGTGTTATAGATCAGGAAACGCGGCTTTTTGATGCTGCTAAAGGTGAAACACGGTCTATGCGCTCAAAGGAAGAAGCACATGATTATCGTTATTTTCCTGATCCAGATCTTTTACCATTGGAATTTGATCAGGCTTTTGTTGATGCTTTGGCAGCCGAATTACCGGAGTTACCAGATGACATTAAAGCTCGTTTTATCAAGGAGATGGGGTTAACTGCATACGATGCTTCCATTCTTGTTTCAGAAAAAGCCGTTGCTGATTATTTTGAAGAAGTAGCACGTGGACGTGATGGAAAAATCGTTGCCAATTGGGTGATTAATGATCTTTTGGGTGCTTTAAACAAAGATAATCGTGGAATTGAAGAGACGCCAGTAACACCAAAGCAATTAGGAGGCATTATTGACCTTATAAAAGAAGGAACAATCTCTGGAAAAATCGCCAAAGACCTTTTTGAGATTATTTGGAATGAGGGGGGAGATCCGCGTCAGATTGTCGAAGAGCGCAATATGAAGCAGGTAACAGATACAAAGGCTATTGAGAAAGCTGTTGATGAGATTATTGCCAACAATTCAGATAAAGTTACACAAGCAAAACAAAAGCCTGCTTTAGTTGGTTGGTTTGTTGGACAAGTCATGAAAGCAACAGGGGGGAAGGCAAATCCTCAAACTGTTAATAAACAGGTTAAGGAAAAACTTGGGTTAGAAGATTAAGTTTTATGAGATAGAGGAAGGTCTATAAATACAGTTATTTTATAGTTGAGGATATGAATTCGCTTCTCAAATGAAGTTGTGGTAGGTTTTCTGTAGGCAAATTTTTCAGCCATTTAAAATGTTACAACATGTTTATTCCAACGATTACTTTCGTAAGTGTATTAGCAGAAATGGAAGAGAAGATGGCTAGTTTTTTTAAACAAATCTTTACATGGTGGAGTGGTAATACGGTAAATACGCGCTTTTTTACGTGGCGTAAAGGTAAACGCATCGGGGAAGATCAGTTTGGGAATGTTTATTATGAGGGAGGCACGCATAAAGATGGTTATGCGCGCCGTTGGGTAATTTATAAAAGTTATTCTGAGGCTTCGACTATTCCACCAGGTTGGCATGGTTGGATTCATCATCGCTATGATAGCCCTCCAACACAGGAGAATTATCAGCCCTATGAATGGGAAAAACCCCACGTTGCTAATATGACAGGAACAAGTGATTCTTATCGTCCAAAAGGGGCTATTCCTTACGGTGGTGAACGTCCATGTGTGTCTGAAGATTATGATGCATGGTCACCTAAGAAATAAAATATTTTGAGGGGTGTGTATTTTCCTTATTTTGCTATATCTCATTAGTAAAAATTATTTTTATGTGCGGTTTATTTTGATATGAAGAAGGTTTTTTAGTGTTAGGGTTGAAGCGTTTTTTTTGTTTTTTTTTCATACAAACTGTAATATTTTTTCCCTCTGTTGGTGGGGTGCAGGCCGAGCGTGTTAGCAATGCAATTGCTGTTTTTGCGGGTCTTGATAAAATTACTGGTCAAACTACGCGTTTTGAAGTGACTCTCGGGAAAGTTTATCAATATGGTGCTTTGCAGGTAATGCCACGCGCATGCTATACGAGCTCTAAAGATGAACCAACCCGTACGACTGGTTTTGTTGAAGTCAATGAAGTGACACTCGATAAAAAAGTGCGACGTATTTTTACAGGATGGATGTTTGCAGATAGTCCTGGATTGAATGCTGTAGAGCATCCTATTTATGACATTTGGTTAAAAGATTGCAAACAGGATTCTTAAAAGCTGTTCTTCAAATAATTTTTTGTATGAAATGATGTCCATAAATAAGCTACTTACTCTACGTTCATTTTCTTAAAAACGCTCGCTTATCAAATTGGTAAAGTATAAAATACCGTTCATATACAAAGAGAATGCCAACATAGGGAGGGTTTTATTTCATAACATAGAATCTTGGGCGGGGGATAAACGTGCATTAAACAAATTAGCCATTACGATATGGTGAGTAATAGTAGAGATTTCAGCTAATTCGAATTTTTAGGATGATCTTTTGTGGGTGATGGTCTTCATATCTGTTTTTTAATACCTTGTATAAGATACACATGTTTTCACATTAAGACATTCGAGCTTTAAGAGAGGGCCATGAAAAGGACATTAAATCTGGAGATTCTTTCCTATAAAAACAAATCTTTTATGCAAAGAGCTTCATTCTCTAGAGAGGATGGTTTATACAATGGATTTTTATCATGAAAGATATTGATCACCAGTATAAGAATGCTTTGTTTGTACCAAAACAACCTAGAGAGCCATTGTTGAATGTTCCATTGACAATAGCTGTTTTAATAGCAGTTTGTTTTGGTTTTTATTTTATTCAAGAGTATTTTTTTTCTGAGCAGTTTTATATCAAAAGTCTTGGACTTTTTTCTTTTACACCAGTACTCTTCAAGGCTGACCCTTTAAAATTTTGTTATACTCTTATTAGTTATTCATTCATGCATAGTAGTTTGAAACATGTTACTCTTAACATGGCATGGCTTTTGGTTTTTGGATCTCCTTTAGTGAAACATTTTGGTAATTTACGTTTTTTGATTTTTTGGGGATTAACAGCAATTCTCTCTGTGTTAACTTATTTTGTCTTTCATCAAGACAGTGCGATATCGCTTGTTGGTGCGTCAGGTGCAGTTTCTGGGATGATGGGTGCATTTGCGCGTTACGGTTTTCCTCGAGGCTATTTGGGGGGCAATCCACAGAATAAAAGATTTTTAGATTCTTTATTGTCTCTCAAACAAGCGCTATGTTCAAGAGAAGTACTTGTTTACGTGAGTCTATTGCTGAGTGTTGACTTTATTATAGGTATTTCTTCTTTTCTGTTTGAAGAAGAGGGCATTTCAATAGCTTGGGAGGCTCATATTGGTGGCTTTGCTTCAGGCTTTTTGTTGATTGGTTTTTTTGATATTTCACGGAAAAAATTAAACACTATGCTCTAAGATATTTATGAGCCGCATAAAGTGCTATTGTTGCTGCATTTGAAACATTTAATGATTTAATATGTCCAGGCATATCAAGACGTGCTAACGTATAAACAGTTTCACGTGTTTTTTTACGTAAACCTTTCCCTTCTGCTCCTAAAACAAGAGCAATTTTATTTCCTTTTAGTGTTGTTTCTAGAGGATATTCACCTTCTGAATCGAGTCCAAAACTGATAAAACCTGCTTTATGGAGTTCTTGTAGTGCTTCGGCGAGGTTTCCTACAGTGATGTAATTAATCAGCTCTAAAGCTCCGGATGCGGCTTTAGCAAGGACTCCACTTTCTTGGGGGGAGTGGCGACATGTTGTAATAAGGGCTTCAGCTTTAAATGCAACAGCCGAGCGCATAATAGCGCCAACATTATGGGGATCAGTAATTTGATCCATTACGATGACAAGATCAGTATTCGTTAGCTCAGACAATTGGCATGGCTTAAGTGGAGCAGTTTCCACAACAACACCTTGATGAACTGCATCGCTTCCAACAAGTGCGTCAAGTTGTTTGGGTGAGCATATTGTAAGAGGACAAGGTAAATCTGATTCGGGTATATTTAATCGTTTTAAGGCATTTTGTGTAACATAGAGACAACCAAAAGCTCTTTTTGGGTTTTTTAAAGCAGCATGAACTGAATGGATACCATAAAGGCGAATTTTCCCTTGTTGTAAGGGAATGGTTTCCTTTTTCAGGCATGTAGCAGATCGAGAAGAGAAGCCTTTTGTATCGCGATATCGGCGACGTAAACGAGCATAATGAGAATTTTTTGATATTTTTTCTTTCATAGCTCCTTTATAACGTGTTAAGAGCAAAAATAGATAGAAAAAAGCTATGATTTAAAATTATTAGCAGAAAATTTGTACAGAACATATTTATTCTGTTGACAGATACGATGGTAATCGTCATAACCGCCTCGCAACCAGTTTGAATTGAATCAGTGATCGAATTTTGGTTGTAGTGATGCCTCATCGCGCGACTTTGCCGGTGTAATGGAGGGGTGCCCGAGTGGTTAAAGGGGGCGGACTGTAAATCCGTTGCGTATGCTACGTTGGTTCGAATCCAACCCCCTCCACCATTCATCGAAGGAGAGTTACTACGTAGGTATGCGGGTATAGCTCAATGGTAGAGCAGCAGCCTTCCAAGCTGAATACGCGGGTTCGATTCCCGCTACCCGCTCCAAACAGTTGCTGATGCTAAAAAGTTGCTTATGATTGGGTTAGTGATTATGATGGGATTTCTTTCCATCAGAGGTGTGGCGGTTTTTTCCGTCTGAGGGTTGTAGTCGTCAGACTTATGTGGCAGTCTGGTTTAATCAGTTCTACAGGACTGTTTCTAGGTGCTAACAAAACAAGAGAACGAAACAAGAGATTAATAGCG